>URRN01000104.1 GCA_900550185.1 uncultured Collinsella sp.
CAACTACTACGTCTACCAGACCACGCCCTACGACCTAGCCCGCGCCGGCGAGGAGCACTAGGCTACGGCTGCTGCTGTGCCGGCGGCGTGACGAGCGTGGATATCCGGACGGACGAGCGTGGATTTTCGGACATTTACAAATCGAGCGTGGATAATCTCCCACTTCTGGCTTGAAACTAGGCTCAAAACGGGAGATTATCCACGCTCATTTTTTAGGCATGTAGATGCCGATGGCTCGGCTAAGCGACGGTGCGTGCAGAGGCAAAGTCGCATTTGGCGTAGTCTTGAATCTCGACGGGTTTTTCTTTCTGATAATCCGATGGACCAAGGCCTCAAAATGTGGAGACAGGGACCTCTCGACAACCGCCCTACCTGCAGATATAAGACATCAGCCTAAAACGTCCAAAACCGTCAAGCATTTGGTCAGCGCCTGGACGGTATTTGGTCAGACTTCGCATGAAACCGTCTGGTACGTTTGCGCCGTTCCAAGATTTGGGAGGCGACATGGGAAACATGACGGCGAATCAAAGGCTTGCAAGTCACATTAAAGCATGCGAACAGCAGATGAGCTGCGTGTACGCGCGCACGGCGGCGGAGGCAAAGCAGATTGAGCGGCGGGCGGAGGCGGGAAGTCTCGAAGCGGTTATGCCGGGGCTGTATGCGCGTCCGGAATACTGGTCCGAGCTCAAGTTTCGGCAGCGTTATCTGCATCGGGTGCGGGCGCTTGCGCAAAAGCACCCCGACTGGACGTTTTGCTCCTATACGGCGGCCGTTGTCTATGGCCTTTCGGTTTCGCATGCCAATTTGACGCACATCCATATCGCCGCGATGCCGGCGCAATCGACGACGCCAGGCTCTCAAGTCGTTCGCCATCGGTATGCTTATCGGACACGGGCCAGCGAGATGGATATTGCCGTGACCGATATCGATCAAACGATTGCGGATTGCCTGGTCGATGCATCGTTTGTCGAAGGGCTGATCATTGCGGACTCGGCGCTCCATGAGCAGCTTTTGTCGAAGGAGCATCTTGTTGAGACGGTCGACAGGCTTGGCTTGAATCGTCGCGGTGTTGTGACGGCGCGCAGGGTCGCGCGGTGTGCCGACGGCTTGTCGGAAAACGGCGGCGAGTCCAAGGCGCGTGCGCTGATGATCGAGCGCGGCTGGCAGGTTCCGGAGCTGCAAGTTGAGCTGTTCGATCCGGTTGAGCCGGGAAGGCCGTATCGCGTTGACTATTTGTGGCGCGTGGGTGACCGGTTGATTATTGGGGAGTTCGACGGATTCGTTAAAAGCGAGAAGGCGGCGGAGGAGGGCAAGCTCGCAAAGGCGCAATTTGACGAGCGCCAGCGCGAGTCGAGGCTTTCGATGCTCGATAACTGCAAGATTGTGCGCTTGTGCTGGGATGACCTAAGGGATCCGACAAAGCTCGATCGCAAGCTCAAGGTTGCCGGCGTGCCGCGTGCCTGCTGAGACGGTTACAGGGTGTTAGGCTGCACGAGCGTGGAAATCCGGACGGATGAGCGTGGGAATTTAGACGTGATTTGGTTGAGCGTGGATTTTCGGACACACGAGCGTGGATTATCGGACGTTTGAATAATGAGCGTGGATAATCTCCCGTTTTTTGCCCCCGAACAGGCCCAAAGTGGGAAATTTTCCACGCTCATTTTTGTGGGGTGCAGCGTGCCAGCCGTTAGGCGCTGATGATGTTGGGCAGCGGCAGGTCGTGGGCATCGGTGGGGATGTGGTCGACGTGCTGTTCGTCAAAGGCGATGCCGACGATTTGACATACGGGCGAGAGCATGGGCAGGTAGCGGTCATAGCAGCCGCCGCCGTAGCCTAGGCGCATGCCGGTGCGGTCGAATGCTACGAGCGGCACGACGATCATGTCGAGAGCTTCGGCAGGCACGATAGGGAAGCGGCTGCTGTCGATGTCCGTGGCCGCAAAGGCCCGCGTGGGGTGGGCGATAAACGGAGCCGCGTCCGCGTCGCCGGCAGCAACTGCCCGCATACACATGCGCTGGCCACAAGCTGCGGCGTCTGTTGCCGAGAGCATGCACGGATAGGCCACGCGCCAGCCACGTTTGGCGGCAGCTGCGGCAAACGCGGCTGAGTCGACTTCGGAACCCATCGCGGCATAGACGGCAACGGTGTGCGGCGCCGCGGCATCCAAGCGGCCCAGCAGCTCAACCAGCCGCGCACAGATATCAGCAGACTTCGCCGCCCGCAAGTCCAAATCAAGAGCATCACGCCGAGCAATCACCGCCCGCCGCAACTCAGCCTTGTCCATCCCGGCTTCCTCTCCCAAACCTACCAAAAAGGGACAGGTTTATTTTGGCAGGTTTTATTTGGGCAAATGTCGAAAGCACCACAAAGGTGCCTGTCCCCTTTGTGGTGGTTTTGGCCCATGCGTTAACGCTATAACGCCGCGGCGATTGCTTCGGTCACAAACTTATTGAGTGACTCGCCCTTCTTTGCCGCCGCCAGTGCTGCCTGCTTGTGAAGCTCGGAGCCTGTTCTCACATTGAACGAGCCCTTAAAAGCCCGCTCTGGTTCCTTGCCCTTTTCGGCACAAAACTCAAGGTAATCGTCGACGGCGTCGTGGAAGCATTGCTCCACTTCTTCAGCCGTGGAGCCTTCAAATACGATTGCGTCCCTAATGCCGGCGACCATACCTGTTAGTACATGCTGCTCGGCATCGAACTCGACTGGGGCGAAATAGCCCTTGTATGCCAAAACGTTACTCATGACTGCCTCCGACATCCTGCAGAAATCGAACGATGTTTCGAATTGTCCCCGCTGTCAATTCGTCAGATGGATGAGGCGCGTGCATCACGAACATCCTGCCATCTGAGGGCCTGTAGAAGCGAATGCGCGATCCGGATGTCTTGCCTTTGCTGTCCATTTCAAAGCCATATGAGGCCATGACTTTTAAAAAATCGGCATACCGATACGTCGAAGGGCAGCTAAACAGTTGGGCGATGAGTTTATCGGCTCGAGTCATCCCGCCTCACATTCTGCAACTATATTCTAGTTGCAATTTAGATCCGATGCAATCACCCATACTATAGAACATGTGTACGTATAGAACAAGTGTTCGAACCACTACAAAGGGGCCTGTCCCCTTTGTAGTGGTTTTGCTTGTTGTGGTTAGCCCAGCAGGTCGACTACGTTAAAGCCGGCGTTGCTCTTGGCGATGACGTCTCGACCGCCAAAGACACAGGTGGGCGACTCGGCTGCAATGCGCGTCACGTCGGCGCCGAGCGAGCGCAGCTCACCGGGCGTGGCGGCGAGCATCTGGGCGCGACGCTCCTCGCGCGCGTGCGGATCGAGCCCGGCCAGGTAGGTCGTGTTGCGGCGCTTGGTGAGCGCGTACGGCTTCACGGGCGCGTCCATGCCGCTCACGCAGCTCACGATAAAGCCCTCAAAGGCGGCCTCGTCGGGCTCAAAGCTGCCGAGCCATTCGCCTGCGCGCGCCACGCGCTCAATCGAGGGGTCGATTGCCGGGTCGCGGTAGGTGTAGAACGCCGCCTGACGCTCGCCGGCCGCGCGGAATCCGCAGCCGTACGCGCCACCCTTAACGCGGATCTCGTTCCACAGGTAGTCGTAGGAGAGCGCGTTGGCGGCAACCGCCCAGGCGCCCGTCACGTCGAGCCCCAAGCGACGTGGGTCGCACGCGCTTGCCGCAAAGCAGATGTCGCTGGGGATGACGAAAGCCTCGTGACGGTCGCGCGGCTCCGGTACCACGAGCGTGCCGCTGCCAGCGCCGTCGCCCGCGCCCAGCCCCAGGTTGCCCGCGGCATCCCAGTACGCGTCAAAGTCCTCATCGCTGCCGGTAAAGCTCGCCATACAGCCGTCGGCCACAAAGATGCGGTCTGCCAGCTCGGCAAGCTTGGCACGCAGGCCGTCCAGGCGCTCGTCAAAGTGCTCGAGCAAATCGCGCAGGAACAGGTAGAAGTCCACGCCCGAGAGCTGTTCGCGCACCACGGCCGAAGGCGAGGTGTAGCTCATCGCGCGGCCGAGTGCCGCCGAGTGTCCGTTGTTGATAAAGCCTTGCTCAAGCCCAATGCGAATCTGCGTGAGCACGTCGCGCACGCGGTCGGCGTCAGCATCGAGCAACAGCGTGCTCGACCACACCTCGCGCGGCAGGCTCGCCAGCGCATCGATCTTCTCGGACAGGGCGCCGGCGCTCACCAGCAGATAAGGGCGCACGCCGTCCACGTCGGGCTGGGTCATGACCTCGGTCGTAAAGCTCAAAAAGCCCAGCTTGCCGGCGAGCAGATTGTCGAGTTCCTCGGCCGAGTGCTCGCTCGTGGGCAGCTGTTTGAGCAGGCGGCAGAGCAGCGTCACATAGGGCAGGTCTTCAAACGCGACGCAGCTCAGGTCGAAATACTGCATGGCGTAGGCCAGGCGGTTGGTGGGGATGCCGTGGCGCAGGCAGGGGATGGGCGCAGTGGTGTCCACGACCAGCGGCGGCTCGGGGCGCGCCTCTCCAATGTCGGACACGCGTAGGCGCGGCAGCGTGGCCTTGGCCTCGGGCGTGTCTTCTGCCTCCTGCGCGGTGCGTAGCGCAGCCGTGCGCTCGACCACGTCGGCCAGCTCGGCATCGGTCATGGCGTCGCACTTGGCTGCCAGCTCTGCGGCCTCTGCGCCCTCCGAACCCTCGGCGGCGTCCACCGGCACCAGCTCGACCAGCGCCATGTGGTCGTTTTCCAGCACCAGTTCGCGCAGCAGGTCCTCAAAGTAGCTGCCGTCCAGCTCGCCACGCAGCTCCTCGTACACAGGGCCGTACTTGAGTGCCAGCGTCGCGGCGTCGTCATCGTAGAGCCAGGTGCTCAGCGCGTCGCACGCAATGGCCACGCCGTCGGCGATGCCATAGTCGCGCTGGCGCAGGTCGTACTCGTTGCTGCTGATGATGGCTTCCAGGCGCTCGCGCGGAACGCCGTGCTCGCACAGGTCGCGGCAGGCGTCCTGGAACACGCGGCGCAGCTCGCGCGCTACGCCGGGCTGCGCGTTTTGCAGCATGATGAGCTCGTAGGGCTGCAGGCTCTCGGCCGCGGTGTAGCTCACCACGTTGCCGCCCAGGCCGGCGGCCAGAATGGCCTTCTTAACTGGTGCCTCGTTGGAGCCCAGCAGCGCCTCGAACAGGATATCCGCCGCGATCGTGCGCTTGCGGTCGAGCGCGCTGCCCAGCACAAGACCCAGGCCCACCAGGGCGTTCTCGGGCGTGGTGGCCATCTCGACGCGCTTATACTCGCAGGTCACAGGCGCCTGCACGTCCAGCGGATTGGGCGCCAGCGTGGACGGGTCCTCGCCGGCGGCGACGGCGGCGTCCATGCGGCGGCTCGCGGCACTCGACTGCGACAGATAGCGCTCGTCCAAAAACGCCAGAGCGCGGTCCACGTCCAGGTCGCCGTAGAGCGTTATATAAGAGTTGGAAGGATTGTAGTGGCGCGCGTGCGTATCCAGGAACTGCTCGTAGGTGAGCGCGGGAATCGCGCGCGGATCGCCGCCGCTCTCGTGCGCATAGGCGGTGTCGGGGTAGAGCGCGGCGTTGACGGCGTCGTCCAGCACGCTCATGGGGTCGGACAGCGCGCCCTTCATCTCGTTGAACACTACACCGTTATAGCGCAGCGTGCCCTCGCGCAGGCTGGCGGCGCTGCCGTCGCCGCCAGCGCCCTCCGGCAGGTCCAGCTCGTAGTGCCAGCCCTCCTGCTCAAAAATGGTGGGCTTGGTATAGATGGCCGGGTTGAACACCGCGTCCAGGTACACGTCCATCAGGTTGTACAGGTCCTGTTCATTGGTAGTGGCAACGGGGTAGATGGTCTTGTCGGGGTAGGTCATAGCATTGAGGAACGTCTGCATGGAGCTCTTGATCAGGTCCACGAACGGCTCCTTGACGGGGAACTTGGCCGATCCGCACAGCACCGAGTGCTCAAGAATATGGAACACGCCGGTGGAATCGGCCGGCGGCGTCTTAAAGCCAATGGCAAAGGCCTTGTTTTCGTCGTTGCACGCCAGGTGCAGCAGGCGAGCGCCCGAGGTGGTATGGCGCAGCACGTAAGCGTCCGAGTCGAGCTCGGGCACGGTCTCGCAGCGCTCGACGGCAAAACCATGGCAGGTGGTACCGGGCACCAGCAGCGCGGCGGCAGCGGCGCGCGGGTCGGTTGAGGTAGTGGGCATATGCAGTCTCCTTTGGCGCCCCAACGGGGGCGAATCGAGTCGAATCCCCGAGAGTATACCCATATGGGGCCTTCGACCAATCTGCCGGATGAGCGTGGATTTTCTGGCACACGAGCGTGGAAATTCGGACGCAAATTGAACGAGAGTGGATTTTCGGACGGAAACAGCCCCAAAACGCCAAAAAACCGTCCGGAAATCCACTCTCGATTCCTGACCGTCCACTACTCATGCATTTCTCATTTCTCACTCATCTCTAATATGAGAGATAACAGAAAGATGAGAGATAAATATGAGAGATAACTGATCTGCAAAGAGACAAGCAATCATGGTATTGTCTCAATACTGATTATTCTACCAGCAAAAACATGTTTAAATGAAACAAATGGCAGATATCTTATCTTTCATCTCTCACTTATCTCTAATATGAGAGATAGCAGAAAGATGAGAGATAATTACGAGAGATAACTGAGAGACGAAGGAAATCTATTCGCGGCATTCTCCGCCGGGCCGAGCGAAAGGACATGCAGATGAACGAAAACGAGCTGACCGGTCTGCTCGAGTCTTTAAGGCGCATGGGCTCGGACGATCTTAACGTCGAGGTCAAGGAGAGCGCCACGACGCTTTCCCGCGACGTATGGGAAACGGTTAGCGCATTCGCGAATACCGCTGGCGGAATTATCGTGCTCGGCGTGAGCGAGCGCGCGGGCTTTGTCCCGGTTGAGAACTTTGAGACCGAGAAGGTGCTCAACCAATTCGTAGCGGGCATGGGTGATGCCGGCGGGCGCGGAAAACTGGCCAATCCGCCCAAATACACCATTGAACGCGTGGAGCTCCAGGGCACCGTGGTTCTGGTCATCACGATTGAGGAGCTCGACCCGTCGAGCAAGCCTTGTTATGTCATAGAGCGGGGCGCTCAAGGCGGCAGCTACAAACGCATCGATGATAAAGATGTTCCGCTCTCGTCGACCGAGGTCCTGTCCTTGTCATCGTATGAACGGGCGAGCCCCAGTGATCGCGATGCAGTGCCCGGCGCGGTCGCAGGCGATCTTGACGA
>URRN01000105.1 GCA_900550185.1 uncultured Collinsella sp.
CGCGTCCGCAGTCGCGCTTGGTCTCGGTCTCGTGGAGCGGGCCGATGCCCAGGTAGTCGACCAGGCTCATGTCGGCGGTCTTGACGTATTCGAGCATCTCCTCGCAGCGGGCCGAAAGGCCCACGATGGCGTCGGGGCCCAGCAGCTTGCGACAGACCTCGACGGGAATGTCGCTCTGGCCTACGTGCACGCCGTCGACGGCAATGCCCTGCTCGCGCGCGGCGAGTACACAGTCCAGACGGTCGTCGATTAACAGGGCGACCTGACCGGTCTTGCCGGCCTGTGCGATTGCCTGCGCGGCGTCGCCGGTCAGCGCAATGATCTCGCGGGCGCTTGCCACCTTGGAGCGCACCTGGATGCAGGTAAAGCCGGCGTCGAGTGCCTGGGCCACCACATCGCCCACGGGGCGCCCGAGCGTGTTTTCGGGGCCGAGCACCAGATAGGCCGAGATATCAAGGTTGTCGCGGATGCTCATCGTGCTTCCTCCTGTTTCTTGATCTGTGCTTCCATGCGCTCGAGCTTGCCGGTCATGGTGTCGGTAAATCCGGGTCGAATATCGGCTTTGAGTACGACTTCGGTGCGGATGCCCTTGCTCGCCAACACAAAGGTTGCGTCGCGCACGACCTGCATGACCTCGTCCCAGTCGCCCTCGATCTCGGTGAACATCGAGGTGGTGCGGTTGGGAAGGCCGCTCTCGCGAATGACGCGAACGACCTCGGCGACCTCGGCGGAGAGTTCATCGCCGGTGCCGCACGGGGCGATGGCCACGGCGACGAGCGTGTTCATGCCGGTATTGGTTGCGGGCTCGGACATGGCTTATGCCTCCTCGAGCTCGAGCTGGTTGTTGGCGATGTCTTGGGCGGTCGCGCGGTAGAGCTCGTCGATAAAGGCCACCTTAAAGCTTGCCGGGGCATCGGCGACAGCGGCGGCACGCGTGCCGGCAACGTTGTAGACCGCGGTACCGCAGACTGCCGCCGTAAACGGATCGGTGACGCAGGCGTACACGGCCAGCACGCCGCCCTGCGAGCAGCCGCAGCCGGTGATCTTTGACATGAGCGGGCTGCCGCCGTGGGACTTGGCCACCGTCGTGCCGTCGGTGGCCAGGTCGACTTCGCCCGAGACCACTACGGCGCCGCCGGTGTAACGGGCGAGCGCCACGGCGGCATCGCGGGCGGCGTCGACCGTGTCGGTGGTATCGACACCGCGCACGCGGCTCAGATCAGCCGCCTCGCCCTCAAGACCCCACAGGCCGGCGAGCGCGATGATCTCGGAGGCGTTGCCGCGCACGATGGCGGGCTTGTACTGCTTGAGCTCGTTTACCAGCTGGGTGCGCAGGCTGCCGATGCCCAGGCCCACCGGATCGAGCACCCAGGGCTTGCCGGCGTCGTGTGCCGCCTTGGCCGCGCGGGGAATCGTCTGCTCGTAGATGGGGAAGAGCGTGCCCATGTTGAGATAGATGGCGCCGCCGCCGGCAACGAGTGCCTCGCCCTCGTCGGGCAGATAGACCATGGCGGCCGAACCGCCCACGGCGAGCTGCGCGTTGGCGACAAAGTCGATCGTCACCGTGTTGGTGATGGAGCCGGCCATCGGATTGGTGGCGCGAATCTCCTCCACGGCCTTGACCATATGTTGCTTAAGCTGCTCCGAATCAATCACTGCACATGCCTCCTTGGCATAGAAAAGGGGCGCTGTGCATAGACAGCGCCCCTGTAAAGGCGGCATGCTCCCTACGCCAGCATTAACTGACAGGTTCAAAGGATTGGGCCCCATGCCCTCTCAGCCTTGTGGTTTGCACCGCCGGCACTCCCGCATCGAATCTGTTGCTCCCTATACTAGCGCACCTGCCAAATAGAGACAGGTTTATTTTGGCAGGTGGCAATTGGGGCGTTGCATTTTCCCAGATAAAACCTGCCAAAATAAACCTGTCCCTTATTGGCAGGTCGTTACAATGGATACGGTGAAAATGACGGGGGACTCTATGATCAAACTTGTGCTGACCGATATGGACGATACGCTGATTCCAGCCGGGCATGACGGCGCCAGCGACTACGCCATCGAGGGCATTCATGCCATGCAGGCGGCGGGTCTGCACTTTGGCCCGGTTTCGGGTCGCCAGCCGTCCGCGATGGGCTGGATGTTCAAAAATCGTTCCGAGTGCTTCTCGACTGGCGCGTTCTGTAACGGCCAGGTGATGTTTGTCGACGGCGAGGTTGTTGCCTCCCGTGCGAGCGACAACGGTGCCCTCATGCGTCTTGCCGACTATCTTGAGCAAGAGACCGACGATACCTATCTGAAGGTCTATAGCCTGGGCGATGACTTTTGGGGCAACGATGCCTATTGCGTGACGAGTGATCCCGAGCGCGTTCGTCGCGCCATGGAGTCGGGCGGCAACGCATGGCTCAAAGGCGAAGAGGCCCCGTGCCGTCCCGTCGTCGATGACGCGCCGGTGTTCAAGGCGAATATCTGGAGTGCCCGTTCGCGTGAGGAGCTCGCGGAGCTACGCGAGCGCGTTGCCGCTGAGGTGCCGGAACTCTCGCTCGTGTTTCCCAACAACCGAGTGCGCCTGTTCGACATCCTTCCGGCTGGTTGGGACAAGGGCTGCGCTGCGCTGGAGCTAGCGCGCGCTTTGGGTCTGACGCCCGATGAGGTGGCCGTATTTGGCGATTCCGATAACGATTTGCCCATGATCGATGCCGTTCCCAACTCCGTTGCAGTCGCCAATGCCAACGAGGCTGTCACGGCTGCCGCGCGCTGGCATATCGGCGCTGCGGCAGACGATGCGGTTGCCGGGGCTTTGCATCAGATTGCCGCTTGCGCCGCGACGGGGGAGATGCCGCCGTTTATGCGCCTGCCGGGTACTGCCGACGCGAATCTCACGAACAGCTAAGGAGACAGCCATGAAGCTCCAGCAGCTCAGATATGTCGTCAAAGTTGCCGAATGCGGCAGCATTACCGAGGCCTCGCGCCGGCTCTTTGTATCGCAGCCTTCGATTACCGCGTCGATTCGCGATCTCGAAAACGAGATGGGTGTGCACATCTTTGAGCGCACCAACAAGGGCGTCATTGTGTCCGAGGAAGGCGAGACCTTCTTGGGCTATGCGCGCCAGGTACTCGACCAGGCCGACCTGCTCGAGGGCAAGTACAAGGGCGCATCCGAGCAGGTGCCGCACTTTAGTGTGAGCTGCCAGCATTATTCCTTTGCCGTCAACGCGTTTGTCGACGTGATCCGCGAGTTCGATGCCGCGCGCTACGACTTCACCCTGCGCGAGGAGCAGACTCACGAGATTATCGAGGATGTCGCGCATATGAAAAGCGAACTGGGCATCCTGTACTTATCCGAGCATAACCGCGAGGTCATCGAGCGCATGCTGGTGGCCAACGAGCTCGTGTTCGAAGGACTCTTCTGCGCCACGCCGCATGTCTTCGTCTGCGCCGACCATCCGCTGGCGGACCGCTCCAGCGTGACGCTCGAGGATCTGGAAGACTACCCGTTCCTGTCCTACGAGCAGGGCAGCTACAACTCGTTTTACTATTCCGAGGAGCTGACCTCGACGTTCGAGCGTCGCAAAAATATCCGCGTGCGCGACCGTGCGACGTTGTTCAACCTGGCCATGGGCCTCAACGGCTACACGGTATGCTCGGGCGTGATCAGCCACGAGCTCAACGGCCCCGGCATTATCTCGATTCCGCTCGACGTGGACGAGTACATGGAGATTGGCATCATCACGCGCAAGAACACGACGCTCACGCGCTACGGCCGGGCCTATATCGACGCGATTCGTCAGCATATCTAGGCTGCTGTGCTCCGCACGGTTCAAGTCTCTTTATGACAGTCCAGACTGATATAGGAAGCATCTATATCAAACTGTTATAAACGTATATTTTACGATGGTCATATGAGCGCTCATACTCTGTCCCAGTAAAGCAACCAATGCAAAGGGAGATATCTATGAGCACTTCGATTCAACCGAACGCGCCGTTTCGCGCCGATATTGTCGGCAGCTTTCTTCGTCCGCAGGCTGTAAAGGACGCCCGTGCCGCCTATGTCGCGGGTAAACTCGACGCTTCCGGCCTTAAGGCCGTCGAGGACGATGCCATTCGCGATTTGGTGGCAAAGCAGAAGGCCGCCGGCCTGCAGGTCATCACCGATGGTGAGTTTCGCCGCAGCTACTGGCACCTCGATTTTATGTGGGGCCTTAACGGCATTGAACGCCGTGCCTCGCGTACGGGTTATATGTTCCACGACGAGGAGACCACAGCCGACACCGCCGTGGTAACCGGCCCCATTAGCGGCGAGAACCATCCGTTCGTCGAGCACTTTAAATTTGTCAAGGCGCTCGAGGGGGAGGGCCAGGTCGCGCGGCAAACCATTCCGGCGCCGATCCAGACGTTCTCCGAAGTCACGCTCGACCGCTGCGACGGCCAGCAGGAGAGCCTGCGCGCTGTCTATAAGACCGATGAGGAACTTGCCGACGCCATCGCAGCCGCTTATCGCACGGTGATCGCCGACCTGTACGCAGCAGGCTGCCGCAACATCCAGTTTGATGACTGCACCTGGGGCATCTACTGCGACACCGATTTTGTCGCCAAAACCGGCATGAGCCCGGTCGACCTGCAAAAGGTAAGCGAGCTGGGCGTGGCGCTCAACAATGCCGCCATCGCGGACAAGCCCGACGATCTGGTCATCAACACGCATGTGTGCCGCGGCAACTACCACTCCACCTATGCCTTCGAGGGCGGCTATGACCCCATCGCGCCGTACCTGTTCGCAAACGAGGATGTCGATGCATTTTACCTGGAGTTCGATACGCCGCGCGCCGGCGGTTTTGAGCCGCTCAAGTACGTTGCCCCGGGCAAGAAGGTCGTGCTGGGCTTGGTAACCACCAAGGCGGCAGAGCTCGAGAACGAGGATGTTATCGTCGAGCGCATCCGTGAAGCCGCAAAGTACGTGCCGCTCGAGAACCTGTATCTGTCGCCTCAGTGCGGCTTTGCCAGCTGCGAGATTGGCAACAAGCTGACCGAGGATGAGCAATGGGCAAAGATCGCGCTGGTCAAGCGCATTGCCGAGCGCGTTTGGAAATAGCGCTAGTGTTTGCAGGTGGCGGCGCGTGCGAGGCATAGTGTATCGCGTACAATGGTTCGGATCGTATCGTTCGGGCAGGTTATCCGATATGCCTGATCGCCCTTCCATTCGAAAGGACATCCATGTCCCAGTCCTCGACGCCCGCCGTCAGCGATGCCATCTACGACGCATCGTCGCTCGGCCGCCCGCGCATGTTCCTGCTCGGCCTACAGCACCTGTTTGCCATGTTTGGCGCCACCGTGCTGGTGCCCGTGCTCACCGGCCTCTCGGTATCGGCAACGCTTTTGTTTGCCGGCTTGGGCACGCTGCTGTTCCACTTCCTGTCGCGCGGTAAGGTGCCGGCATTTTTGGGCTCATCGTTTGCCTTTATTGCCGGTTATGCCGCAATCGCGCCCAACGGCGAGACCGAGCTTTTGCCCTACGCCTGCCTGGGCGTAGCTTGTGCCGGTCTGCTCTATCCGGTGCTGGCGGCGCTCTTCCGCGCGTTTGGCGCCAAGCGTGTCATGCGTTTCTTTCCGCCGGTGGTGACTGGCCCCATCGTCATTTCCATCGGCTTGATCCTGGCAAGTTCCGCTATTGCTAACTGCCAGACCAACTGGCTTGTGGCTGTCATTGGCGTTGCCGTTATCGTCATCTGCAACATCTGGGGCCGTGGCATGGTCAAGATTGTGCCGATCCTGCTGGGCGTTGTGGTGAGCTATGCCGTTGCGACTGCGCTGGGCGAGGTTGATTTCTCGGGCGTTGCCGCCGCTCCGTGGGTCGGTCTGCCCATCGTGTGGGACAACACCGTGTTTGCACTCTTTGGGCCGCAGTTCGATAGCGGTCTTGCCACGACGGCCATCATCACCATCATGCCGCTGGCCTTCGCGACCATGATCGAGCATATCGGCGATATCTCTGCTATCGGTTCGACTTGCGAGCGCAACTACATTGCCGATCCCGGTCTGCATCGCACGCTGCTCGGCGACGGCCTTGCCACGATTCTGGCTTCGCTCTTTGGCGCTCCGGCCAACACTACGTATGGTGAGAACACCGGTGTGCTCGCCCTGACGCGCGTGTTCGACCCGCGCATAATTCGAATTGCCGCGTGTTGCGCCACCGTGCTTTCGTTCTGCCCCAAGTTCGCGGCTGTCATTGCGGCCATGCCGGCGTGTGTGATCGGCGGTGTGTCGCTCGTGCTCTACGGCATGATCAGTGCTGTGGGCGTCCGCAACCTCATCGAGAACCAGGTCGATTTCCAGAACAACCGCAACGTGCTGGTTGCCGCGCTGGTGCTCGTGCTTTCGCTCGGCATCGCGTACAGCACCGCCGGCGCCATCGTGTTGGAGCTGGGCGGCGTGACCATTTCGCTGTCCGGCATTGCCGTGGGCTCACTGGTGGGCATTGTGCTCAACGCCATCCTGCCGGGTAACGACTTTGAGTTTGATGTCTCCGAGCTTGAGGAGGCTGCTGAGTAGCAGCTGCGTTCAGCTAAAACAAGATATGGTGCCCATGCGTATATGCGTGTGGGTACCATTTTTAATGTGTCAGTATCCAGTGGATGCCGCGGGCCATGCGTAAGTCGGTTTGGGCAAAGTGATTGCCGGGGTTGAGCTCCAGCGTTGTTGGAATGCCGCGCTCGACGAGCAACGTTTCCATCGCGCGTGTGTCGTCGAGTACATGCCGCATCATGCGGTTGGGCGTCTTGGTTTCCTTTTTGCCGAGTGACAGGTAGACGGCTTGCGGGCTGCCGGCAAAAGGGGCCGTGCTGGCACGGTCGACAAAGTCGGGAAACCATAGCGACCCCGATGCGCTCGCGGCGCGGTCAAAGGCGTCGGTTTGCCAGAGGGTCCAAAGCGAAAAGAGGCCCGCCAGCGAATAACCGGCAATGCCACGCCAGGAAGGCGGGCAGGGAAGTGATGATTCGACCTGTGGGATTATCTGATTCAGCAGCTCATCAAGAAAATCGGCAGCTTGGCCGCCGAAAGGCTCGGCATCGCGTACGGTCCCGTCGCATGCCCAGGGGCTCAGCTCGCGATTCCAATCGAGCCCGCCAATGGTGACGAGGGCGAATGGCGGACAGTCGAGCTCTCGGCAACACTTATAAAC
>URRN01000106.1 GCA_900550185.1 uncultured Collinsella sp.
GGACGCATGGTGAGCTGGTCGATTTTGCCGACGGGAAATGACTCGTTTTCGCGTCGGAGCGCGAGGCCCATATAGGAACCGGCTGCTACGATGTGGTATTCGGGTGCAAGCTCGTTGAAGTACTTGAGCGAGGTGATCCCGCGCGGGGCCTCTTGGATCTCGTCGAAGATGATGAGCGTGTCTGCTGGCGTTACAGTTTGGCCACGTAGGAGTTCTATCTGGGAGATGATGCGCTTGGGGTCGAGGTCCCCATCGAACAGCGAGCGTGTGCTCGGCTCGAGCATAAAGTCAAAACGAATGACGTTTCGATACTGCTGGCTTGCGAATTCGTTAAGAAGCCAAGTCTTTCCTGTCTGGCGGGCTCCCTTAAGCAAGAGAGGTTTGCGATTCGTCCTTGATTTCCAAGCGATAAGTTCGCTCATAAGCTGTCGCTGCATATTGCCTCCCAACCCTCTCGGTTAGTATAAGGCCATTTGGGTGTTTCCATCGGAAAATGTGCGAGACAACCACGTTTTTCCATCGGAAAATGTGCGAGACAACCACGTTTTTCCATCGGAAAATGTGGTAGGAAACTCATTGGGTGGGCGGAAAAAGTAGTCAAAAAAGCCCCGTCCCAAATGAGCTGCTCTGCAGTTGACGGCGTCCAAAAGAAACGAGCCCGCATCCCTGGGGAACACGGGCTCGCAAGCAATCATATGGTAGGGGCGGTGGGACTCGAACCCACAATCCTTGCGGCGAGAGATTTTAAGTCTCCTGCGTATGCCAATTCCGCCACGCCCCCGTAAGACTAGAAGTCTAGCACAAGCCGTCCGTTACGCGTTGACGGCCATCGAGTGCTGGCCCGACTTCTCCAGGAACTCCTGGAACTTGGCCTCGTCGCCCTTGTTCTTGTACTGCAGGGCGAGCAGGTATTCCAGGCGGCAGCTCTTGACCTTGTCGTCACCGGCCTCCTTGAGCATGCGCTCCAGCTCGGGGATGTCGTTGTGGCGCTTGAGGATCATCGTGTCGTACATCAGCTGGCACTCGCGTGCGACCGTCTCGGCCTGGCCGCCCTCGAAGCCCTTGATCTCGTGCAGCAGCTCCTTGGACTTTTTGCGGTCCTCCTGGCCAACGTAATAGTTGAAGGCCTTGATCACTAGGTCGACACGCTGCATCTTGGGCAGGTTAAGGCCCAGTAGTAGCTCGAACATCTCGTCGGCGCGCTTGTGGTCCTCGCGCAGCAGATAGGAGTTCAGGCGCAGATAGTCGCGGTTGTAACGCGGATACAGCATACTGGTGAGTTTGGAGTCGAGCAAACGGTCGAACTCGTCCCACTGCTTGGCGGCCATAAGCTGCTGCAGGCGCTTAAACGTGGTGCGTTTTTTGACGCTAAAGAACACCGACACGGCGATACAGATGATAACGACGGCGGTCCAGAGGGTGCGGGAATCGGGCATTTCAGAGTCCTTAGTCGCTCGTAAAGCGAGCGGTATGACAACATGTACTAGATGTATTATACGCAGCGCGCAAGCAAACTGGCATAAAAGTGCATCGAGGCCGAGCGCCATCGCTCGCTGCGGTACACTTACCTAAAGTAAACCTCGAAGGGAGACATTACCTATGAAGAAGATCGTTTTGGCTTGCGGTGCTGGCGCTGCTACTTCCACGCTCGTTGCCCAGAAGGTCGCCACCATGCTCGACGCCAACGGTTATGCCGGCAAGTATGAGATCGTGCAGTGCGCCATCTCCGAGGCCAAGGACGCTTGCGACGAGGGCGCCGACCTGCTGATCGCCACCACCGTTGCCCCCGAGGGCCTCACCTGCCCGTACGTGAGTGGCGTGCCCTTCATGACCGGCATGAACCGCGTCGCTGCCGAGAAGGCCGTCCTCGACGTCATGGCTCAGTAGGCGCTACCTGTATGAATGAACAGAACGCCAGTCCGGTCGAGCTCTTTGGCATGCGCGTTGCCCATGTGGGCATCAACGCTACCGACCCGGCAGACGCCCTGGAGATCGCGGAGCTGTTCTCGACGATGATGGGCCTTCCCGTTATCGAGACCCCGGTTTCGTACTTTAACGATTCGCTGGTCGAGGTCATGAAGCAGAATGGTCGTGGCACCAAGGGCCACATCGGCTTTGCCGTTAACGACATCGATGCAGCTGAGAAGTGGTTTGCCGAGCGCGGGCTCGAGGTCAACGAAGAGTCGCGCGCGCTGCTGCCCGACGGTGGTACCAAGCTCGTGTACTTTAAGCGCGAGTTCGCCGGCTTCGCCGTGCACCTGTGCCGCGAGTAGCGCACAAGCTGCCATAGCTAGCAAAAAGGGATAGGGCCGCGTGGCCCTATCCCTTTATTTATGCCGAGGGGCTTTCTACCGCGGCAGGCGAATCGTAAAGCGGCTGCCGACGCCCTCGACCGAGGTCACGCCAATGACACCACCATGGCTATCGACGATCCACTTGGCAATGGCAAGCCCCAGACCCGAGCCCTGCGCGCCGGCATCGCGTGCGTTGTCGGCGCGGTAGAATCGTTCAAACGCGTGAGCTGCGGATTCCTGGTTCATGCCGATGCCCTCGTCCTCAACGGCTATATCGATCGTGCCCGTGCCTACATCGGGCGCTACGCCAAATGTGACGGTCGTTCCCGCATCCGAGTACTTGGCGGCGTTTTGCACGATCACACGCAGGGCCTGCTTCACGAGCGCCACGTCGACAGACGCGTCACAGCGCGGGTCGCTGGCAAGCGCAGCATCAGAAGCCAGCCGATACGTGTGCTCGGTATCGATCATCTGCGATTCTTCGCATACCTCGCTGACCAGTGCAGCCAAGTTGGTATGCGCGCGCCGCAGGACCGTGCGCCCGGCATCGCCGCACGCCAAAAACAGCAGCTGCTCCACAAGCTCTTGCATGTGCTCGCTTTCGGCTTTAAGGGACGCGATGGATTCCGCCAGCACGTCCGGGTCGTCCTTACCCCAGCGGTCGAGCATGTTCACGTAGCCCTGAATCACCGCGATGGGCGTGCGCAGCTCGTGGCTCGCATCGTTGACAAAGCGCATCTGTTGCAGTTTGGCCTCTTGCATCTGGCGCAGTAGGCGGTTGAGTGCAACCTCGATGCTTGCCAGGTCGGCGTCGCCGGTAGTGACGCTCGGCGAGTCGACGCTTGCGCGCTCGATGGCCTGCTCCAGTGTTTCCATCTTGCCGCCGGAGAGCTGCATACGGCCGAGCTCGTCCACGCGCAAGGCCAGGTCGTTGAGCGGTGCCATGGTGCGGCGCACGCGACGGGCGCCGCCAAGCATGTTGAGCACGCTGATGACCTGCCAACCCACAACGACAAGGTAGAGAGGCCATAGCGCGACGAGGTCCTGCGCGAGGGGGAAAGTCTTGGTGGTACGCGCAAGCTCGACGGTATAGGTGAGCGTTGTCAGGTCCCAGCCGCGCGCGGGCGTCAGCGACATGCTGTGAACGGTGGCGCCGGGAATCCAGCCTGCGGTAAACGCGCTGTCGGGCAGCGTTTGGTTGTATCCATAGACGAGGATCGCCGCCGCAATCACCATCAGCAGCAGATCGAGCCAGACGTAGCTCATCAAGCGGCGCCACATATAGCTCCAGTTGATGGCACGGGCGATGGAGGTGACGCGCTTGGCCTCGGCGTTACGCGCGGCAGACATAGCCCACCCCGCGCACGGTCTGGATGATGCGGGCGCCGCCGGCGTCCTCGATCTTGGCACGCAGGTGCGCGATGTGTACGTCGACGTTGTTGGTGTCGCCCACGTATTCGTAGCCCAGCGCCTCGTGCGCGATGCGCTCGCGCGTGAGTACGGTCTCGGCATGCGCCATAAGCAGGGCGAGGACGTCGAACTCGCGGGCCGTGAGCACGATGGGCGAGCCGCCGACCGTGACTTCGCGGCGGTCGGGATCGAGCACGACTGAGCCAACGGTGAGCGTAGCGGGGGAGGGCGAGGCGGAAGCCTGGGCCGAGTCGCTGACCGGGGGCATCGCAGTGGCGCCGACACCCGTGCCGCCTGCCGCGCCCGTCCCGATGCCGCCAACGCCCGAAGCCGCCCGCACGGCCTCCGAGCGCTTCAACGCCACGCGGATCCGTGCGAACAGCTCCTCAATCGCAAACGGCTTGGTCAGGTAATCGTCGGCGCCGGCATCGAGCCCGGCCACCTTGTCCATCACGGCATCGCGCGCGGTGACCATGATCACCGGCACATCCTTGTGCTTGCGGACGCGCCGCAGGACCTCCATGCCGTTGAGCTGCGGCAACAACACATCGAGCAGAATAAGATCGTAGTTGCGCTCCAGCGCCAGGTCCACGGCGGTGCGGCCATCGGCGGCGTGTTCCACCTGGTAGCCCTCGTGCTCCAGCTCGAGCGTCACAAAGCGGGCGATTTTCTCCTCGTCCTCTACGATCAGGATCCGTGCCATGCGTGCCCCCGTCTGCGATTACTTGTCGTCGTTCAGATTTTGCTTGATGTCGTTCGCGGCATCGGCGGCGTGATTCATAAGGTTGTTGATGCTGCCGGGCACGTCGCCGTCGCTGTCGATGCGGTAGCGCATGCCAAAGAACAGGCCAATCAGCATCAGCCAAATCGTAGCGCCCCAGGCAAACAGGGCGATGATGGGGATCAGGATGGGGATGTTGAGGATGATCGCATCGCGGCGCGTGGCGATAAACTTGGTGTCCAGGCTCAGGCGGAAGAGCTTTTTGAGGTACTCCCATACGCTGTCCATCTTCTTGGAGAAGTCGGTCTTTTCGCTCGACTTCTCGTAGGCGGCCTGCGCGGCGACCATCTCGGCTGAGGGCTCATCGACTGGCGCGGACTCGGTGGCGGCGTGCGCCGACGTGGTCTGCGTCTTGCCCTGCGACTCGAGCCAAATGATGGCGTCCAAAACGTTGCCGTCGGCGGCGTCGAGCGCGGCCTTGGCATCGGTGTAGCTCACGTTGCACTTGGTGCGGATGGTTTCAACTTTTTCGAGGTCGTCCATGACCTGTTCCTTTCGTTCGATGGGCGCGACGCCGGGCGATCTGCCCGGGCGCGAGCGTTGCGTTCGGCGGCCTGCGTGACGCCGCCCCGCCCTTGGTCGAACTCTATAGTGCAGGTTATAGATTAAGCGATTCTTGAGCCAAGATTAATGTTGGATGAGTTTTTGGGTAGCGGTGGGAAAAGTATTAGACCTCGATAGCGGGGGATGGGGTGCCGGTGCAAAACGGCGTCAAAGGTTGGTCGAGCAGGCGGTTTCTCCATTGATGTCCGCACGGCATGGGACACTTACCCTGCCGCCCTGCTCTGCCGCGGCGGCATGTACCCAAACAACGACCCTCTAAGGAGTTCGATACCAATGAGCGATAACACCAAGCATCTCGCAAAGAAGTGCGTCAAGGACGCGGGGCCGTGCCTCGCGTTGTGCCTTGCCGGCGCAGCGGTCGCGCTGCTGGCTGTTCTGGGGCCATTCGACGTGCTCCGAAGTGCCAGTTCTCTGCACGTTTGCATGGCCCTTGCCGGCGCCATGATGACCGGCGGCGTGCTCGATCTGGTTTTTTGGGTGCTTGACCCGTTTGGATGGAAGAACGAAGGGTAAGCCCTAAGGGATGGAAGGGCTGGAACGGTTGGCTTAGTGATCGTGCAGAATGTGGGCTAGCGACTTACAGGGAAGTGGTAATCCGATGACGGTCTATGTAACAGGCGATATTCATGGCGGCGCTGACATGCAAAAGCTCCGCGATTGGGAGCTTGGGGATAGCCTGGCGAGCGACGACTATCTCATCATCGCGGGCGACTTTGGCTTTCCCTGGGACTTTTCTACCGAGGAATGTGCCGATATTGCTTGGCTGGAGTCGCGCCCCTACACCGTGCTGTTTGTCGACGGCAACCACGAGCGTTTCGATCACTGGGCGGAACGCCCCATGGAGTTGTGGCACGGTGGGCTGACGCAGCGCCTGTCGGATACCTCGCCCATACGGCGCCTGACGCGCGGCGAGGTTTTTGAGCTCGACGGCTCAACGGTCTTTACCATGGGCGGCGCCACGAGCGTGGACAAGGAATACCGCATTCCGTATTCCAGCTGGTGGCCGCAGGAGCTGCCGGACGAGCGCAACTTTGAGGAGGCGCGGGCAAAGCTCGACAGCGTGGGCTGGACGGTCGACTACGTGATCACTCACACCTGCTCTACGCGCATGCTTTCGTCCACGCTTTATCCAGCGTCCGGCTGGAATTGCCCCTCCGTTGATCGGCTTACGGCATTTTTCGATGAGCTGGAAGACCGCTTGGACTACAAGCGCTGGTACTACGGGCATTTTCATCGGGATACCAACCCGGCCGAGCGTCACACCGTGCTCTACGACTGCATCGTTCGCTTGGGCGACGAACTCCAGCCCTGGGATGTTGCGTAGAGGCGGGGTGGCTGGCTACTCGACCGTTACAGTGATGTTCTCCCGATGCGCGCGGATGACGTCCCAGCTAAAGTGCTCGACCAGCTGCTCGGCGGTACGCGGCGTGGTGTCCGGCGCGATGCCTGTTTGCCCGGCGAGCCATCCCAACAGTGCCTCGGGTGTGCCAAAGCGGGTGCGGAGCTCGCCCAGGTCCAGATCGCGATCGCGCTTGGAAAGGCGGCGGCCGTCCGGTGACATGAGCAGCGGAATGTGCGCGTAGTGCGGCGTGGGCAGTCCCAGCAGATGTTGCAGATAGATCTGGCGCGGCGTGGAACCAAGCAGGTCGCATCCGCGTACGATCTCGGTGACGCCCATGGCAGCGTCGTCGACCACCACGGCCAGCTGATAGGCAAACACGCCGTCGCTGCGGCGCACCAAAAAGTCACCGCACTCGGTGGCGAGTGCTTCGCATTGGGCTCCGTACGTGCGGTCCACGAATTCGATCACGTCGCTGGCGAGGTCGTCGACGGTGGGCACGCGCAGGCGCGTGGCCGGAGCACGCAGGGCACTGCGGCGGGTGATTTCATCAGCAGAAAGACCTCTGCAGGCGCCGCGGTAGATGGGCGTGCCGTCGCTGGCGTGCGGCGCGCTCGCGGCGTGGAGTTCGGCACGCGTGCAAAAACAGGGATAGGTGAGGCCGGCGTCTTGCAGCTGGCGCAGGGCGTCCTCGTACAGATCCGGGCGATCGTGCTGGTAGTAGGGGCCTTCGTCCCACTCGAGCCCCAGCCAGGTCAG
>URRN01000107.1 GCA_900550185.1 uncultured Collinsella sp.
ACGCAAAGAAGGCCACTTAATGTGGCCTTCGTCTTGCGCAGGACTGTAGAGCAGGAAACCTTATATCCGGCCCCTCCGTCCGGGGACCGCGCCGTACCAGCTACAGCGTCATGTTTGGATCGGCGTCGACGTCGAACGGCGAGATTTCACCTCGGTCGAATTTACGGCGAGCGACCTCCGCGATCATGGCTGCGTTATCGGTACAGGCAGACAAGGGCGGCACCGTTACGCGAATCCCCTGACGCCCAAGCTTCTTGATCATCATCTCGCGCAGATGCGGGTTGGCCGAGACGCCGCCGCCGATGCAGTATTCCTTGCATCCGGTAGCGTGCAATGCGTTTTTGGCCTTCTTGTACTGCACGTCAAAGACAGCTGCCTCAAACGAAGCTGCCAGATCGGGCAGGTGAATCGTGCGCCCGGCCTTGGTCTCCTGCTCGATGTAGAGCGTCACGGCCGTTTTAAGGCCCGAAAGCGAGAAACGATAGTCTCCCCTGCTGTTGAGCGCACGGGGGAAATCAATCGCGCGGGGATTGCCTGTCTCGGCCAGCTTGGAAATGATGGGGCCACCGGGATAGCCCAGGCCCAACGCCTTGGCCACCTTGTCGAAGGCCTCGCCCACGGCGTCGTCGAGCGTCTCACCGAGCACCTCGTAGTCGCCCCACGCCTTCACGTGCACGAGCATGGTGTGCCCACCCGAGACAAGCGTGAAGATAAACGGCGGTTTGAGGTCGGGTTGCGCCAGCAGGTTGGCAAACAGGTGCCCCTCCAGATGGTTGACGCATATGAGCGGCTTACCGGCAGCGTAGGCAAAGCCTTTGGCAAAGGCAACGCCCACCACGAGGGCGCCCACCAGGCCCGGACCTTGCGTCACGCCCACGGCGGCAAGCTCACTTGGCGCAATCGCCCCACCCTCAAGGCCAAGCGATGCCGCGGCATCCTCGAGCGCCGCATCTACGACACTCACAATCACCTCAACGTGCTTGCGCGAGGCGATCTCGGGCACCACGCCGCCAAAGCGGGCGTGAAAATCAATCTGTGTCGACACCTGGTTGGCCAGCATATTGCCATCCGCATCGATAATCGCCACGGCCGTCTCGTCGCAGGAACTCTCGATAGCGAGCACTAGGCGGCGGCGTTCAATTTCGGCACGCTCCCCCTCGGAGCGCCCGGGCGCAGGCAGCGGCCATACGCGCTGCTCTGCCGCCGTCGGCTCGGGCGAGGCATTGTCGACCGGAAGCACCAGGGGCAGCGGAGCCGCCATGACGATGGCATCCTTGCCGGCACCATAATAGCCGCGGCGCCATCCTGCCTCGGTAAAGCCCAGAGCGTTATAAAGCGCGATCGCTCCCTTGTTGTCGCCCTCGACCTCAAGCGAAGCCGTGGTGCAGCCGAGCATCTGGGCATCATAGCTCACGTGCGACAGCAGCTTGCGGGCAATACCCTCACGGCGATGTGCCGGGTCGACGGCGACATCCAGAATCTGCACATCACCGTCCACGACCATACCGCCGGCAAGGCCCAGCAGCTTGCCGTCGTCGTGTGCCACCCACCAACTACGCGGCGCAGCGACGTCCTCGCCCAGTTCGGACAGGAACATGCCCGGCGTCCACGCCTTGTGTCCGGCACCTTCAAAGCAGGCAGCCTCTAACGCGCTCGCGCCCTCGGCATCCGCCGCGCCCATGGGACGGAACTGCAGATGACGACCGGCGAGCTCATCGGCAACGCCCGTAATTTCGCTCTGTGCACTCTCAGCAAGACCAAGACGCTTGCGCTCGTTTTCCTCGGCATCCGAAAGGCGCGTGTAAATCGGCAGGACGCGAGCCGGATCGCCGTCACCCGCAGCGTGCGCGAGCAGCAAGCCCTCGCCCGAAGGCCACCACAGGTCGCGCTCCACGCAGCGGACGGTCTCGTCCTCACCCAGCAGCTTGCCATAGCGCACGAGACCGTCACCGGTCAGCTGAACCTGGTCCCAGTCCGCTGCTCGGCGCCACTCATCGAGCGCCACGGCGGCCTTGACCACGTGTTCGCGCTCAAATTGACGCTCGGGGCCCTCATCGACCAGCATATACAGCGCCGGATATACCTCACCGCGCATAGCATCGGCCAAGATACCAAGCTTGCCGCGCACGCCAGCCTTCCACGCCGTCCAAGCGCAAGCATCGAGCGTCGACACGCCCAGTAGCGGAACATTGGCACCACGCGCGAGGCCCTTGGCAGTGGAGATGCCGATGCGCACACCCGTAAACGACCCCGGGCCGCGGCCGACCACATAGCAACCAACATCGCTGCGATCCAGACTGGCTTGAGCCAGCACACCATCAACGGTATTCACGAGCTCAACGTTGGCGTGACGGCGACACATGTGGTCGCCACTCACGAGCTTCGTCTCGCCCGTCTGCCCATCAATCCATCTTGCCGCGCAGGCAAGCATGTCGGTCGAGGTATCGAGCGCCACCACCAGCGCGTTGTCGTTATGCAAGCTCATCTTGTACAGCCTTATCAATCAAATGGGAAAGCTCCATTGCGCGGTCACCGTGCGCCTCAAGCGTTATCGTTCGCACATCGCTGTCGCCCTCATCACGCTTGAGCGTCACCGAAAGATACTCATCCGTCAGCTCGTCCTGGAATTGTTCGCCCCATTCCAGCAGGCAAGCACCCTCATAGCCCAGCACATCGAAAATGCCCGTATCCTCGAGCTCGTAGGCATGCTCCAGGCGGTATAGATCAAAGTGAAACAGCGGAATACGACCTTGATCGTGAACGGCCATGAGCGCGAACGTAGGGCTCGTAACCATATGCCCATCGCCCAGCCCGCGCGAGACGCCCTTGGTAAAGTGAGTTTTGCCCACTCCCAGGCCACCGGTCAGGATGAGCACATCGCCGTCCTCAAGGCACGGTGCAATTAGCTCGCCAAAGTACTCCGTATCGGCAGCGCAAGTCGTTTTGTAAGTACCTACCCCCAGGCGCTCCAGGGACATATATGCTCCTTATTATTCCGAGGCGTCCTCTGGTGCGGGATGTCGCTCCAGATAATCGCCCAGCATCTTAAAGTCTTCCTCCAGCAGCTCCTGCCACGCCGGATTGCGCAGCGCTGCTGCCGGATGAAAAGTGGGCATTACTACAAAATGCCCCATCTGGTGGAACCTGCCGCGCAGCTTAGTAATGCCAATCTCGGTCTTAAGCACAAAGTGCGTCGCGGGGTTGCCGAGCGTCACGATGATATCGGGCCAGATGCTTCGAATCTGCTCACGCAAAAACGGCGAGCAAGCCAGCACTTCCTCGGGACGCGGATTGCGGTTTCCCGGCGGGCGGCACTTAAGCACGTTGGCAATGTAGACGTCTTCGCGTTTGAGCCCCGCCAGCGACAAAATGCCGTTGAGGTCCTCGCCTGCCGCCCCCACAAAGGGCTCGCCCTGCAAATCCTCATTACGGCCCGGCGCCTCGCCAATAAACATCACGCGAGCGCGGGGGTTTCCCACGCCAAACACGATGTTGTGGCGCGACTGGTAAAGCTGGCAAAGGTGACAATCGCCCAGAACGGCCTCGATCTCCTCGAGTGCGACCTCACGCGGCGCCTGATGGCTATGGCCGGGGATGTGCATGACGCCCATGGCGACTCCTACACGTAGACCTTGTCGAGGCGCATGCCAAAGCCGCAGGCGACCTCGTAGTTAATCGTGCCGCGCAGTCGGGCCATCTCGTCCATAGTGATCTCGGCATCGCCATCGCGGCCGACAATAATCATCTCGTCACCATATTCGGCCTCGGGAATCTCGTGTGCCGGGTTGGACTGAATGGCGACCATAAACTGGTCCATGCAGATATTGCCAACCTGATGCACGCGCTCGCCGCGATACAGCACATCCATACGATTGGAAAGCGTACGCGATAGGCCATCGGCATAACCGATCGGCAGCGTGCAGATCTGAACGCGCGTACGCGGTACGCGGTAGGTAAAACCGTAGCCCACGCCCTCGCCCATCGCAGGGTGTGCCACGCGCGTCACGCGCGCATGGACGCTCATAACGGGATCAAGCTGCATCACGCGGCCACTCAGCTCGCACGGCTGCATGCCATACAAGCCAACGCCGGCGCGAATCATATCAAAATGCATCGAGGGGTCGAGCATCGAGGACGGCGTATTGGCGCAGTGCACGATACCGCACTCAAAGCCCGCATCCTTAATGGCCTGAACGGCCTCGGTAAAGCGCTGACACTGCAGTTTGTAGTCCCAGCCCGAAGGTTCATCGGCCGTGGCGAAGTGCGTAAATACGCCGTCGCACTGAATACCGCGATGGAAATTAATACCGCGGACAAAGTCGAGCACCTGCGTGTAATGTACGCCAATGCGGTTCATGCCCGTCTCGATGGCGAGATGATACTTGCCCACCTTGCCCGCCGCGACGGCACATTCGCCATACGCAAGAGCAAAGTCAGACGTATAGACCGAGGGCATGATATCAAACTCGAGCAACGTCGGAATAGCCTCGATAGGCGGCTCGCTTAGGATGAGGACGGGTTTCGTAATCCCGCCCTGTCGGAGCTCAACGCCCTCGTTAACCGTCGCCACGGCAAACATGTCGGCACCGGCCGAATACATGATCTTGGCGCACTCAACAGCTCCATGACCATAAGCATCGGCCTTGACCACACAGCACAGGCGCTGACGTGGATTCAGCAAGTTCTTATAGGCCCTCGTGTTGCGACGGAGCGCCCCGCGGTCGATCTCGACCCAGGACCAGCGCGTCAAATCGGCTTTATTCATGATTAGTCATCCGACCCTTCGTCCATGATTCCCAGATCTTCGAGCGCATCCTTTGCCGCCAGCTCCATGGCAGGACCGATCAAGTCGATAAGATCGGTTGCGATAACGCTCTTCTCACCATACTCCGTCGCCGCGGCAAAACCGGCGTAGCTGTGAAGTGCGACGGCGTACGAATACAGCAACTCCCAACGATCCATCTCGTCGCGCATGGTGGCAAGCGTGCCGGCCAAAATACCCGCCAGAACATCACCCGAACCGGCAGTTGCCAGAGAAGCCGGACCCGAGAGTGGCAGCAGCACGCGCTCAACACCACAGATAGCCGTCGTCGGCCCCTTGGCAATGACCACCAGATTGTCGGAGCCTGCAGCCCAAACAACCTTCTGCGCGGCCGCAATCGCGGTACCAAGGTCGTTCACCTCGTCACCGGCAACCAGACGCGAAAGCTCACGATAGTGCGGCGTCATAACCAACGGCTGCTCGCGACGATACATCTCGGGGTTACTATCAATACCGTCAATGGCAATCTTAGCAAGGCAGTTGAGTGCATCGGCGTCCAAAATTAGCGGTACATCAAGCTCGAGCAAGCCCGAAACCACCTGCATAGCGCCGGCAGACGTCGTCATACCGGGACCGCACAGTACGCAGCTGTACTTCTTTGCAATCTCGCACACCGTCATGCGCGCAGCGGCGCCAAAGGAGCCGCGGGAATCAGACGGAATAGCAAAGACGGGAATCGAAGGAAGTGCCATGCGAATGAGATTGGCACAGGCGTCAGGAGCCGCGACTGCCACGTAACCAGCACCCGCGCGAGCTGCAGACTTGGCCGCCATAATGGCAGCACCAGGATATTGCGCAGATCCGGCGACAATAAGCACAGAGCCACGGGAATACTTATCGATATTCGATGGTAGCGGAGCAAAGTAATCAACTAAGTCACCGGGCTCGACAATCTCGGCGGCGTGGTCGACATCATCGATGACCTCGTCAAGACGGTCGTAAAGATTGCCGCAGGTCAAATCGCCAGCATACTCAGGACCATCAGCGCTATACAGACCAATCTTGGGCGCAATCATCGTCACCGTGCGCTCGGCACGAATGCAGTCGTCATCAACAACGCCCGTCTCGGCATTCAGGCCCGAGGGGACATCAATGGATACGACACAATCGGCGCATTCATTGACCGTAGGAATCCAGATGGAGAACGGCGCACGCAGATTCCCGTGGAAACCGGTACCAAATATGGCATCGACAACAACATCGGCCTTATCGATCAAAACCTCGAGTTCGTCACGCGAGGGACCGACGCAAACGTGCACATCGCGGCCGGCAGTTCGACGAGCAACATGACGTGCCAGAGCAGCAGGAATCTCATCCGGCTCAACCGGAGAAACGATATCCACGTCCACACCCTTGTGGCTCAGGATATCGGCGGCAACCCAACCGTCGCCGCCATTATTACCAAAACCGACCAGAACGAGAACCCGATCGGGATTGAGCTTCAAGACCTCGTTGGCGGCAAACTCACCCGCTAGCTCCATAAGCTCGGCCTTCGAAGTCCCTTCGCGTTCGATGATATCCTCGAGACGAACGACTTCTTCGGTACTCAAAACCGGTTTCATCTATGCTCCTAGCGTATCTTGCGAAGCATCGCCCAGGTGCTCCGTCAATGCTGAATTCTGCAGCTGTTCAAGCTCATCTAATACAGAGCGAGCCTCTTTAAATGTCTGCGCAACGCGTTTCTTGGTACTCACCTTTTCCTCTTTTGGCTTAGGCCGAGCATCTTCGGTAATCGCGATGGCATTCGCAACGGCCAAGTCTCCCGTAAGCGTAATGGAAAGAGCGACCTCAACAACACCCAGTTCTTGAGCGATCTCGAGAGCACGGCCCGAAAGCAGCGCCTTCGGTTTGCCGAGTTTATCACGCGTAACCGAAACATCCTTGCGACCAACGCCTTGACTAAAACCCGTGCCGAGAGCTTTAAGTACCGCCTCGCGCGAAGCAAAGCGACTGGCATAGTGAGCAGCGGGACGCGATGATGCATCACAATACGCACGCTCTTCTTCGGTAAACACACGCCGAGCAAACGACGGCGTCTTTTCAAGAATAGATTTCATGCGGGAAATCTCGACGATATCAACGCCGATACCAGCTTCAGCCATGTTCACCTCCATATTGCACAGACTAAGCTATTGTAGCCCGTTCACAGAAGAAGCGACAAACGAGGGTTATAAAACACAGCTACTATGTGAGACAAAAGCCCGTAAACGCAAAAAAGGGGGAGGCCGCGAGGCCTCCCCCTTCTTCAATCTCGATGACGGCACGGTGCCGTCCACCGGTCAGCGGCGCCCTGGCCTCCCACGGGCTGGCCCCGCAGT
>URRN01000108.1 GCA_900550185.1 uncultured Collinsella sp.
TGCTGGTCCAGATGGTTGTTGAGGGGCAGCCCGCGATTGACAACGCCTACCGCCGTGGCGTCAACGCAGACGGCAATCCCGTGGCGCGCCAGCTGGTCGAGCAGGTGTTTGAGCCGTGCGATACCACATGGCGCGGGCTGGGGCTGATTGCCAACTCGGGCCTTTCCATCCGCCCCGA
This sequence comes from uncultured Collinsella sp., assembly GCA_900550185.1. GTDB lineage: Bacteria > Actinomycetota > Coriobacteriia > Coriobacteriales > Coriobacteriaceae > Collinsella. The sequence goes on from URRN01000108.1 coordinate 179, forward strand.
GTTCTCGCGCTTTGATGCCCGCGCTCGCTTTGACGTGCCCGTTGAGGCGACGGTCGAGCCGCGCGGGTGCCGCTGCGGCGACGTGCTGCGCGGGGCCATTGCGCCGAGCAGCTGCCCGCTCTTTGGCCGCACCTGCACGCCCGAGCACCCCGTCGGCCCGTGCATGGTGAGCTCCGAGGGCAGCTGCGCGGCGTACTACCGCTACCGCGACTAGCCCGGGCACACCCGCACACCGGCACCACCCACGATTGGAGTTTTCGATATGTCCCATAGCGTTACCGATAGCACCGTCCTGCTGGGCCACGGCTCCGGCGGCCAGATGATGAAACGCATCATCGATGAGGTCTTTTTGGATGCCTTTGGGTCGCCCGAGCTGCTCGAAGGCAACGATGCCGGCGTCGCCGCGCTGCCCGCGAGCGGGCGCATCGCCATGTCGACCGACAGCTTTGTAGTCTCGCCGCAGTTCTTCCCCGGTGGCAACATCGGCCGCCTCGCCGTGTGCGGAACCGTCAACGACGTCGCGACCTCGGGCGCCAACGTGCGCTACCTATCGTGCGGCTTTATCCTCGAAGAGGGCTATCCCATGGATAAGCTCCAGCAGATTGTGCAGACGATGGCCGAGACGGCGCACGAGGCGGGCGTGTCCATAATCACGGGCGACACTAAGGTGGTCGAGCGCGGCGGGGCCGACGGCGTCTATATCAATACCGCCGGCGTGGGCGAGGTGCCTGCGGGCGTGGCGCTCAGCGGCGCAAACTGCCAGCCCGGCGATGTCATCCTGGTCTCGGGTACACTGGGCGACCACGGCATCGCTATCATGAGCCAACGCGAGGGTCTGGCGTTTTCGAGCACCATCGAAAGCGACGCCGCGCCGCTCAACCACCTGATTGCCGATGTGCTTTCCGCAGCACCCGACACACGCTGCTTCCGCGACCCCACGCGCGGTGGCCTGGCCTCGACGCTCAACGAGTTTGCGCAGGCCAGCGGCGTTGCCATGGAGATCGACGAGGATGCCGTGCCCGTGCGTCCCGACGTGCAGGCCGCCTGCGAGATGCTCGGCTACGATGTGCTGCAGGTGGCAAACGAGGGCAAGATGGTCGCCGTGGTGCCGGCCGAGCAGGCCGATGCCGCGCTGGCCGCCATTCGCGCCGCGCGCTACGGCGAGAATGCCGCCATTATCGGTCGCGTGCTGCCGCTTGCCGAGGACGCCCGCCCCGCCGTGCGCGTGCGCACCGGCTGGGGCTCGACCCGCATCCTCGACATGCTCGTAGGAGAGCAGCTGCCGAGAATTTGCTAACGACAAAGGCTCAGGGCTATTAAAGATATTCAGATTCCAAACATGCCCGGCACGCATGCCCAGTATCATGGGGTGCGTTTTACAACTCAAGCGGCAGGAGCACCCATGGCAGCAGCTTTTTCCCATGTGATCTTTGACCTGGACGGCACCATTCTCAACACACTCGAGGACCTGGCGGCCGCCGGCAACCATACCTGCGAGACGCACGGCTGGCCCACGTTTGCCGTTGACGAGTACCGTTACAAGGTGGGAAACGGCATGCTCAAGCTGGTCGAGCGCTTTATGCCCGCCGAGTATGCGGGCGACGGCCGTATGTTTGAGCAGACGCTTGCCGAGTTTAGGGCTTACTACGGCGAGCACAAGGAAGACCACACTGCACCGTACGCCGGCACGATCGAGCTGCTCGACCGCCTACGCGCCGCGGGCGTTCAGCTTGCCGTGCTCACCAACAAGGACCACGTCTCGGCGGCTCCGCTTATTGAGAAGTATTTTGGTTCCGAGCGCTTTGCGCTGGTACAGGGCCGTGTCGATGCGTTTCCGCCCAAGCCCGAAGCGCCCGTCACACTGCATGTGATGGAAGAGCTAGGCGCCGATCCGTCGACCACGCTCTACGTGGGCGATTCCAATGTCGATATCCTGACCGGTCACAACGCCGGCCTTAAGAGTGCGGGCGTCAGCTGGGGCTTCCGCGGCCGCGCAGAGCTGGAAGCCGCCGGCGCCGACTACGTGGTGGACACCCAGGACGAGCTCGCGGCGCTGATTCTGGGCGAGTAGCGGGGCTGTCGCTCAACACGGCTGGATAGATTCTGTCGCGCGGAAAGCGCATCCCGTTTTGCCGCCTCAGAATGGGATGCGCTTTCCGGTTGAGCCTTGTCGGGGAAACGGCATCCCGTTTCAGAGCATTATTCCGGGTCGCACTTTCCGCAACCCACGCCATCCGGAAACCGTGACCCGCTATTCGGCCAAAAACCGGGCTGCATTTTCCCGAGCATTCGATGCAACGCTGGCGCAAGGAGTGTCCCCAACTGCCGGCAGAAAAGGAACGTCCCCAAGTGCCGCCCCAATGACTACCATGGCAACGCCGCAGGTAGAGGACGGACAGCGAGCGGGCACCAGAGCGAACAAATTGGCATGAAAAGAGGACGGCATAGACCTTCTGGTCATGCCGTCCTCTTTGAATGACAAGTTGTCGCTCTGGTGCCCGCGCAGCGTCGAGCAGTTGCGGCGTTTGGTAAAACGCCGCAACAAACTAGCTCAGCATTGCATCCATCATCTCGGAGTTGACGGAGTCGTCGGCAGACCACTCGCCGTCGTCGTTGCAGGTGTACTTGAAGATAACCGTGGTCTTCCTGGGCTCGGTGGCCTTGGTCACATCGACCATAACCTGACCGGCCATCTTGTACAGCTCGTCATCGGAAGGAACCGTGTCAAGCGCGGCGACCTTCTCCTGATACTGGGTGGAGAAGTCCTCGACGATCTTGTTCATGGACTTGCAGGTGATGGAGACCTCGGCGGTCGCGACACCCTTGTCCTCGTCGACCGTCACGTCGCCGATCTTGTAGTCAAAGCCCTCGAGATAGGTCTTGGCATACTCCTTGGGATCGATACCCAGCTGCTCGAACTCGTCGCCCGAAGCTTCCTCCAGACCAGAGAGGAAGTCGTCGCCACCGTTCTTGACCTCGTCAAACTGCGTCGTAAGATCCTCGGTGATGAGCTCCTCAACCGAAGGACCTCCACAGCCGGAAAGCACGACCACGCATGCAACCAAGACGGCCATGAGGGGCGCAAGCAGCAGCTTCTTTTTCATGTTGTTCCTCCCAATGAGCGGCACCGCGCTTCCCGGACGCGGCGCACGTTGTAATAAGTAAGCCCATACTATCCACTTATGAACGCCCTCGGCAACGCGAAGGCGCGGTCGGTTCGTTTTAGCGTCCGAACGGTTTGCAAGCCCGCCCAACGTGCAATAAAACGCTTCCCCGCGGTGCAATAAAAAAGGTGGCCGGAAAACCCGACCACCCTTGCACATCCTTTGGATGCCGCAGTTTACTTGCGGACGACCTTAACGATGGCGTCACCGGCGGCGACAGCGGAGTCGGCCTCGACGGCGAGTTCGACATCGGCAAACTCGGCGGTGTTGGACACAGCAACGACGACGCAGTCCTTGTAGCCGGCAGCGGCGATCTTGGCGCGGTCGATCTTGAGCATGGGCTGGCCAGCCTTCACGACGTCATCGGCCTTGACGAAGCCCTCGAAGCCATCGCCGTTCATGTTGACGGTATCGACGCCAACGTGCACCAAAACCTCGATGCCGCTATCGGACTGCAGACCCACGGCGTGGCCCATGGTGACGGTCACCTTACCGTCGCAGGGAGCGTAGACCAGATCGTCCTCGGGCCACACGGCACAGCCCTTGCCCAGAACCTCGCCACCAAAGACGGGATCGGGCACGTCGGCCATCTTGATGACCTTGCCCTTGACGGGCGAGCACAGCACGTCGGCGCCGGCAGAAGCAGAGATGGAGGCCGGAGCAGCGGCAGCCGCGGGCTCAGCCTTCTTCTTGAACATATCAAACAGACCCATACGTTTTCTCCTCTTGATTAAGCGCAACGTTGTGCGCATGCCTACGGTAATTATAGTGCCAAATGGTTCAAATGCTAAGGTGGGGACTCGAATCGCAAGCCCTTCTCGGTAGTGCTCGTGGGATGAGCATCTCCTTTGCATCGCGGTTCGATAAGCCGAGTATCGCCCACGCGCGGGACGGGCAGAAGCGGGCACGCCAAACCCGATACTTCTTTTCGCTCTCGAGTCCTGCCGCCGCCCCGTCCCTGACACTTCCTGATACCGACCGAAACGTGCCAAAATAAACCTGTCCCTTTTTGGTAGGTTTGGCGAGTGTGGATTTTCGGACGCTTAACTAACGAGCGTGGATAATCTCCCACTTTGAGGCCGTCACCGAGCCAAAAACGGGAGATTATCCGCTCTCATTTTGGATAACCCCCCCCCTTGTACCAAGCCGAGCTCCATGGTCAAGTAATAACGACTTCTCATCATTAGATTGTTTACATCAATTCTAATAACTATTTAATCCTTAAACTCGTTATTAGAATTGATATGATTGGCCTAATAACGAGTTTCCGGCACTAAAGATATGGAGGGCGCGATGCAAATCGAGGAGAACGGCCAGGGAACGCTCCGCAATAATCTATCGGGGAAATTGGCTTACTATTCGTTTTTTCCAACGCCCTTGCAATCATTGAGGCAGCTAAACCTCACCGAGGAAACCTATCGCACGCTTTCCGCATGCTCACGAAAGCTTGGAGAGCTTGAAGGCATGCTCTACTTTGTTCCCAACGCCGATATGTATCTGACAATGTACGTGCGCAAAGAAGCACTCCTTTCTTCGCAAATTGAGGGAACCCAGTGCACGTTTGACGACCTACTTAGTCCATCGCAAACACAACTCCATCATAAAGATGTCGCAGACGTCGTGAATTACGTCCGTGCTGTCGACCGCGGCGTAGAACTGCTCAAAAAGATGCCCTTGTGCACGAGACTTCTTAGGCAAGTTCATGCGGTCCTGCTGGACGGAGTGCGCGGAACGGAGAAGAATCCAGGCGAGCTGCACTCCTCACAAAACTGGATTGGCCCCTCAGGCTGCACCATTGCAACCGCATCGTTTGTCCCTCCAAACATTGAAGATTTGAGTAACACGCTCCAGGACCTCGAACGCTTTATCAATGAGCCTCAAGTCGAAATGGATCCGATTGTGCGGGCGGCGCTCGTCCATTACCAATTTGAAACTGCCCATCCATTCCTAGACGGAAACGGTCGCCTGGGCAGGCTTCTCATTACACTTATGCTCATCAATGATGGCGTTCTTCATTCTTGCTTGTTCTATCCATCGTTCCAGTTCAAGAAAAATCGAAGCGAGTACTACCGGCAACTCACATCCGTAAGGGAGAGAGGCACTTACGAGGAATGGATAGAGTTTTTCTGCAACAGTCTTCTCGAAAGTGCGAAGGACTCGGTAGGGTCTTTAAAAAACCTTGTTGACCTCCATAACCGTTCCACAGCAACCATTACCGAAAATCTCGGAAGGACTGCTGCAAACGGGCAAAGGCTGTTGGGCATTCTTGAAGAGCACCCCATCGTCGACACCGCATTCATCGCTGCCCAACTCGATATCGGCAGGAGTACCGCGAGCTCGCTCGTCAAATCATTTGAAGAATTGGGTATCCTCCGTCCGCTCGACGAGTCAAGACAGAGATACCGGCAGTACGGGTATGAAGAGTATCTTTCGATTCTCAGGGAAGACGCCGAGCCGATTAGATAGGCATCGCAACCCAGGCAAATTAAAGCGAGCGTGGATAATCTCCCACTTTGAGCCCGCACACAGGCCAAAAACGGGAGATTATCCACGCTCATTCCTGAGTAGTCATTTATGAACGTCCCCAATGACTAGTCCGGCAACGCCGATGTTTCGGCAACGACAGCGAGCGAGCCGCATTCGGAGCAAGACGACGCCGCAGGTAGAGAACGGACAGCGAGCGGGTCGCATTTGAGACAAGGTGACGTGAAACGAAAGGGCGCTGACCTTCTGGTCGCGCCCTTGAAGTTGAACGTCAGATTGTCCAAATGCGGCCCGCGCAGCGTCGAGCCGTTACGCGGTTCGTAGAACCGCGTAACTAGTTAGTACATCTTTGCGCCGGCGGGGATGGAAGCGTCGAGCTGGATCAGGTTGAGACGCTCCTCACCATCCTCCTCGTGGATGGCACTGATGAGCATGCCGCAGCTGGGGATGCCCATCATCTTGCGCGGAGGCAGGTTGGTGATGGCGAGCAAGGTCTTGCCGACCAGGTCCTCGGGCTCGTAATAAGCGTGAATACCGGAGAGGATGGTGCGGTCGGTACCGGTACCGTCGTCGAGCGTAAAGTTCAGCAGCTTCTTGGACTTCTTGACGGCCTCGCATGCCTTGACCTTCACAGCGCGGAAATCGCTCTTGGAGAAGGTATCAAAGTCGACGAACTCCTCAAACAGCGGCTCGACGGCGATCTTGGAGTAATCGAGCGTGGGCTTAAGCGACTTAACGAATGGGCTCGCGGCGTTGCCGGCCTCTGCAGCCTTGGCGGCAGCGGCACCGGACTGGAAACCCTTCTCGGGCTTCATGTGCGGGAACAGCAGGACGTCGCGGATAGAAGCCTGGTTAGTAAGCAGCATGACCACGCGGTCGATACCAATGCCAATGCCGCCCGCGGGAGGCATACCGTACTCGAGGGCGCGCACGTAGTCCTCGTCATACTCCATAGCCTCATCGTCGCCGCCGGCCTTCTCGGCCATCTGGGCAGCAAAGCGCTCAGCCTGGTCGACCGGGTCGTTGAGCTCGGAGAATGCGTTGGCGTACTCGTGGCCGGCGATGACCAGCTCAAAGCGGTGAGTCAAACGCGGGTCGTCCTCAAAACGCTTAGCGAGCGGGCTGACCTCGATGGGGTAATCGCACACGAAGGTCGGGTTGACGATGGTGTCCTCGCCCAGCTCATCGTAAATCTCGGCGATGATCTTGCCGGCAGTCCACTCGGGCTTGATCTCCAGGCCCTTCTCGCGCGCGGCGGCAGCAAGCTCCTCGACCGGCGTGTCGA
>URRN01000109.1 GCA_900550185.1 uncultured Collinsella sp.
GCGATGGTAAGATGCTTTGGTGTGTAAAGAGGAGATTTGCCATGAGCAAGACAATAGTTAGGCCCACGCTTTCGCTGGGCAACCACATCTATCTGTATCGCCTGCTGCGCGATGCAATCGGATGCGGCAAGCAAACGTTTATGACGCAGGTCGAGGAGGCACTCGCCGCTGGTGACATGGCCGCTTATGACCTGGGCTTCGAGTCCACGCGCGAGCTGCTCGAGGAGCTCGACGACTGCATTAAGCTGACCGTCTTTAAGGGCGGTCGCCTGTATGCCACGGTCATCGCCAACGAGGCCTGGGATGCCGCCCTTGCCAAGGGCGAGGACAAGCCCAAGGCTGCCAAGGGAGCCAAGCAGTCCTACAAAAAGAAAAAACGCGGCGAGAAGGACCTCAAGGCCGTGCGCCCCAAGCACGTTAAGCGTCCCGAGCCTGAAGCCATGGTTGAAGCCGTGCCAGAATCCGAGCCCGAGGCAGAGATTGAAGTCGCTATTGAGGTAACGGCAGAAGCCGAAACCGAAATCACCGCCACGACTGATCCCGAAGTCATATCCGAGCAGGAAGCCACTGCGGAGCTCAACGAAGCTCCCAAGTCGACAACCGAAAAAACCGCCGACCAACCCGAGACGCCTTCGTTCCAAAACAGTGATGTCTTTAGCGACGAGGCCGAGGACGATCAGCTCGCCGATCAAGACGCTACCGAGTCGACGCCGAAGCCCGAGACGCCGCAGCCCGCCATCTCGCTCACGGTCGTCTATGACCCCGAGAACGCCAACGCCGGCATCACCACTATGGCATCCACGCCCATCGAAGCAAAGTCGAGCGTCGAGAATGAGAGCGCGATGCAGGTTGAGTTTGAAACTGCAGCTGTAGACGCGCCCGTCACCGTGAAGCCCGCAGATTCCGCAGTTAAGCCGGAACCGGTGCCTGAGCCCGCACCCGTCATCGAATCCGTGCCCACCTCTACTTGCGACCAAGTTCCCGCACCGGCACCGGCTTCGGTACCCGCAGCGGCCCCAACCCCCGCACCCGCAGCGCCCGCCATCCCTGAGGACTTCCCCGTCGATTTCGCAACCGAGGTCTTCTGCCCCGGCCCGCTTCTGCACCAGTTGTCGACCTATCTCCCCTACGGCGCCGACACGCTCGGCATTGTCGGCGAGTACTACTGGATCGCCCGCGAGCGCGGTACCATCGAGGCCGCGCGAAACCGCGCAAGCTTCCCCCTGTGCTACACGCAGGCCGGCGAGCGCCGCGAGGTTACCGTGCGCATCCGCCGCAACACCACCGGCGGTCTCGGAGCCGCCTGGGCCATCGACAAGGTCGAAGCCCCGGTCGAGTAAAAAACGGCCTCGGATAGCCAATTTGACCATCCGAGGCCGTTTGAATTCAGGCCTTTTAGTTGTCATCGGTGCATATAGACACCAGAGAAGCAAGCTCATCCTCAAGTTGCGGAGCAAAGTATCTAAAAGAAACCTGCGCTCCAGTCGGTATCGACTCAATCATATTCGCAGCATTATCTGAAACTCGGTACGATGCAGTTTCACCTGTCTTCAAATCCTCTATTGAGCAGACAGCGTCTTCAGCATCAATCGACCTAAGCACGCCTTTTCCTTGTAACATCACATCGGCATGCCCGCCAGCTATTTCTAATGAACCTGAGTCTGTCGCAGTCACTTCTCCGGAACCTCCGCGCGATATCTCTTCCTTTGTTGAACAGCCCACCAATGAAGCCATCAGCACCAAAGACAGGGCTAGTCGAATCGCCCTACTTCGAAAAAGTCGTTCCATAAGTCCACGCATAATAGCTCTGATCATACTTCAGGAAGGATAAAGATGAATTCCAGCCGTCCGCTATGCCAATCATCTGCCTTGTCTCTCCAGTTTTCTTACCAGTAAGTGTGGCGTAAGCCTCCGCTGTTACAGAATGGGCTGATCCGTTGTACAAACTCGCATGTAAAACATTCGGTCTATTAGAGTTAATCTCATTTTGAATGCTCGCGATAGCCGGAGAGGAGACAGTGCGGGCGATAAGAGTACTTCCTCTGCTTGCGCAGTAATTTGTAAACCCCGTTGCACAGGTTGATATCGGCGTTCCACCCAAAACAACGCCGGGAACAGTCTGTTCTTCATCGGAAAGAGCATGGGTATTGGTGTAACTCCATATCTGCATATATTGCGAAGGGTCGCTATATAAATTGGCAATGCCATACAGTTCCGCAACGTTCGAAAAAGCTGTCACCATACAAGCATAGTGGGCGGTAAGCCTCTTAATCTCGCTTTCATCATATGACATAAACTGAGAAATGGAACGAAATCCAGATACTGTGTAATCCTGCATTTGAGTTGCGTAAATTACAACATCGTTCCAGCTTGAAGGTTTATTCGATAAAACGACAGGCCGTCCTTCTATGGAAACAGCCGGGATTGTTCTTCCGCAATTTGTTGTTATTGAACCGTCCAAAGATTGCACGCCGAATTCGAATGGATTGATCATTACGACTGGGTTATTGAACGAATAAGACTCGACACCAAGATCTCCTCCCCGATCCATAGGGCTGACTAAGCCGTCTCCAAAACGATATCCCGTAAGTATTTCATCATCTGAAGCATCTAAAACCAAATAGCCCGCGGCTCTATTGGATGTCACAACCGGAACAATGTAACCAAGCGGGGACCCATCAACATCTACAAAAGGAATAGGGTCAGAAGGCGTATACGAATAGCCGAGGAGTCCCTTTATATATTTATCGGCAAGCTCTTGCGCAATTTCAGAAGTAAATTGTATCTGCTCACCATCAATATTGCCCGTCGAAGCAAAAACCTCTTTCGGACGTGCGGCTAAGGCGACAATTGAAGACGCGACAAGTTGCAGAAAACGACGACGCGAAAGCATATGTTCTTCTTTCTAGAGAAGCGACTTATAAGGTACTCCTATTCTATAATCTTTTTTTAACGTTACAGCACTGGTTATATTTCAATTCGATTTGCTTATGTCCTTGCAACCCAATGCGTCTTTACGTTTTAAACGGAATTAGAAAATCACTCATAGCAAAAACGGGCTTTAATCCCAAAGAGATGACTTTGATTATGAATCAAACCAGCAGCCAGGGCATAGCTGCAGTGCAATCGCTACAAGAAAGGCCGCCCTTGGTGGCGGCCCTTCTACTTGCTACTAGTCGCGCGTCAGCTTGCGGTGGATACGATGCGGCTGGGCTGCGTCCTCGCCCAGGCGCTCGATGCGGTTGGCCTGATAGGCCTCGAAGTTGCCCTCAAACCAATACCAGTTGCCCGGATTCTCGTCGGTGCCCTCCCACGCCAGAATGTGCGTGGCGACGCGGTCCAGGAACATACGGTCGTGGCTAATGACCACCGAGCAGCCCGGGAACTCGAGCAGCGCCGCCTCGAGCGAGGACAGCGTCTCGACGTCGAGGTCGTTCGTGGGCTCGTCGAGGAGCAGCAGGTTGCCGCCCTGCTTGAGCGTGAGCGCCAGGTTCAGACGGTTGCGCTCGCCACCGGAGAGTACGCCAGCGCGCTTCTGCTGGTCCTGGCCCTTAAAGCCAAAGCTCGCCACGTACGCGCGGCTGGGGACCTCGGTCTCGCCGACCATCATGTGGTCCAGACCATCCGAGACGACCTCCCACAGGTTCTTATCGGGGTCGATGCCGGAACGGTTCTGGTCGACGTAAGAAATCTTGACGGTCTCGCCCACCTCGAGCTCGCCCGAAGTAAGCGGCTCCAGACCCACAATCGTCTTGAACAGCGTGGTCTTACCGACACCGTTGGGGCCGATGACGCCCACGATGCCGTTGCGCGGCAGGGTGAATGATAGGTCGTCGATGAGCACACGGCCATCGAACTCCTTATGCAGGTGATGGGCCTCGAGCACCTTGTTGCCCAGGCGCGGTCCGACGGGAATGCGGATGTCGGTCCAGTCGAGCTTCTGGCTTGCGCGGGCCTCGGCCTCCATCTCCTCATAGCGAGCCAGACGGGCCTTGTTCTTGGCCTGACGGGCCTTGGGCGAGCTGCGCACCCACTCGAGCTCGGCCTCCATGCGCTTGGCGAGCTTGGCGTCGCGGTTGCCCTGTGCCTCGATACGCGCGGCCTTGGTCTCCAGATACGTGGAGTAGTTGCCCTTGTAGGGATAAAGGTGACCGCGGTCGACCTCGCAGATCCACTCGGCAACGTTATCCAGGAAGTAGCGATCGTGCGTGACGGCCAGAACGGCGCCCTGGTAGTTGTGCAGGAAGTGCTCGAGCCACAGGATCGATTCGGCGTCCAGGTGGTTCGTGGGCTCGTCGAGCAGCAGCAGGTCGGGAGCCTCGAGCAGCAGCTTGCACAGGGCCACGCGACGGCGCTCGCCGCCGGAAAGCACGTTGACCGGCATGTCGGAATCGGGCAGCTGCAGGGCGTCCATGGCCTGGCCGAGCTTGGAATCGATATCCCAGCCGTCGGCGGCGTCGATCTCGTCCTGGAGCTTTCCCATCTCGGCCATGAGGGCGTCCATGTCGCAGTCCGGGTCGCACATCTCCTCGCCGATCTTGTTGAAGCGATCGACCTTGGCAATCATGTCGCCAAACGCCATGCGCACGTTCTCGATGACGGTCTTGTCGTCGTCGAGCGGCGGCTCCTGCTGCAGGATGCCCACGGTGTAGCCGGGGGTAAGCCTGGCATCGCCGTTGGAGACCTCCTCGATGCCGGCCATGATCTTGAGCAGGGTCGACTTGCCCATGCCGTTGGGACCCACGACGCCGATCTTGGCACCGGGGTAGAAGCTCAGGGTCACGTCGTCAAGGATTACCTTGTCGCCATGGGCCTTGCGAGCCTGATACATCTGGTAGATGAACTCTGCCATTTGCCTGTTTTATCCTTTCTACCTGCTGTTTCCCTATTCTTGATTCGCTTTAGTGGAAACGAAATGAGGAAACCAGCTCTGAAACTTAACGAAAAAAGGGGCATGGTTGCCCATACCCCCTAATACTACCTGGGAAAAGTCCCCCGGAACATACTATGAACTGCGTACGCTAGTTTTCCGCAACCTTAACGAGCGGCTCGCTGCGATTTGCGCCACAGCAGATACGAGTAGACGTAGACGGCTCCGACCGAACCAAACGCCAGAACCGCAATCACCGCGGCGACGACTTCACTCGAAAGCACGCTGCCCGCCACGCCCATCGCAATCAGGCCAACACCCAGCACCATAAAGCAGGCACCGCCAAAGCGCTGCGTACGGCGCCAGTTCTCGGGATCGGCAAGCGCCCAGGGCGTCTTGATACCGAGTGTATAGTTCCGCTTCACACGCGGCAAGTAGTTGCCTACGCCGATGAACAGCAGACCGACAGCACCGGAAATCAGCACGTTGACCGAACCGACCGCCGGCACCACGCCCCAGACCGTAAGCTCACCCAACCAGCTTATGGCGCACATAAACAAGGTGAAGGCGATTACGAAGCCCTGATAGAACTTGCCCGAGGTTCGATACGCCTCGCCCTTGGGGTCAATGCGTGGCACGACGTAGAACATCGCAAGAAGTGCCAGAGGCAGCACGCCGAGCGCGGAGGCCATCCAGCTAGGACCCCAACCGTCGACGGCGCCGTTCGCGCCCCAGTGCGTAGGAATCTGCGCAGGCAAGCTCGGCATCACTATGAGGTGCGCTACGACATTGGCGACGCACAGAGCGATCAGCGCAATCCACACACGCCGCGATACCCCCGTGGCGTGAATGCCCTTGTTTTCGTTATTCATCCTTATCACCTTCCGTGTTTGTAAAGCCCATAAACCAACCGATCAAGTCCTGCATGACGGTGGTGTTTAAGCTGTATACGATGTTTTGGCCATGGCGCTCGTCGGTCACCAACCCGGCGTTTTTGAGCGTCGCCAAGTGATGGCTCAGCGACGGCTTACTGATATCGAAATGCTCGGCAAGCTCCCCCGCCGTGCAATTGCCCTCGCGCAGCAACTCCAAAATGCGCCGTCGCGTTGGATCGGCAAGCGCCTTAAAACCCTCTCCCGGCATAAGACCTCCTCTCATCATCTCTCATGACGCGCACACTATACTCGATATTTAGACGTTTGTCTAACTATCTAATCGCAATGCTTCAAACCACATCAAAGCAAACGCCATCGCAACCTATGGGCGATTACCTATAATGACGATAGCTAAAACACGATTCGCTTCCCCATCGGAGGATGTCTATGACCGAAAACGCTACTGCTCTCGTCGAGACGCGCGATACCAAGCTCGAAATCATCATGGGCCGCGAGGCACTCGACAAGCTCGCCGATGCTACGGTACTGGTGCTCGGCTGCGGAGGCGTGGGCTCCAACTGCTGCGAGGCACTCGCCCGCGGCGGCATCGGACATTTCGTCATTCTGGATAAGGACATCATCGCGCCCAGCAATATCAATCGCCAGGCCATCGCCTTTCACAGCACCGTCGGCAAGCGCAAGGTTGACGTGATGGAAGCCATGATCCACGACATCAATCCCGCCGCTGCCGTCATCAAGCGAACTGAATACCTGTTGAGCGATAACATCGACGAGTTCTTTGCGAGCGTTTTGGAGCAGACGGACGGCAAGCTCGACTACGTCGTCGACGCCATCGACACCATCTCGGCCAAGCTCACCATTGCCAAATATGCTCAGGACCACGACATCCGTTTGGTTAGCTCCATGGGCGGGGCCAACAAGCTCCATCCCGAGTGCCTCCGCTTTGCCGACATCTTCGATACGGTACGTGACCCCATGAGCCGCATCATGCGCAAAGAATGCAAGAAGCGCGGAATCAAGAGCCTGCACGTGCTGTTTAGCTGCGAGGAATCGGTTAAGACACAGCCCCGCGACCCTTCCAACATCCACGAGCGCACCGAGCTGGGAACCGCCAGCTTTATGCCGCCCATCATGGGCCAGATAATCGCCGGCGAGGTTATCCGCCAGATCAGTGGGCGTGGTACCGAACGCGTGCGCGCCGATGGCCAGCGCCTAGACTAGTGGAGCGCGCCGAGATGGGGCCCCAGTTAATTGATGCACACTGCCATCTTGATTTAATGGCTCACCCGGACGCCGTTGCCGATGAGGCGACGGC
>URRN01000110.1 GCA_900550185.1 uncultured Collinsella sp.
TAAGGCCTATGCCCTTGTCTTTCAAGGCAATCTTGGGCACTACCGGCGCCCGGCGCCGGCTATTCGTTTGTTAAATAAGGAGCAGTATGCCCCAGCAGCGTAAGTTCTTCCCCGGCTGGCTCGTGGTGGCCTCCGGCTTCGTGATCATGGCCACGTGCTACACGATTTTCGTCAACTGCATGAGCCTGTTCCAGCCGCTCATCGTCAGCGACTTGGGAATATCTCTTGCGCAGTACAACATCTCCAATGCGATCTCTACCGTGGTGAGCGTTATCGGATCGCTTGTCATTGGCCATGTTGCCGATAAAGTAAGCGGTCGCGTTTTGGGCTCCCTAACCGTTATCGCTACCTCTGCCGTGCTTGTCAGCATGAGCTTTGTGGGCGAGCTTTGGCAGGTCTACGTGCTCTTTTCTGTTCGTCCCGTTCTGTCCGTGGCCGCCTTGGAAGCCGAATGGATGCTCGTACCATCATTCGGTTTCCAAGGCGGCCACGGGTCTACGAAATGATCTCTTTTCCTCCGTCCCCAAGGGATCACGTGATCCGAAGGGGGCGGAGGAAAAGGGATCACATACAGCGGCGGCGCGTCTGGCCGAACGAGTCCCCATACCCTCGTTCGGTCAGGCGCGCCGCCGCGTTGCTGCTTTGTGCCGTATAATGTCCACTACCTATGACGCGATACAAAAGAAAGGTGTTTGCCCATGCAGGCACAGAAGGCGGAGGGAACCCGCGACCTTATCGGCGCCGAGATGCGCGCCTGGCAAAAGATGCAGCAGATTGCGGCCGGCGTGTTCGAGCCGTTTGGTTTTAAACCCATCGAGACGCCCGCGATCGAGCAGGTGGACGTGTTTGTCCACGGTATCGGCCAGTCGACCGACGTCGTGCGCAAGGAAATGTTCCGCGTGTTCAGCGGTGCCAACCTGGAGCGCGTCTTTACCGAGGGCACCGACACCAAACTCAAGCCCAAGCAGCGCCTGGCACTTCGCCCCGAGGGCACGGCCGGCGTGGTGCGCGCCGTCGTCGAGAACAATCTGGTGCCCCAGGGCTCCACGCCGTTTAAGGCTTACTACGCCGAGGCCATGTTCCGCGGCGAGCGTCCCCAGAAGGGCCGCCTGCGCCAGTTCCACCAGGTGGGCATCGAGTGGCTCGGCGCTCCCGATCCGGCGGCAGACGCCGAGTGCATCATCATGCTCATGGAGTTCTACAAACGCCTGGGCTTCGATCTGTCCAAGCTCCGTTTGCTTATTAACTCGATGGGCGATGCGCAGTGCCGTCCGGCATACCGCGAGCAGGTCAAGCAGTTTATCCTCGATCACGCCGACGAGATGTGCGATGAGTGCCGCGAGCGCGCCGAGCTCAACCCGCTGCGCGCCTTCGACTGCAAGAACGACCATTGCCGTGAGATCATGGCCGACGCCCCGCTGATGGGCGACAACCTGTGCGACGAGTGCCGCGAGCACTACGAGCAGGTCAAGCGCTATCTGGATGCTGCCGGTATCGAGTATGTAGAGGATCCCACCCTGGTGCGTGGTCTGGACTACTACACCCGCACCGTCTTTGAGGTCGAGGCCCCTGGCGCCGGCGTCGGCTCCATCGGCGGCGGTGGTCGCTACGATGGCCTGGTCGAGCTCGAGGGTGGCAAGCCCACGGCGGGCGTCGGCTTTGCTGTCGGTTTTGAGCGCGCCCTGCTGGCCCTGCAGGCCTTTGGCAGCGATTTGGGTGCCGATGAGGCCCCGTGCGTCTATGTCGCCAACGCCGGCAAGGAGCTGCGTCAGAACGTTTTTGCCATCACGCAGGAGCTTCGCGCCGCAGGTATCGTGACCGAGGCCGACTATCAGGGCCGTTCGCTCAAGGCCCAGTTTAAGCAGGCCGACAAGGTGGGCGCTAAGCTCATTTTGGTCCTGGGCGGCGACGAGCTTGCCGCTGGCAAGGTCAAGGTGCGCGACATGGAGAGCCATGACGAGGTACTGGTCGATCTGGCCAACGTGGTCGAGGCGGTTCGCGAGCGCCTGTAGCGCATCTTTTTGAGCTGCGGGCCTGCTAACGTGCCCTGCTCATGGAGAGCGATTGTTACGGGGGTGTTTCGCTTTTATGCGGAATGCCCCCGTTTACGTATGCCGCCCACCGAGAAATACGACCATTTAGGGCAAAAACCTTTGCAATGCAGAAAATACTTTTGTGTGGTAAAGCGCAATCAGTGTCGAAAGTATTTCTCAAGCGCCTATAATGAATACCGCATGTTACGTGCATAGAAGGAGGAATGGGAGGAAACGTGGCTGAGAACCTAAGCAACCAGTCTGTACCCGAAGCCGCGGCGCGTGTCGCTGCCGTGGTCAACCGCCTCGTTAACCGAATCGGCTCGAATGCCGAATCCAAGGAGCGTCTCGCCGAGATCGAGATCCCCGAGGAGCTGCGCGACAATCTGGCGCTGTTCTTGCGCCTGGAGCGCCGTGTGCTTAGCGAGTATGATCCCGAGATCGCGGACCTGTTCGACAAGATTTTGACAGCCGAGATTGTGGCCAACGCCGGAAACCCCGGCACCCGCGCTGCCGACGAGTCCGTCGACGAGCAGGGCGTGCCCACTGCCGACGAGCCCACCGCCGTGGCGTTTCGTGAAGTCGTTGATCTGATCGACAGCCTGCCGCTCGATAAGCAGCAGGTTATCGTCCGCGCCTTTACGAGCTTCTTCCATCTGGCTAACCTGTCGGAGGAGAACTACCGTGTCGCGCAGCTGCGTGAGCGCGAGGCCGGCGCATCGACCGATACCGAGGTCGATCCCGCCAACGAACTCACCGTCGCCTATCACCAGTTGGTAAACGAGATGGGTGTCGAGGGTGCCAACGAGCTGCTCGGCAAGCTTGAGTTCCACCCTGTCTTTACCGCACATCCCACCGAGGCCCGTCGCAAGGCCGTCGAGGGCAAGATTCGCCGTATCTCCAACCTGCTGGAGGAGCGTCCGCGCCTGGGCGGCTTCGACCTGGTGGAGAACGAGCGCCATATGCTGCAGGAGATTGACGCTCTGGTGCGCACGAGCCCCATCGCGCTCAAGAAGCCCACGCCGGTCGAGGAAGCCGATACCATCATCGACATCTTCGATAACACACTGTTCGATGTGATCCCCGTCATCTACCGTCGTTTTGACGACTGGGTGCTGGGCGACAAGGCCGGTACCGTGCCGCCGCTGTGCCCGGCGTTCTTCCATCCCGGCAGCTGGATCGGTTCCGACCGCGACGGTAACCCCAACGTCACCGCCAAGGTGAGCCGCGAGGTCGCCGCCAAGTACTTCACTCACATGGTGCTCAAGCTCGAGGACAAGTGCCGCCGCATCGGCCGCAACCTGACGCTCGAGGCCACCTACAGCAAGCCTTCTGCCGAGCTCATCAACCTGTGGAACCATCAGGTCGAGATGAGCCCTCGGTACACGGCCCGCGCCGAGTTGATCTCCGAGCACGAGCCGCATCGCGCCGTCATGCTCGTCATGGCCGACCGTCTGAACGCCACCGTGCGCCGTATCACCGACACCATGTACCACAGCGCCGATGAGTTCCTGGAGGACCTGCGCGTCGTCCAGCGATCGCTGGCCGCCTGCGGCGCCGTCCGTGCTGCCTACGGCCCGGTCCAGACCATCATCTGGCAGGTCGAGTCCTTCGGCTTCCATATGGTCGAGATGGAGTTCCGTCAGCACTCCGTGGTGCACGCCCGCGCCCTCAAGGATATCCACGAGAACGGTATCCATGGCGATCTGCAGCCCATGACACGCGAGGTCATCGACACCTTCCGCGCCATCGGCTCCATCCAAAAGCGCTACGGCAAGAAGATGGCGCACCGCTATATCATCTCGTTCACCAAGAGCGCCCAGCATGTGGCCGACGTCTTTGAGCTCGCCCACCTGTCCTTTGCACACGAGGAGGATGTCCCCGAGCTCGATGTGATCCCGCTGTTCGAGCAGCTCGAGGACCTCGAGGGCTGCGTCGACGTGCTCGACCAGATGCTCACGCTGCCCGTGGTGCAGAAGCGCCTTGCTCAGACCAACCGCCGCATGGAGGTTATGCTGGGCTACTCCGACTCCTCCAAGGATGCCGGTCCTACCACGGCCATGCTCGCGCTGCACTCCGCGCAGGAGCGCATTGCCAAGTGGGCCGAGAAGAACGATATCGACCTGGTGCTCATGCACGGTCGCGGCGGTGCCGTGGGCCGTGGCGGCGGCCCGGCCAATAAGGCCGTGCTGGCTCAGCCCAAGGGTTCGGTCAACTGCTTCTTTAAGCTCACCGAGCAGGGCGAGGTCATCTTTGCCCGTTACGGCAACCGCACGCTGGCTCAGCGCCATGTTGAGTCCGTTGCCGCCGCAACGCTTTTGCAGTCGGCCCCGAGTGTCGAGAAGACCAACACCGAGACCACGCAGAAGTTCTGGGATATGGCCGAGAAGCTCAACGCCGTAAGCCACGAGCGCTATCTGGACCTGCTGAACACCGAGGACTTTACACCGTGGTTCTCGACCGTGACGCCGCTGACCGAGGTCGGTCTGCTGCCGATCGGCTCGCGTCCCGCCAAGCGCGGTTTGGGTGCCAAGTCGCTCGACGACCTGCGTACCATTCCGTGGATCTTCAGCTGGAGCCAGGCGCGCATCAATCTGGCCGCCTGGTACGGCCTGGGTACCGCCTGCGAGCAGTTTGGCGATCTGGACCAGCTTAAGGCTGCCTACCAGGAGTGGCCGTTCTTCCGCACCTTTATCGACAACATCGAGATGTCGATCGCCAAGACCGACCAGCGCATCGCCAAGATGTATCTGCACCTGGGCGATCGCCAGGATCTGTCCGAGAAGGTCTTTACCGAGATGCAGCTCACCCGTAAGTGGGTCCTTGCCATCGTCGGTGATGAGTGGCCGCTGCAGCGTCGTCGCGTGCTCGGCTGCGCCGTTCGCGTGCGTAACCCCTATGTCGACGCTCTGTCCATCGCTCAGGTCCGCGCCCTTCGCGAGGTGCGTATGAACCAGGACGAGATGGCCGAGGAGAAGAAGGCCGAGTACATGAGCCTGATTCTTTCGACTGTGACCGGCGTCTCGGCAGGTTTGCAGAACACGGGGTAATCGATAGCCCTGTGGCTCTCACCGGGGCCCGATGGGTTTCCCTCTGAATGCGTCCTCGCACTTGAAGCCCCCTTATCCTGCTCCTTCGGAGCTGCGGATAAGGGGGCTTCGTGCTGCGGAATGCATTCAGAGGGAAACCCGTCGGGTCCCTTCGTCCTCGGTCTTCAGGGATTAAAGATGATGAAAATAAAGTGCGCTTCGCGCCTAATGTGGAGTGCGGCGAGGGCTTCTTGCGTCCTGTGGAGTGTGCCTAAAAGTAAACCTATGGCGGGCCCTGCGATGTCCGACCTTTGGCGAATCAGCCGCTGGGTGAGGGTGGTGCTTGGGGCGACGTGCAAAAAACGGAGTTTTCAGCAGCCAAAGATTGATGCATAAGGCCATAGCCGGCTTTCGCTACCTTTGTTGATGCTTTTGCACGACAATTGGGCCTTGGCGATGCCCGTATATGGCTGGTTTCTCGCCGCATGCTATCCAGATGGGACGAGTCATGAGGACTATCTACCTTTTGAAAGACTTTTGACACCAAAATCTTATCCCGCGATGCTGAATACTCGCAAAAATGCACGCTCCGGAGGGTACTACCCTGTTACGGCTAGAAATCCATGCGCCATTTTATGCAATTAGTTGACGTATTTATGCAAGATGACTTACGCGCGCATGCCATCGGGGTGAACGTTCGTCTCGGCATTGCGTTGACCATCCTGCCCATAGTGTCTTTTACAGGCGGCTGCGGTCCCGTTTGGGATCGCGGCCGTTTTGTTGTGAGTCAAATATGAACGTTGTGTTAATGACTCGGTGGACGGTGGCGTTTTTCGGTGAGCGGCGTATCCTTCCAACGGTTTATCTAGTGTGTCAGTTGAAAGGAAGAGGGCGCTCGTCATTGTTTGAATGTGAACTGCCGTTTGACCACAAGACGTTGCATTTGGAGCTCGAGGATAAGAACTTCGCGGGTGTGATGGAAGGTCATCAAAACGAGTTTAAGACCACGAAATCGCAGGAAGAGCTGGTAGAGGAGTCGCTTGCCAACCCTTATGGCTCGCCTTCGCTCGAGGAGCTTTGTGCTGGCAAGAAGGATATTGTCATCATTAGCTCCGACCATACGCGTCCCGTTCCTTCGCGTGTGACGATGCCTATTCTGCTGCATCACATCCATTCTGCTGCGCCTGAAGCGCGCGTTCGCATTCTGGTTGCTACGGGTATGCATCGTCCGTCGACGCACGAGGAGCTCGTCAACAAGTACGGCGAGGAGATCGTTGCCAACGAGGAAATCGTTATGCACGTTGCGACTGATGACAGCATGATGAAAAAGATCGGCACCCTGCCTTCTGGTGGCGAGTGCATCATCAACAAGATTGCCGCCGATTGCGATCTGCTGCTTGCCGAGGGCTTTATTGAGCCGCACTTCTTTGCCGGTTTCTCTGGTAGCCGCAAGTCCGTCCTGCCTGGCATCGCCAGCTACAAGACCATCATGTACAACCACAACGGTCAGTTTGTGAACGATTCTCATTCGCGTGCCGGCAACCTGTGCCACAACCATGTGAGCGAGGACATGTTCGCCGCCGCCGAGATGGCTCACCTTGCCTTTGTGCTCAACGTGGTGCTCAACGGCAAGCACGAGGTCATCGGCTCCTTTGCCGGCGACATTCACAAGGCGCACGAGGCCGGCTGCGAGTTCGTGAAGAGCCTTGCCGGCGTTGAGCCTGTCGAGTGCGAGATTGCCATCACCACCAACGGCGGTTACCCGCTCGACCAGAACATCTATCAGGCCGTGAAGGGCATGTGCGCTGCCGAGGCCACGCTTCCCGAGGGCGGCGTGATCATCGACGTCGCCGGTTGTGCCGACGGTCACGGCGGCGAGGGCTTCTATCACAACATCGCCGA
>URRN01000111.1 GCA_900550185.1 uncultured Collinsella sp.
CCAGAGTCCCGTCAATCCCAGGCAAAGAATCTACCGCCGATTCGGATTGGAATTCCAGACCGAGGCGTACCGCTGGCTCGACGAGGAGCACGCGCTCGTCATCGACCATAAAAAGGGAATCCGCAGGTGGACGCACCCGTCGGCGAGGACGATGCACGGCAAGGTCCTGTTCTCCTCATACGCGACGCGGTACGTCATCAACCTGCGGAAGAAGGACGGATCGGAGCTGAGCGGCAGAAGCAAGAGAATCCAGAAGGCGGCCTTGGACAAACTGCTCCCCTGGTTCGGCGAGACACCCATGTGCGACATCACCGAGGAATTCGTCAACGAATGGTACGCGAAAGCATGCGACGAGGTGCGTCCCTCCGCGCTCGAGCACGCGGTCTGGCTGCTCAAGCGCCTGATGAGGGCCGCGACCGAACGGCAACCGGACGGAGGTCCGCCACTGCTGCCCTCGAATCCATGCAACCTCGTCACGAGGAAGAGACCGTCCAAAAGACGCGAGCAGGCGCCGATGACCAGGCAGGAGATCGACACGCTGGTCGAAGGCTTCCCGGAATACTACCGCCTGTCGATCCATCTCGCGCTGCTGGTGGGCGGGCTGCGCATCGGAGAGGTCTGCGGACTGCAACTCAGGGACATCGACCTCGACCACAGGCTGCTGTACGTACGGCATTCCGTGACGCAGGGTCCGGACGACCCGGGCGAATACCGGCTCGACGAGACGAAGACCCCGGAAAGCCACCGAGTCGTGCCCATCCCTGCACCGGTCTGCCGTCTCATCAGGGAACATATCGACAGGTTCTGTCCCAACAGGGATCCCGACACGATGCTCTTCCACGCGATCAGGCACCCGGAACGGGTCCTGAACCCGACGACGATCCAACGGCAGTTCCGCACCGCGAGGAAAAGAATCAACCGCGAGGACATGACGTTCCACTCCCTGCGCGCGACGCACGCGACGATGTTCATGATCCAGGGCGGCACGCTGCGCGAGACCATGGACGAGCTCGGCCATGTGGACGTCGACGTAGCCGTCCGATGCTACCAACGCGTGGTGCCGAGGCACAGGCGCGACGTCGCCGAACGACTGGCGCTCGAATACCTCCCCGCCGAGGACCCGGCCGGCATCAAGGCGCAGATAACCCAGAAGGAGGAGGAAATCGACCAGCTGCGGCAGACCGTCGCCGGACTCCGGAGAAGACTGGAAGAGCTCGAAGACGACGGAAGGGAACGAAACCAGGCCGGATAGGCATACCCACAAAACCGAAAAACCGAAATAATGAAAAACCAAAACCGGTAAAGACCGGCATCAAACGGAACAGCCTCACACGTCTAAGTGTTGCAACAAGTACAGCGGCAACGCTTAAACGTGTGAGGCAGCCACGGTCGAAGCGCGAGGCAATGCCTTCAACCGACTGGATACCGCGATACCGGAACCGGTAAATACCGAAAAACCGAGATAACGAAACCGGTTTTCAGCCCTCGGAATCCATTACCGTACGACCCTTGCCGAAGAGATGGCCGAACAGCTTCTCACCTGTATCCTCATTGAAATGACATGAGCCGTCGTATCTGATCGGTGGCGACGGCATCGCCGACCGTGTTTTGCATGTGACAAGAGGCCATGGCCGGTATGATACGATTCCTCGTTACACGCAATGGTTCCGTCGGGCAAGAGACGATTGCCTTTGCCTTCTACGCACACGAGGCCGAAGATTTCTCTCCTTTTTCCTTTTCGATCTTTTCCTTTTCGTCCCATAACGTATCCCATAGCTTCAAGATATACGAGACGGTGCTTAGCGAAAAGAATACTTTCATTATCTCCTTCACCAGCGAATCCATGGAAGGTATGAGCATGAGGATGAGGATTATGTCAAAAAGCATCGGATAGATAGCAAACCTCGCTCCAATCCGAGCTGCTTCCGCGTTCTTCCAACCCAGCCAGATTCCAACGCTGCCCTTGCCGCCTTTAGGGATTTTCCTGATGCCCGAATCGTCTTTCCTCGCAATGTATCCCATTAGCAAAAGAGTAAAAAAGTAAAGCACTACATACATAAGGGTAAGAGCGACGGCAAAGTGATACACAGCCTTGCCGTCGCCGTCAGCCGCTATGAAACTCATCGTTAGCGCAGCTATCGCAAGAATAATGAAACCCGACGCCTTTGTCGCGAAGAGGTATCCGGGCCAATAATCTTTGCCTCCCTTATACAGAGGCACCAATATAGAAAGTAATATAAGAAGTATCGCTCCCACTGCGGTCGGCCATTCCGCTTTATTAAAACTAGCAAGAACCCCTACGACGACAAAGGCAATGGCAACAATGACGACAATCGCGCCGACAATCCGGCGCCACAGACCACAATTATCCTCTTTCGATATGCGGCAGTCGATTGTGGCGTCGGCGCACGAGGAATCGCCGTTCCCGACAGAGAGGTTCTTTTCCTTGCCAGCCCTACTCCCACAATGGCTAAGAGCACATTGCGGTGGCTAAAGTCCACACCCTTCGGTGGCTAAAGTCCACGGCAGTTATCCACCGAACCTACCTAAAGTCCACGCATGTCGGTGGCTAAAGTCCACACTTGTTCGATTACTATGGTGGCTAAAGTCCACACTGGATTTTGGTGTGAAAATGCCCCCGCGAGACGGCAATCTCCGGAGGCGTGGCAACCACGAAAGGACCGTGATTGGCAATGGATGATGATACCCGTTTCAAGGATTTGACGCTCCCGGAGGACGAGCCGTGGATGTCGCACGGCTTCATTTCGAAGATCGCCGCGCAGGTCTCCCTGCCCTACCGCAAGCCGAAGGGCGGCGTCAAGGAGATCGAACGACGCAACGGCAGCCTGGTCGTGCGCTACGTGTCCGGTGCGGACTGTCTGCCCTATGGCAAGTACCCGAGACTGTTCGAGCTGTGGGCGTGCACGATGATCAAGACCGATGACCCGTGCTTCGACCCGGAGACGAACACGCTGCATCTGGGCACCACGTTCCGCGAGTTTCTGCGCCTCATCGGCGTGAATGTGGGCGGGAAGAGCCTGCACACCATCAAGCCCCAGCTAGAGCGGCTGTTCAAATGCGTGTACATCATCAGCAACAACACCGAGACCACCAGCCAGGGCATAAACTTCACGGTCGCGGAGAAATATCAGATCGATTGGCTGCGGAATGAGCCGCAGTCCCATGGGCTGTTCGAGAACTGGGTGCAGCTGAGCCAAAGATACGTGGATATGCTGCGGGACCATCCGGTGCCGGTGGACCTCAAGGTGATAGCCCGGTTGCGCAAGCCGATGGCGATCGATGTGTACTGGTGGCCGACCAAGCGCGTCTACAACCTGCGCGAGCGGGTCACTATCACCTGGCAGCAGCTCTACCGGCAGTTCGGCAGCGACTCAGAGCTGAAGGAGTTTAAGCGGAAGTTCAAGCTTGCCGTGGCCGAGGTCGTGGAGGTGTACCCGTGCAGGATCACGTTGGGGCCGCAGCGGGTGACGGTGTTCCCGAACCAGACGAGCGTGCCCACGGTGACGCAGACCCGCGCGGTCGAGCGGAAACGCGCCGCCGCTCCGTCCCCGGCCCCGGCGCGGGCCGGGGAGTCCGAGCGGAAGCCTCGTGAGAGCATCGAGGCGCACTGGATCGAGATCGCGGGCTGGGGCGAGGTGTGGATGACGTCGGAGCTGTTCGACGTGGGGCCGGCCCGTGCCCATCTGGAGGGGTCCGTCGATTCCGTTTCGTGTCCGGTGTGCGCGTTTGATGAACGCAATCGCGCCCTGCATGGGTACATCCAGGAATCACTGTTCTGATACGCAGAAAAGTAAATTAACGAAGAAATGATAGATTTTCGTAAAGTGCGTGGTAAACACAGGCAGGCGTATATAACATCTATTATTTAGGTTGATGCGATATGACTTTAAAACACACAAATCAACGTCGGTATATTATTGCGCGTAGATGCATTGTGGTAGTTGTAGTGCTTATTTTTGCACTAATTTCATATTTATTAATATGTAGAATTATTCAGATTCGCGAATCTGAAAATCTTTGTGAAGTTTATAGAGAAGATGCAGTTGCTGCATATGATCATTATTCTGGGTGGATTAATTCGAGTGAGATAACTGAGTATATGGAGCTTTCTGATTCTGATGTTGAATCTCCTAGCGTATTGCATCGTTTCAAAGATGATGTACAGGATGTGTTGGATTACCTTGATGATGAACCAATACCAACATGTAATGCCGGTTTCTTTGAATATGATTTAGCTGAATGGTCAAAATCTCCAAAGTATTATGATAATCAATTGGAAAGCCTTTGTAGCGATGCCGTCAAAAGTGAAATTGAGCTGATTAACGTTATCGAAAAATAACGTGTTGTAACATTAAATGCAATACAATGATATGAGGGGAAACAATCATCACTAGACAGTGAGGCCAATATGTATAGAAAGTGGAGCAAAACCGTACTGGTTGCTATATCTGTAACTGCATTGGCGTTCGGTATACCTAATAGCGCATCGGCTCAGACATCTCAAAATCTTGATGATGTATTAAGTGCTCCCATTCAAAACTATATGCAGAATATAGAGGATGCGTACAAATATCCGTATTCGGATCTTACGGAAGCGCATTTGAATGCACTTTTGCAAAGCGACAGCCGGGATGATCAGCAAAACGCTATTGCTTCAAGCCAAGCCGCACAAGATTTGGTTTGTTTCCAGAAAGGTTCATTGGATATTATATCGGCTTCAGTGGAGTCGTCCATTCTCTCGAGTGAAGTAATTTCCAACACAGCACAAGTTGCCGTTTTGGAAACAAAAACAATTGAATCGCATTCATCTGATGGTTCTACGGTGACTCTGTATGACGGGGAGACCGAGGATCTGACATCAGTTTGGCAGGACATCCATATTCTGACATTGTCAGCGTCATCTGGAAATGCATATACAGTAATTTCAGACCAATTGGTTGATTATTCAGAATACATGCAAGCAAATGATTTGGCTGCTTTTGCAAAGAAATACAGCAAAAACCAGAATTTGTTTGGCATAGACAGTGATTTACCCGACACGGCATACACTGACTCTGTTCCGAACACTCAAGATGAGGGGAACCTGCCAGGTGACACATCGCCACAGCCTCGGGCATCACAAATCTCGGAAGGTCGTATGCTTAATTATGTAGATAAATGGACCACTGGGCCGGTAGATACTTTTAATACCGAATATCCGATTTTCAAATCTGGTGGAAACTGTACAAATTTTGTTTCTCAGGCAGTGCATGCTGGAGGCCAAGCTCTTGTTCCGTATAATCTTGTAACAAAATACTTTACGAATGTCTGGGACTATGATACAGAAAAGAATGATTCTTCACGGACCTGGTCTAATGCGGATTACAACTATAAATTCATGCTCAACCATTCTGGATCTTTCACAGCTGCCTCTTCTGTTTTCAAAACATATATGGGGTCGATTATTTACTATGATTGGATTGATAGTAGTGGTGCCAATAATCCTGATGGTACTTTAGATCATGCAAATATTGTTGTTGGCGTATCCAGTGATGGAATGCGTTATATATCACAGAAATCACCACTTCGTGCAAACATACCGTACAGCACATTTTTACTTAAAGCGTATTCGGAAGGAAAGACTAAGATTAGTACAGTGGAACTAAACCTCATTTATTAAAGAGGCTAAATACATTCTTAGCAATATACAGCGCGGCTTTTCTGACCCTAGGCCAGGTAGACAGAAAAAGTCGCGCTGTATTTGTTGATATAGAACCTAATATTCATTTGGTTTGAAGCCATTGTTCTATGGCTTGGTTGATGGTCTCTCCCATTTTCATGCCGTTGTCCGCACAGTATCGTTTGAGTTCGGCTTTGAGGTCCGCGTCCATCTGGAACGTGGTCATGACCTTGCGGACGGTTTCGCCGTCGCCACGGCCGGTGTTGTCCTGCACGTCCATGTTCGAACGCCGCAGCCACCTCTTCCGATACCGGCATGCGCATCGTCACCCGGCCGGCTCCCTGCGCGATGGTGGCCCGTTTCATGGCGCGGCGTTCGGCCCTGGTGGGCCGTTCGAGAATCCACTCGGCGAACGCGCGGATGATGATGGAGGCGACGATCACACCGATGGATCCCCAAAAGCACGGGATGAAGTCCGGCTTCGCATGGTCGGTCCAGAACCAGGCGATCAGCGCGAGGATCAACGCCAGGCCGGCGGCAAGGGCGGCGAGCTTGTGGAACACGAGGGCGAGCGTGCGGATGGGATGCGTGACCAGTCCCACCGCCAGCGCGACGACGACGAGCAGGGCGACGAAGCCGGCGGCGATGACGGCGACGCCCAGATATATCGCGAGCATATAGAGTCCGAACATGATCGGCCTTCCTTTCTCTCTTCTATTCCGTTTCTTCGGGCATGTAGGTGTAGTCGACGGCGACGCCCGCCGCCTCGAGCAGCACGGCGGCCTCGCGCACGGCGGCGGCATGCCGCTTCACGGACGCCTCGGCCCTGATCCAGTCGGGCAGGTCGTCGGGCAGGTTGGAGACGCGTGAGAACGAGAGCATGGCCCGCGCCTCTCCCCTGTGCCGTTCCATAATGGTCGTCGAAGCTGCACCGCGCGACACCGTCAAGATACCAGTCGCAGGACGCGACCTCGCTTCCCCAATGATCGGAGTAACGGACCACGCCGGATTCGCCGTACCAGTAGTCCGATCCCGAGCCCGACATGTGGTCGGGATGCCGCACCGGCCGCGGACACGACGTCCATTCAGCGGTGGTGCCGCAGTAGAAATTTCCGGGATTGAAGCGTCTCATAGGGTGAAGGACCCC
>URRN01000112.1 GCA_900550185.1 uncultured Collinsella sp.
TGAACAGCGGCACGTACTCAAAGCTCACGTTGGAGTTCTCCAGGCCGTACCAGCGCGCAGGCGTGCCGGCGGCGCGGCGGATGATGTACTTGAGCGTGATGGCCGTACGCTCGCTGGGCTCCACGTCGCTTTCGGGCGCCAGCAGCTTGCGGATCATGACGAACTTAAACGTACCGATGTTGCCCGGATCCTTGTAGACCGAGTAGTCGTGCGTCTGCGCCGGCAGCTCGCCGCTGGCAGCCAGGTCCTGAACAACCTGGCGCAGGTAAGCATTGACGCGCTGGTTGATCTTATAGCCCAGGTACAGATGCACGCGGAATACGTAGTCGGTGCCGAACGTCTCGACCGAGTAGGCAAAGGTATGCGGCTCGTCCATGGTCTCGACGTTCACGAACCACCAGGCACGAGCGCGCTTGGGGTGCTTGTCCAAAATCGAGTAGACGATATCGCGGTCGATATAGTCGGTGTTGGTGTCCTTGGTCAGGTACACGATGTTGTCGCTCACGAGCTCGTAGCGATCGTCGTCGCGCAGGCGCTTGAGCTGCGGCAGATAGCTGCGCAGCGGCAGCAGCGTAAACTGGCGCTGCTCAACCGCCGTGCCGTTGTACCAGCACACCATGATGCCCATGATGAGCGCGGCCATAAGGATGGTGAAATAGCCGCCGTGGAAGAACTTGGTGAGCGAGCTCACAAAGAAGAAGCCCTCGAGCATAAGGAAGAAGGCGGCAAAGATCCACGGCGCGACCTTGAGATTGCGCTCCACGTGCAGATAGAAGAAGAGCAGCATTGTCGTGCACATCATGGTCAGGGTAATGGCCAGGCCGTACGCGGCCTCCATGTGCGCCGAGTTCTGGAACAGCAGCACCACGACGACGCAGCCCACGAGCATGACGTTGTTGACCATGGGGATGTAGAGCTGGCCCTTGGTCTCGGCAGGATAGAAGACCTGCATATGCGGCATGAGGTCCAGGCGGCTGGCCTCGGACACCAGCGAGAATGCGCCGGTGATGAGCGCCTGCGAGGCGATGATGGCCGCGACGGTGGAAAGGCCGACGGCAAAGGGGCGCAGACCCGGGGCGAGCATCTGGTAGAAGGGGTTGAGGTCGGCGATACCCATGAGCTCCGGGTTGCCGGCGTTGTTGATAAGCCACGCGCCCTGGCCCATGTAGGACAGCAGCAGGCAGCACTTAACGAACGGCCAGGTGGCATAGATGTTGCCGCGGCCCACATGGCCCATGTCGGAATAGAGCGCCTCGGCACCGGTGGTAGCGAGGAAGCAGCTGCCCAAAATCATGATGCCCGCATGGTTGTTGGGGCTCAGCAGAAAAGCGATGCCACGCAACGGGTTGAGGCACAGCAGCACCGCGGGATACTGGCAGACAAAGAACAGGCCCGTGCCGCCCAGGAACAAAAACCACAGCGTCATGATGGGGCCGAAGGCGTGACCGATCTTGGCCGTGCCGATGCGCTGCACCAAGAAGAGCGCGATGATGATGGCAAGCGTGATGGCGACGACACGACCCTGGTCGTCACCGAGCACGGCATGGACCGCCGGGATGGTGCGCAGGCCCTCGATGGCCGTGGTGACGGTAACGGCAGGCGTCAGGATGCCGTCGGCGAGGAGCGCCGCGCCGCCCAGCATGGCGGGGATGATGAGCCACTTGCCGCAGCGCTTGACCAGGCTGTACAGGGCAAAGATGCCGCCCTCGCCGTGGTTGTCGGCGCGCAGCGAGATCAGCACGTACTTGACGGTCGTCAGCAGCGTGACCGTCCACACGACAAGGGAGAGCGCGCCGAGCACGAACTCCTGCGTGACGCTTCCGATGCCGCCGTTGCCGGCAACGAGCGCCTTGGTTACATACATGGGGCTGGTGCCGATATCGCCATACACCACGCCCAGCGTGACGAGCATCGCCGAGATGCTCACAGGAATCGCAGCGTGCGAGGCTACTTCCTTTGCCTTTTGTTCCATAAGCCGGTTTCCTCCCAATTTTAACGTTCGACGGGATTATATGTAATCAGCCCCTATTTTAATGGCACCGTTTTCCCAGCTAGATAAACATTTATGCGGCCTTTAGGCCACCGCGGCGATATGGAATGTGACAAAGGGATGCCCCCTTTGTCACATTCGTCATTTTCCGAGCCAGTTTTTGAACCACCACTCCATAGAGCGGCTCATCTCGGCCATAAAGGGACTCGTGTGCTTACGGGTGTAGATATCGACGACGCGCTCGCCCACCTCGCGGGCGTGCGGGCGAAACATCGCGTCCATCTCGGCCACCTGCGCATCCAAGGTCGCGGCGTCGGCGCGACAATAACGCTCCTCATGCACCAGGTTCACCACGGGATGCGCGATCGCCGGGCGCTCCTTGCGGGGCGTGCCGATGATGAGCATCGACAGCGGCATGGTATAGGGAGGCAAGTCCAGCAGCGCGGCGACTTCCTCGGCGTTCTCGACGACATCGCCGATATAGCAGCTCCCCAGCCCCAGAGCCTCGGCGGCAACCACGGCGTTTTGAGCGGCGATCATGGCATCCTGTGCCGCGATGGCAAAGTCGCCCAGGCCCGGCGCACGACGGGGCGACTTGCCCGTGCGCTCGACAAACTCGGGCTCAAAGCAGCCCACGTGCTCAAACAGATCGATCCACTTGGCATAATCGACCACAAATATAAGTGCCCAGGGCGCCTTGGCGATCATGGGCTGGTGATCGCACAGGTCGGCCAGACGGTCCAGCGTAGCCTGCTCGCGAATGCTCACGATGGAATACATCATCATGGCGCCCGCCGACGGTGCGCGGCTCGCCGCATGCAAGATCGCCGCCCGCTGCTCGTCGGTCACCGCTACGGGACGGTCGCTGTCATCGCGCGCGAAAGCACGCGTGGACGAGCGGTGTTCCAAGATGTCCAGCGCCGCGTTGCCCGTAGTCTCGACCGGATAGCCGCCCGCGTCCACGCCCACAGCTCCGCCGCAGTACTCGGCGCCCGTCATACAAACCTGCTCGCCCATAGCTCTATCCTCGCTAATTCTTTAAGAAGCCTTTACGTTTCCGTGTAATTCCCGTCCATTATCGCGCAGGTCGCCACTACATTGCGCCACACCGCCACACGTGCGCGTTAATATGGCTGGTTGTTGTGCGCAGCCACCAATTGCAGCGCATATTTTGGTAACAATCGGGTAAACCCCCGCTTTCGTAGGTTTTAGTTTGTGAGGAGTCTCAGCATGTTCGCTGCCGCCATCTCGCTCGTCGGTCTTGCGGCGACCGTCTACCTTGTCTTGCGCGAGGCCAAGGCCATTCGCGCTCAGTCGGGCACCGTTGCCAAAAGCGCTCTTGGGTGGAGCGTCGTCTTCGGCCTGTTCCAGGTCTTTTTGACTATTTGGGGCGCCGTGGGCCTCGTCGCTCAAAACGAGCCGCTCGCCTTTGTGATGCTCATCCTGACCAACGCCATCCTCACCGGCTGCGCTTGGGTCAGCATCGCCCGCGACCGCATCGCCCCGCGCGTCTTTGCGTTCGCCAGGCCCGACGCCCCCGCCCCCACCGGCAAGCTCGCCCGTCTGCGCGGCGCCTTTGTGGGCAAACCGCTCGTCGCCGCCGTCCTGTGCCTGCTGCTCGCCGGCGTCTTTGCGCTGCTGGGCATGGAGGTCTCGTCCAACCACGACTTTACCTGGGTCTACCCCCTGTGCATCCTGCTCGAGTGGGCCATCATCACCACGCTCATGGTCGGCCTGTTCTTCCTGTTCCAGCGCCACGGCGCAGCTCCCGCGGTCCTGGCCTTTGCCCTCTTTGTCCTGGGCATTGCCGAGTTCTTCGTCATCACGTTTAAATCCATGCCCATCCAGCCGGGCGACCTTTCGGCCATCTCCACCGCCGCCGCAGTCGCCGGCACCGGCTACACCTTCTCCATCTCGTTGTTCTGCGTGCTGTCCATGGGCTTTACCGCCATCGCCATGCTGCTATGCGAGTACGCCGGCCTGGTGGCACCGCACCGTCAGAAGGGTGCCGTCAACGCCAAGCGCATGCTGCTCATCAACCTGCTCGTGGCGGTGCTGTGCCTGGGCGGCGTGACCGCGCATGTCACGCTTATCGACTACTACAACACCCTCGGCATCACCGTCTACACCTGGCGCCCGCTCGAGAGCTACTGGCGCGAGGGCTACCTGCCTGCCTTTATTAGTGCGGCGCAGTCCATCAAGCCGCCCAAACCCGCCGACTACTCCGTCGACGATGCCAAGGCCACGCTCAAAAAGTACGCCAAGGCCTACGACAAGTCCGACGCGGCCAAGAGCGACGAGCGCGCCGCCGCAAAGGAGCAGTTCGACAGCGAGAAGCCCACGGTCATCGCTATCATGAACGAGACGTTCTCGGATTTGTCGATCTACCAGAACATGCGCGCCGGCTACGAAGGTCCGCAGTACTTTAAGAACCTGTCCAACTGCCTCAGCCGCGGAAAGCTCTACGTGAGCGCCTACGGCGGCGGCACGGCCAATACCGAGTTTGAGTTTATGACCGGCAACTCCATGGCCAACCTGGGCTCGGGCGTGTACCCCTACACCATCTACAACATGGAAACGACCGGGAATCTGGCAGAGCAGTTCAAATCGCTCGGCTATTCCACCACGGCCATGCACCCCAACCACGCGACCAACTGGAACCGCGAGAACGTCTACAAGGACTTTGGCTTTGACCAGTTCCTGTCCATCAACGATTTCCAAGGCGCCGATACCCTGCGCGGCATGGTGACCGACCAGGCAACCTACGACAAGATTCTTGAGCTGCTCGACCAGAACGCCGATCCGCAGTTTATCTTCGATGTGACCATGCAGAACCACTCGGGCTACGACACGGGTCTGCTGCCGGTCGACAAGCAGATGCACCTGAACATCGACACGACCGACCTGGACGCTAAGACCGTCGAGGACGGCACGCTCTCCGATGTTGACGAGTATGTCTCGTGCATCGAGCAGTCCGACCAAGCGCTGCGCTACTTCCTTAACGCCTTAAGCAAGCTCGACCGCAAGGTGGTCGTGGTGTTCTGGGGCGACCACCAGCCGTTCTTCCCGTCCAAGTTCAATGACAAGTGGTTTACCAGCGAGGACGACGCCACGCACCAGGAGCGTCTGTGGCAGACCGACTACATCATCTGGGCCAACTACGACGTTGCCGGCTGCGACCAGACGAGCGAGGTCGACGACCTGTCCACCAACTACCTGTCCACTCAGCTCATGCAACTGATCGGCGCACCGCTGACCGACTACCAGAAGGCGCACATGACGCTGCGCGAGTCGCTGCCCGCCATCAACTCGGTGGGCTACGAGGACGCCAGCCTGCGCTGGGCGCTCTCCTCCAACGTCACCGGTGACGACGCCGCTGCCGCAGCCGCCACCAAGGCGCGCGAGGATTACGCCAAGATGCAGTACTACGAGATGTTCCGCGACGGCAAGAACGTGTACACCAAGCACTTCCAGACCGAGGCAAACGAGACCGACCCTAACCTGGCACCGGGCACGACGAAGATCAAGTAGCGACTAGCTGCGAGTTCATAACTGAAACGTCTGTCCGGGCGGAGGCATATAAGGTTCCCTGCTCGGACAGTCCTGCGCAAGACGGAGGCCACATTAAGTGGCCTCCTTTGCGTGTGGAACTCGCGATGAACCTTATATGCCTCCGCCCGGACAGACGCCTTGTTGTTGGAGCACGGCTTGTCATGGGGGTATCCGCTGAACATATATAAGTTGAAGGCCACATTAAGTGGCCTTCTTTGTATTCGGAAAGTGTGTCCCGGAATCTGCCTTCGGAATGGGACGCAGTTTCCGCTTGAGGGCCTGTTGGGAAAGCGCATCCCACTTCAAGAGTAAATTCCGGGTCGCACTTTCCGCTAAGGCTCTCAACCGGAAAGTGCATCCCATTCCAAGCCTTAATTCCGGGACATAGTTTCCGGACAAGACATCAACCGGAAAGTGGGGACCACTCTGAGCGCCGATTCTGGGACACACTTTCCGAAACACCGCCCATCCGGAAAGCCCGTCCCGCTCTGAATACATCCGGGCATGGAATATCCGCTTATTAGGCCTTCCGTCAATAAAGGGGCGCCCTCCCGAGCGGCGGGCTCGAAGTTCATCGCGAGTTCCGCACGCAAAGAAGGCCACTTAATGTGGCCTTCGTCTTGCGCAGGACTGTAGAGCAGGGAACTTCGTGCCCGCCGCCCGGGAGGGCGTTGCGTTTAGAAGATGAACCTAGCGCTTATCCCTCCGGGACAAAAGAAGTGCGGCTATAAATGCGATGATTGCAAGTGTCAGCAACACCAAAAGCAACGTGAGCGTGTTGTCGCCTGTTGCCACCAGACCAAGCAAACCGAGCTTCTTGCTGTCAGCAGACTGCATGGGGATCTTCTCGCCATCGTCCTCGGCGGTGATTTCCCAGCGAATGGTCTTGTTTGCGTCGGCAACCTCGTTGCCCACCGATGTCGGAACGTTTAGCTGCAAATTAAGCACCGTGCTGCCATCGCTCGTAAACGTGGCGATTTGCGTGGGATAAGCGAACACGCTGCCCGGTGTTCCTGTCTGGAGCCAACCTGCAGAGCCATCGCCCGCCGACGCCGTTAGAGTAATGGGCGACAGCAGGCGTGCCGTCTCGTGATCGACAACGGCACGCACAAACACGCGCACCTGGGACTTTACGCCCGTGGCACGAATCTCTATCCGCTGATCACGCACATCGCCAGGCATCAGATCTTTAAAGGCCAAAAACAGATCGGGCTCCCCCGAGGAGTCCGTCGCCCCCGAGACCGTCAGCTGACGCGCATTTCCGTCATAGGCAATCGCGGGAG
>URRN01000113.1 GCA_900550185.1 uncultured Collinsella sp.
GGCGCAAATGCTAAAGGTGTTTACCGCGTTCGACTGCATGATAGCGCGACTTTTGCATAAACGCTCGGGTGTTTTTTGATCAAACGCTTTAGCATGCAACAAGACCGGCTTCTCATGAATGAATGCTGTTAGTTTGTGCTCGAGCGCCGTCCGCCGGAACCATGGTTGCGGTTTTTGATGCATTGTTATCAAATAAAGGAACTAACCATTCTTGAGAGCCCAGCCCGTTATGCAAGCAGGAGATACCTATGCCTACCGATTCCATCCGTGATGCTGCGTTTTGCGATGTTTTGAACCGCGAGCTTGTCTGCGCGCTCGGCTGTACCGAGCCCATTGCCGTTGCCTATGCAGCAGCGCTGGCGAGCCAGACGCTCGGTTGCGATCCCGATCATATGGATGTTGCCTGCTCGGGCAATATCATCAAGAACGTTAAGAGCGTGACCGTGCCCAACTCGGGCGGTATGCACGGTATTGAAGCCGCGGCCGTGCTGGGTGCCGTGGGCGGCGATGCCAAGAGCGCGCTCGAGGTGCTCGAGAGCGTTGACGATGAAGACCGTGCTCGCGTGGCCGAGCTCCTCGCCGACGCCGGCTACTGCGATGTGTCGCTTGTCGAGGGTGTGCCCAACCTCTACATCAAGGTGACTGCGACGGCCGGGGGCCATACCGCGGTCGTCGAGATTACCGATCACCACACTAATGTCACGTGCCATACGCTCGATGGTATTCCGGTATGCGGCAAGTCGGCGGGGGAGTGCGCCGCCTGCGCCGAGCGCGTGGTGGCCGAGCGTGCGGCAGATAACGCCGATACGCCCATGTCCATTGATTCCATCATCGACTTTATCGAGGACGGTGACATTGAGGGCGCCCGCGCTGCCGTTGAGCGTCAGATTGAGCTGAATGGCGCAATCAGTGCCGAGGGCCTTGCGCACGCTTGGGGCGCCGAGGTGGGTCGTACGCTGCTGGGTGCTCGTGCCGATGACGTCGCCTGCCGTGCCCGTGCCCGTGCAGCTGCTGGATCTGACGCCCGCATGAACGGCTGCGCGCTGCCGGTCGCCATTGTGTGCGGCTCGGGCAACCAGGGCATTACCTGCGCATTGCCCGTCATGGAGTATGCCGAGTACCTGCGTTGCGACCACGAGCGTCTGGTGCGCGCCGTGATGCTGTCCGATCTTATCGCCGTGCATATCAAGAGCTATATCGGTGCACTCTCGGCCTTTTGCGGTGCTATTTGCGCCGCGTGCGGTGCCGGTGCCGCGATTACCTGGCTGTGTGGTGGCACGCGCGAGCAGATCGGCGCGACGGTCTCGAACACGCTCGGCAACGTGGGCGGCATCGTGTGCGACGGCGCCAAGGCGAGCTGTGCCGCCAAGATTTCGGCTGCCGTCGATGCGGCGATTCTGGGCCACGATATGGCCATGCAAGGCCGCGGCTTCCGTGCCGGCGAGGGCCTGATCCAGGATACCGTCGAGCAGACGATCGCCAGCATGGGCTACGTGGGCCGCGTGGGCATGAAAGATACCGACGTCGAGATTCTCAACATCATGATCGGCAAGACTCGAGTGTGCTAGTTACGCGGTTTTACCAAACCGCGTAACCAGTCGACGCTGCAAACGCCCCGAAGCGGCAATCTGCCTTTCAATCGTCGGGCATGGCCAGAAGGCCTATGCCCTCCTCTTTCAAGGCACATTGCTCGCTTAGGGGCGTTTTCGCTGACTTATGCTCAACCTGCGGCGCTATTTTGTTTGGAGCGAGGGGTCCTATGACAGTTCGTCGGCTACTTGGTGTTCGTAGAAGGCTTCTACTACGGCGTTGAAATCGCGGGCGAAGTCTTCCATGGTTCCGTGCCAGGTGGCTCGGCCGGGTTTTCCTTGGCCGACATAGGCGGTTTGAATACCGCAGGCGGGACTGGGGAAGTCGCGCTTAGGGTCGTTGCCCACCATAAGGACCTCGTGTGGCTCGAGTCCCATCACCTGAAGTTGCTCTAGATAGTAGGTGGCATCGGGCTTGCAGCGGGTGGTGTTTCCCATGTGCGTGATGAGCTCAAAGGGGGCGTCGGCCAGGTCGCCCCAACCCATGCGGCACTCGATGGCCCCCTGCGGAAAGCTGGGGTTGGTAAAGAGCGCGCAGCGTAGTCCTGCGTCCTGTACGGCCTGAAGCGCGGCGTGTGCGCCCGGCATGGCGTGGGCGTTGATGACATCGTCATTCTTGTACGGAAGAACTTCGCGGTCGTAGTAGGTAAACGCCTCGTAGATGAGGGGATCGGAGAGGCAAATCCCGCATCGGCGCTTGACCTCTTCTTGGTAAAACTCAAGATTGGTGCGGTTGTCCGTGCCGCTGCGGCGATTGGCGTTGAGGTCGACCAGGATGGTGCCGAGGCGTGCCATCGTGCCCCCGCGGCTGCGACGTCCGATATCCGCGAGCATCGATGAGACATCCTTAAAATAGCGAAGGATGAACGCATTGAGGTTAATGCTAAGAAGCGTCTCGTCCATATCGAAAACGACTGCTTTGAGCACGCGGGCACCTTTCTCGAAAAATCGTTCCAGAATCGTATGTCTGGGATACTTTACCCCAAAGCAGTATGCTTCACTGCTTATCGTCAACTTGTGGAGACAGTCGTTCACAAGATTGCGAAAAAGTCTCCATACGAGTAAAAAATCGCAGTTCACGCTTGAAATCGAAATGATTTCCCCGTAACCTATACGAACGTGATTGCATAAGCGTCACATTAGTATCTGTCGGCTCCCGAGTGTTCCTAAACGTTGTGTGCTTGTCGCACCCTTCTGTAGGTCCTAGCAATCGGGGCCCCGTAGTTCGAAAGGGGTCCACCTTTGAGTGAGATTCAGAACTCGTCCATTTTCTCTCTTGACGATGTCAACGAGGAGGAGATGAACAACCTCATCGACGGTACGATTACCGACTTTGATGAGGGCGATCTCGTTAACGGCACTGTCGTTAAGATCGAGCATGACGAGGTGCTCGTTGACATCGGATTTAAGTCCGAGGGCGTTATCCCGGTCCGCGAGCTGTCCATCCGCAAGGACGCTAACCCTGCAGACATCGTTGCACTCGGTGATCCCATCGAGGCTCTGGTTCTCCAGAAGGAGGACAAGGACGGTCGTCTGGTCCTGTCCAAGAAGCGTGCCGAGTACGAGCGTGCTTGGAACCGCATCGAGGAGAAGTTCAACTCCGGCGAGAACGTCGAGGGCGAGGTTATCGAGGTTGTCAAGGGCGGCCTGATCCTCGACATCGGTCTGCGCGGCTTCCTGCCCGCCTCCCTCGTCGAGATGCGTCGCGTTCGCGACCTCGCCCCCTACATCGGTCGCGAGATCGAAGCGAAGATCATCGAGCTCGACAAGAACCGCAACAACGTGGTCCTCTCCCGTCGCCAGTACCTCGAGGAGACCCAGTCCGAAGTGCGCGAGACCTTCCTGTCCCAGCTTAAGAAGGGCCAGATCCGTGAAGGCGTCGTGTCCTCCATCGTCAACTTCGGCGCGTTCGTCGATCTGGGCGGTGTTGACGGCCTGATCCACGTTTCCGAGCTGTCTTGGAAGCACATCGATCACCCGTCCGAGGTCGTCAAGGTCGGAGACAAGGTCACCGTCGAGGTGCTTGACGTTGATCTCGATCGTGAGCGCATCTCCCTGTCCCTCAAGGCCACCCAGGAAGATCCGTGGCAGCGCTTCGCCCGCACCCACGTTCCTGGCCAGATCGTCAAGGGCAAGGTCACCAAGATCGTTCAGTTCGGTGTCTTCATCTCCGTCGAAGACGGCATCGAAGGCCTCGTGCATATCTCCGAGCTGGCCAACCGCCATGTGGAGAACCCGGAGACCGTCGTCAAGCCGGGCGAGGAAGTCTTCGTCAAGGTGATTGACGTCGATCTCGACCGTCGCCGCATCTCCCTGTCCCTCAAGCAGGCCAACGACTCCGTTGATCCGGCTTCCGAGGACTTCGATCCGGCTCTGTACGGCATGCCGGCAGAGTACGACGAGCAGGGCAACTACAAGTATCCGGAAGGCTTCGACCCGGCAACCAACGAGTGGATCGCTGGTTACGAGAAGCAGCGTGAGGAGTGGGAGTCCCAGTACGCCACCGCTCACGATCTGTGGGAGCAGCACAAGGAATTCGTTGCCAAGGAACTCGAGAACGCCGAGGCTTCCGCAGCCGAAGACGGCCAGGCTCCGAAGGAAGAGAAGGTCGAAGAGGTGTCCAACTACTCCTCCGACAACACCTCCAACGGCACCCTCGCCGATTCCGACCAGCTCGCCGCTCTGCGCGACCAGCTGCTCGGCAAGTGAGTTTCGACGAATCAAAATAAACTGATTCGCGTAAACCGCTGATAAATGGCCCCGCACCATCAGGTGCGGGGCCATTTGCGTATGTTGCGAGTCCGTCAAACATTACAATGGCGGTTGTGATGATTCGAATTGGGTTGACCGGAGGCATCGCCGCCGGCAAAAGCACGGTCGCTACGCATCTGCGTGAACTGGGCGCGACGCTTGTCGATTATGATGTGCTCGCCCGAAAAGTCGTGGAACCCGGAAGCGTGGGCCTGCAACGAATCGTGGAACATTTCGGGCCGGATGCGATGAACGCGCAAGGTGGTCTTAATCGGCGATGGATGTCCGAACACGTCTTCTCCGATCCGAATGCCGAATCCGAACGTAGAATCCTTGACGATATCGAACATCCGTTGATCTACGATCTTGCATTGTCGGAGGAACGGCAGGCGGTCGAAAAGAATCCGGATGCCGTGGTCGTACATGATATTCCGCTTTTGGCGGAAGTAATCGATGACATACCCATGCGTTTCGACCATATCGTAACAGTCGAAGCACCGGAACAGACGCGTGTGGAACGTATGATGCGCACCCGTGGCATGAGTGAGGCACAGGCGAAGGCACGTATCGCGCATCAGCCCACGCGTGCGGCACGAGAATCCATAGCCGATGCGGTGATTGACTCATCCCAGGATGTAGAACACATGTTCGACTGTGTTGATAGGCTGATGGAACAGTGGCGTAAGGAAGCGAGACGGAACCATGGGATTCAACATTGAACGAGTGAACAAGCCGTTTGTGGTCAAATCTCCATATAAGCCTTCAGGCGACCAGCCGAAGGCCATCGAGGAGCTGGCCACGCGCATCGAGAATGGCGAGAACGACGTGGTGCTCA
Source organism: uncultured Collinsella sp. (assembly GCA_900550185.1). GTDB lineage: Bacteria > Actinomycetota > Coriobacteriia > Coriobacteriales > Coriobacteriaceae > Collinsella. The sequence continues at coordinate 5,176 of URRN01000113.1, forward strand.
TGGGCGCCACCGGCACCGGCAAAACCGCCACTACAGCGTGGCTGATCGAACGTCTGCAGCGACCGACGCTTATCATCGAGCCGAACAAGACGCTCGCCGCGCAGTTGTGCGCCGAATTCCGCGAACTCATGCCGGACAATGCGGTGAGCTACTTCGTTTCCTACTACGACTACTACCAGCCGGAAGCGTACATTCCCCAGACCGACACCTACATCGAGAAGGATTCCAACATCAACGACGATGTGGAGCGATTGCGCCACGCCGCCACCGCGAACCTTCTGACCCGTCGCGATTGCGTGGTCGTGGCCACCGTCTCCTGCATCTACGGTTTGGGAACGCCGGAAGAATACGCTGGCCGTATGCTGTTCCTCCAGGAAGGCCAGCAGATCGACCGTGACGATTTACTGCGCAAATTCGTGGACATGCAATACAAGCGCAACGACATCGCCTTCACGCGAGGCACATTCCGCGTGCGCGGCGACACCGTTGAGATCATCCCCGTATACGAGGAACTGGCCATCCGCATCGAATTCTTCGGCGACGAAATCGACCGCATCTCCACGCTGCATCCGCTGACCGGCGACGTGATCGCGCACGAATCGCAGGTGCACATCTTCCCGGCCTCGCATTACGTTGCCGGACCGGAACGTATGGAACGGGCGCTCAAAACCATCCAACAGGAACTTGACGAGCGTACCGCCGAATTGCATAAGCAAGGCAAGGAACTTGAAGCGCAGCGTCTCACCATGCGCACCACATACGATCTGGAAATGCTCTCGCAGGTCGGCACATGCTCCGGCGTGGAGAACTATTCGCGGCATTTCGACGGACGCGCGCCGGGCACGCCTCCGCACACGCTGCTTGACTTTTTCCCCGATGATTTCCTGCTCGTCATCGACGAATCACATGTCACCGTGCCGCAGATCGGTGCCATGTACGAAGGCGACGCGAGCCGCAAACGCACGCTGGTCGAACACGGTTTCCGCCTGCCGTCGGCAATGGACAATCGACCGCTCAAATGGCCGGAGTTCCAGGAACGCGTCGGTCAGACGGTGTACCTGTCGGCAACGCCCGGCGATTACGAACTCGGTTTGAGCGACGGCGTGGTCGAACAGATCATACGTCCGACCGGACTAGTCGATCCGCAGATCGACGTGCGGCCGGTGGAAGGGCAGATCGATGACCTGCTTGCCGAAATCAAAGACCGCGTGGCAAGGAACGAACGTGCGCTGGTCACCACGCTCACTAAGAAAATGGCCGAGGATCTGACCGACTATCTGCTGGAACGCGGCATCAAAGTCGAATATCTGCATTCCGATGTGGACACCTTGCGTCGTGTCGAACTGCTGCGTGAACTGCGTGAAGGCAAGATCGACGTCATCGTCGGCATCAACCTGCTACGAGAGGGCCTCGA
>URRN01000114.1 GCA_900550185.1 uncultured Collinsella sp.
TCGACTGCTCGGTCAGGTCGAAGCCGCCCTCCTTCTCCAACGTGGAGAACAGGTTGACGATGTTGCGATCGCACGACACCGAATCGAGCGTCACCTGCACGCCGGCGTCGATGCGCCCGCGCAGACGGCGCGCCGCGCGGATCTGCCCGGCGGTGGCGCGGCTCGCGCGCTCGATGCGCTGCTCGTCGATGCCCAGTACGAGCATCTGCTGCACGCCTCGGGCGCGCTCGGCCTCGGTCAGCTGGCGCTTGTCGTCGGTGGCGAGCATGGCCACGAGCTCGTTGGCCTCGTCCATGCTCTCCGCCACCAGTGCGGTCACCTCGCGGTCCTCGCCGTAGATGGACGACAGCGCGCGGTAGCGGCGCTCGCCGTCCACGATTCGGTAGACGTTGCCGTCCGCCACCATCACGGGCGGGTTCAGCGGCTCTCCGCCGGTCGCCTCGATGCTGCGGGCCAGGGCGCCGATGTCGCCGAAGTCCTCGCGCGGGTTCTGTCCGCTCGGGCGGATGTCGCCCAGGCGAACCTGCCTCTTCTCAAACTGCATGCCATATCCTCCTGACTAGTAGTACATCCCGCTCGGGGCGGTCCCCTCGATGGCTCCCGCGACGGCGATCAGGCCGACGAGCGCCACGGCGCACACGACGCTGCGCACGCGCTCGGGCAGCGTGTTCCACCACTCGCCGAGCCTGCAGCCGGCATCCCAGATAAGGTCGACCATCACGCCACCCGCCTCGGACGGCGAGCGGGCACGCAGTCGGGCGAGGGCAGCGCCGGCACCGCGCCGCGTGCCTTGATGGCGGCGTCGATGTCCTCGCTGCTCACCACCTCGCGCGAGCTGTTGGGGTTGAGCGACGGATAGCGCGGTATCACGCCCTGCATGACCATCGCGCGAAAAGTCACGGAGTCGCAGCAGGCGTAACGCGCGCCCTTGGCTATAGACATCCACATGGCCTTCTCCTTTCATTCTTTGAGCCATTCCCTTGCCGGAGGGCCGCACCGATAGATGCAGCCGGAGGGCGCTCCCCCGCCAAAGGGAGCGGTGCCGCCGCCCCGCCAAGTCGGCGGCGGACACCCTATGGGCCGGATGTAGGGAGTCCGGCCCCGTCGCGCCACGGGCCCCGCGGAATGGGGGCGGTACGGAACCCGTGGCGCGACGGGGGCGGGCCCGCCGTCAGCCCCGGAGCGAGGCGAGCACCCACGCCGCGATGAACGGCACAGCGGCCGAGAAGCACATCCGCGCCAAGCCGTAGGCCCCCTGCGCGGTGCACATCCACCCCGCGGCGTCCATCACGACGGCCGAGGCGAGCAGCGCCCGGGTCATTCCTCTTCCTCCAGATCCTCCATGGGCACGCCCAGCGCCCTCGCGAGCCGCTTGGCCGCCCCGTACTTCGCGTCGGCTATCCCCCGGCGCTCCCAGTTCCGTACCGTCGTCTCGGTCACGCCCGCCTTCACCGCAAGCTTGAACTGCGAGAGTCCCGCCTTCTTGCGGAGCCGTCTGATCTCATTCATCTCCGTGTCCCCACGAACCCGTAAACTCCTTTGCGTTCATCCCTTTACGCGAAAGGAGGTGATTACATGTCAAAACCGAAGGTCAAACTCAATGAGAGAAACCTAGGCCGCATCTTCACCAGCGGAATCGAGCGCGTCATTGCAACCGAGGGCTACGAAGCCCGCTGCCAAGTCTGCGGCCGGAGCTTCACTCTCCGACCGGAATCGATGCGCTGCCCCCACTGTGGGACGGGCTACCGCACGCGATGAGCTCGTAGGTGAGCTCCACCTCGCCGAGATCCTCGAGGATCTCGGCGGCCGCCTGCAGGTGCTCCGAAGCCTCCCTCGCCTTCTCCGCGAGCTCCATGGCCTCGGGGCACCTGCCCTCCAATACGAACTCGCCCATCTTCTTGCCTCCCATCTCTTCCCCCATCCCTACGCGGCCTCGTCCGTGTTCCGTCCGCCCAAGCGGTCAAGCGAGACGTTATAAAAATCAGCAAGGCGCCAAGCGATTTCAAAAGTCGGCGCCGTGCGACCGTTCTCGTAGTTATAGATGCTCGTGGCATCCACTCCGACAGCGTCAGCGACCTCCTGTTGAGTGACGCGTTTACGTGCACGAAGTTCACGAAGACATGCGGACATCTCTTCCTTGCTAAACACCATTGGCAACTCCTTTCATCTTCGAGAACGAGAGGGCTGAGGTTGAGCACTGTCAACCTCAGCCGTAACATCTTCTATATAGAAGATGTTTTTGGCTCTCTGCCTAATTTCTGTATTCATTGTTACGGCTCTATGCCTAATTGTCAACAAAGATTTCAGTATTTGATTGAAAACTTTGGCGCTTTGCCTTAATTTCTTAGGTAATGATGGGAGGAGGCCCAATGACAGAAGACACTCTTAGGAAACGAATCGGCAAGAACATACAGTTGCTCAGGAAGTCCGCCGGCTTCAAAAGCGCCGCAGCATTTGCGGAATTTGCTGGATTTGAGACAAGCCGCTACACGGAATACGAGCAAGGCCGCCGCAGCATGGCATTTGATGCGGCTTGGAGAATTGCTGACGCTCTCGAATGCTCGCTAGACACTTTAGGTGGCAGGGACTGGTCACCAATGGAGACCCAGCAAAACCAGACGCCAGAAGAGGGCGAGCTGATCACCTGCTACCGACAGAGCACCGAGAAGAGGCGCTCAAAGATCCTGGAGACGGCACGCGACCAGGCCGAGCTGTCCCAAAATCAAGCTGCAGCGCCTGAAGGCGAAAGGCTGGAAGCGAATCAAGTAAGGTCCGCGTAGCAAGGGTCAGGAGGTACCCATGGGCCTTTTCAGCTCATTAGTTAAAGCGATTTTTACGAGCAATGGAGCGTCGACAAGTGCGTGCGCTCCTTCCACGGAAGGCGTGTCCGACTCTGCCGCCATGTCCGCACGAAATGGCAGACACCCCGCCGCGCGCGTCATAGACATCGACGGCGATACTGAGAAAGTCATTTACACGTATCTCGGCGCCGTGTTTAAAGGGGTCAAAAAAGGAGCGGTGTTTTACGTGGCCCCGCTCGGATTTGACACGGTTATTCACAGCAAGTCGACCGGGACGACCACTGATAGCGGCGCATTTGGGGACACGCCTCTTGCCTATAAAGGTCGCACATTTGGGCTCACGCCGTCATGCCTAGGCTTTCTCAAGGAAATGGTCGCAGCCGGATTTAAGGTTCAGGTCAAAGTTAAGAAGATCGGAATGTACTCCGCGGGGATTCCCGAACTTGTCACCATGACCGCGGACCCGCGACTCCTGAAGCAGTGGTGGGAAAGACAAAAAATAACAACCGAGCCCGTTCCCTTCTCAGAAGAGAACGAACTACATATAAAGGAGGAACGATACAGAGCGAGAATTTCAGAAATCAGGCAAAACCGAACCGGAATCGAGCTCAATGAGACCTCAAGCGAAGTGTGGATAAACGTTACGGAACACAATTGGATTGCCGGAACACCACCAATAGGAGATCTCCGCTTTACACCGAGCTTCGAGATAATCCCGACACCAAAGGGTTCATCCGCAAAGCCCCATATTAGGATCTTGGCGGGAAAGGAGCCGCTCGTAGAAATAAACGCGAGCAACCTTAAGGTATACAAGCAACTTACCGAATACAAAGAAAGGCAATGCCGCGCCTGCTATATGTATGACTACTTTCAAGACAACAGCAACGCAACGAAGCTATATCTCGTGTTTGACTAGACGAGAAAGACGAGAGACCGGTAGCAGGCATCCTCTCCATCGGAGGGAAGATCGCGGGCTTCCTCTAGACGCCCATGTACCCGATGAGGACCCATTGCCCGGTCTGCGGGCACCTCACGGCGCGCACGTCGTACTCGGACGCCAGGGAGTACGCGCACGGCCTGAGCGTCGCAAACGGGACGGGGCCCGCGGTGTCGTCCTTCACGCCCAGGGCGATGACCTTCACGGTGTCCCCGCGCTCCTGCGACACGAGTTCGTACCCCAAGCTCAACGGGATGCCCGTGAGCCCGTCGTAGATCATCGTGTCGGGGGAATCGTCCTCGTACGTGTATGCGCCGACGCTATAGCGATCCATGGGTACCTCCAGGAGCGTGAATGGTGTTCATCACGATTATGACCCGCGGCGCGGCTAGGTTTTTTCGATTTTTTCTAAAAAACCCAAGCTGGCACCTCAGCTGTCAAAGATTCTTTGACAGCTCCAGACATAAAGAAACCACGTGCGGCAATCTTGGCGGATCCGTGTGGTCAATTTTAAAACTATAAATACTTGATAATTTACTTGATTGCTAACTATCAACTGTTTATAATTAAATTGTCGAAAGGAGGAGAGATGCCCAAGGAGCAGGAGCCCGCGCAGGTGCTCAAGCGGTTCAAGAAGGAGGGTTGGACGCTCTACACCGGCAAGGGCAGCCACGTGGTCGCGCGAAAGGAAGGAATCCAGATCAGCGTGCCCACCTCCAAGAAGGAGATACCGATAGGGACGTACCGAAAAATAGCTAAGACGGCGGGGTGGCTCTAGCCCCGCCCCCTTGGGGGTCGAAAGATATGAAGACATACGTTTACCAGGCGGTGCTCACACCCGACGAGAACGGCGGCTACGACGTGGAGTTTCCCTCACTGCCGGGATGCTTCACCTGCGGCGACACGATTGCCGAGGCCGCCGAGCAGTCCGTGGACGCGGCGAGCACCTACGTGGCCGCGCTCGTGAAGGACGGTCTTGCCGTGCCCGAGCCCGAGTTCATCGAGCCCGCAGACGGCGGGCTCTCCATGATGGTCGCCTTCTCCACGGACGAGGGGTACATCGTGGAGGGCGAGACGGTCTCGGCGGCCGAAGCCGCGCGCAGGCTCTCCGTCTCCCCCGGCAGGATCACCCACATGCTCGACTCGGGGATCCTTACGGGCTACCGCAAGGGCCGCCGTACCTACGTGACCGTGGAGAGCATAGCGGCGCGTCTGACCGACACGCCCCGCTCGGGCAGGCCCAAGCGCCGCGCAGTCGCGTAGCCGGCCTCAACGCAAACAAAAAAGCCCCGCGCGGCAATCTTGGCGGATCCGCACGGGGCATATGCCCTCCGGCAAAAGGGAAAGGCAGGACCATTATATGTCAGCCAACGATACTTCAAGGTCAAAACTCGGCTCCAAGCGCGAGGTCGCGCCCGGCAAGTGGGTGATCCGCGTGCAGGCGGGCTTCCGCGCGGACGGCCACGTGCGCCGCGTGTCGCGCACCGTATACGGCACCGAGACCGAGGCCGATATCGCCATCGCCCAGCTCGCGCAGGAGCTAGGTGTGTCCCAGGCGGCGCACGCGGGCGTGACGCTCGACATGTACTACTGGGGAGTTTTCCGCGACTCCCCCAGCAACCGCGGCAAGCCGCGCTCCCGCGCGAGCCTGCGCGAGTACGACGGGCAGATGTGCAACTACATCTCCCCCGTCCTGGGGAGCATCGACATCTCCGAGATAACCCACGACATGATGCGAAGCTGCATCGAGCGCTCGGGTGCGCCGGCAAAGACCAAGACCACGCTTCGCGCCGTCATGCGCCGTGCCTTCGATGACGGATGGGTGACGGCGGAGCCCTTCCGCCGGCGCGTCATCGCGCCCAAAGCGAAGCAGGCGCCCGTGGAGCCGTGGAGCATCCCCGAGGCCGCAGAGGCGCTGCGCAGGCTCGCCGCCAGCGACGACCGCGCGGACCTGGTCATGAACGCCTACTTGATTCTGGGCCTGAGCGGCCTGCGCAAGGAGGAGGCACTGGCGGTGCGCCCGTGCGACCTCAAGGTCACCACGACCTACGACTTCGCCACGGGCCAGCCGACCGTCTCGGAGTACATCGAGGTCTGTCGAGCGTACACGGACGAGGACGGCGTGAAGGAGACCAAGAACGCCCATTCCGTGCGCACCGTGCCGGTTTTATTGGCAGGCCGCGAGCGCCTGCACCAGATCATGGACGAGCTGCGCCCGAGCATAACCGTCGAGGGCGGCACTTCGGTTACGGAGCAGGTGCGGGAGTGGAGCGAACAGCGCATCGTGAACATGCGCGGCGATAACCTCGTGCGCGCGTGGCGGCGCATGTGCGTGCGCCATGACCTGCGGTATATCCCTCCCAAGGCCCTGCGCCACACGTCCGAGACCATCATGGCGGCGACCGAGGTCGACCCGCTGAGCATCATGGACCTGCACGGACATACGGACCTGGGGACAGATTACCGCCATTACATCAAACCGGGCCTCGCGGAGCGCGAGAAGGCCGCCAGGCAGGTCGGGCGCGCCCTGCAGATCGTCGAGGGCGGCGGCGCGGACGGCGGTTTTAATGGCACCGGTCTGGGTGCCGAAACGCTCTAAATTGCATTTTCTAGGTCCACTACCTGCAAAATGCATAAAACGCCCCCTGCCGCGCATAAACGGCAGGGGGCGTAAAACACGAACGGTAACGGACGGTTATGATTTGGCTTCTCGGCAAACAAAAAAGGTCAGCGCCGAAGCGCTGACCTGTGCGTTCTTTGGTGGGCCGTCAGGGGGTCGAACCCTGGACCTTGGGATTAAGAGTCTTGAACGTG
>URRN01000115.1 GCA_900550185.1 uncultured Collinsella sp.
GGCCGACGCCGTGCTGGCGGCGAGCGTCTTTCACTTTGGAACCTTCAGCATTCGCCAAGTAAAGGAATATATGGCCAGCCAGGGCATCCCTGTGAGATTGGACTTCTAAAACTGCGGGTGCCTGGGCAGCCCTCGCCGACCTGTGGGGTTTAAATTGGGGAGAGAAATGGAAGAGATAACCGATCCTTCAAAGCTAACGTACGACGCCAGGGGGCTGATTCCTTGTGTGGTTCAGCAGTATGACACCGGCGAGGTGCTTATGGTTGCTTGGATGAACGAGGAGTCGGTGGGGCTGACGCTCAAGACCGGTGCCACGTGGTTTTGGAGCCGCAGCCGCCAGGAGCTCTGGAACAAGGGCGCGACGAGCGGCAATATGCAGGAGGTCAAGGAACTCTGGGCCGACTGCGATAGTGATACGCTGCTGGTCAAGGTCGACTCGCCGGGCCCGGCTTGCCACACCGGCAACCGTACCTGCTTCTTTAAGCGCGTGGAAGGGGGCGTGCGATGAAAGTTGTGACGCCGTTCGAGGTCGCCGACTGCAACACCGAGCTCCTCCGCGCGGGCGTGCCATGCCGCGTGCACCTGACTGATGCCTGCGGGGCGCAGTCGCTTTGGCTCGAGGCCGAGAAGGAAAGGCTTGATGAGGCCCATGCCGTCATCGTCGAGTTCTTTGAGAAAAAGGGTGCAAAGCCTCGGTTCGATGAGACCAGTACCTACTTTACGCTGCAGTAACGAGAGGAAATAACCATGGGAGTCAGAACAGCTAACGTGCAGCCGGGAAATATCGGCGAGACGCTGACGGGACTGGCCGAGGTGATTCACGGTCGTCGCGATGCGTCGCCACAGGAGAGCTATACCGCCCGTCTGCTGACCGACGTCGAGGACGAACTGCTCAAGAAGCTTGCCGAGGAGGCGAGCGAGGTCATCATGGCCTGCAAGGATAACGACCACGATCACATTCGCTACGAGGCCGGCGACCTGGTCTACCACCTGCTCGTGACGCTCGAGCGCTACGGCATCACCCTCGACGAGCTGGCCGGCGAACTCAACGCCCGCCGCCACTAGTCATTGGGGACGTTCTTAAACGACCAGTTAGGCGAGGGGTGTGGGTTCCCATTCGCCGGTGGCGTGGGGGATGTCGAAGGTTCGATAACCGCAGTCGTAGGCGTGGGCATGCGCCTCGCGGATATTCCAGCAGATGTCGCAGGCGCGGTGCGCGTCCGAGCCAAAGGTGATGGGTACCTCGGCGTGGGCGAAGCAACGCAAAAGACCAGTCGCGGGATAGTAGTCGTCCAAGCCCTTGCGCGGTGCGGCCGTCGAGATCTCAACGCGGCGGCCCGTGTCGTGAGCGCACTCGGCCATCTGCTCCCAGAACGGCGCGGGGTCAAAATCGGGCGCAAAGCCTTCCTTCGAAAAGCGCATGACCAGGTCGGGGTGGGCCATCACATCAAAGTTAAGCGGGCTCTCGCAGGCGCGGCACCAGTCGTCGACATAGCGCTCCCACACGCCGTGTACCCCCAGGTTTTCCCAAACATGCAGGTTGGTGTCGTCATCGATCCAGCCGCAGCGCGAATCGGGCGTATCGGGGCGAGCGACGTCCTCCGTTCCCGCCGTGCCCGCGGCGCCGGCCATGATATCGCCTGGGTTGCCAATCCAATGCACGCTGCCCAAGCGCACTATGGCACCCGCGGACCAGCGCTCAACCAAAGGCTCGCAACCTTCGTACCAGTCGCATTCAAAGCCATAGATGAGCTCGAGCTCCGGCGCGATTTGCGCGGCGAGCTTGCGGGCGTCCTCAAATGCCAGGCGATGCGCCGTCAGGTTGCCCTCGACAACTTGCACTTCGCAGTTGGCGTCCATGCTGGCGGGCAGGGTGAGATGGTCGGTCGAGACCATAACGCGGCAGCCGGCCGCAGCAGCGGCGCGAACGTTGTCCTCAAACGAGGCATGGCCGTCCGAAAACGAAGTATGGGTGTGGCAATCGACCAGCGGGCATGCGGGCATGGCGACTCCTTTGCATTTGGCGAATCCGCTCCATTGTAATGGTGCAACTCTCAACACGCCGCGCACGCCGGGGGGGGTCGAAATCGATCGGAAAGGTTGCGCGGCGCGTGTCGGCGCCGGCGACTACTTGCTTCGTGCCGCCACACGTTTGACCTGCACCGTTACCATTGCGTGTCTCACGGCGGTGATGGGGCGATAGCGGATCATGCGCGGTCCTGACCAGCGCATGACCTCGCGGATCTTCTCGCGCATGGCAGGCCGGTAACAATGCGAAGGACAGGCCGAGCAAAATGTCTTGGTACCCATGTGCGGGCAGCGCTCAATGCGCGCGACGGCGTATTTCTGCAGTTCGGCGCAAGTGGGGCAGAGCGTAATGGTCCGAAGGCCGAGCTTCACGCGCACACGCTCATCGTCGCCAGCCTGCTCGACCGCATGCCCGCCGCCATGATGCCCACGACACCACAGCGCAATCATCTGCGACACCATTTGAGCCTCGCGCTCGCGCTTGCGTGCCAGCTCCGGTGTGTCGACCGGGCGCGCCATTAGCTCAGCCTCCCGTGCTCGACCGAAAGCGAGAAATCGGCAAACGCGCAGGTGCTGGCACGGTGGCTCACGAGCACAATGGTCTTGCCGCGGCGCTTGAGCTCGTCGATCGCCTGCATCACGGACGCCTCGTTGAGGGCATCGAGTGCGCTGGTGGGTTCGTCGAGCAAGATGAAGGGTGCGTCGTTGAGGAAGATGCGCGCAAGGCCGATGCGCTGGCGCTCGCCGCCCGAAAGCGAGTCGCCCAGCTCGGCAACGGGCGTGTCGAGTCCCTGCGGCAGACGGTCGATGAGCGTGGTGAGTGAGGCGGAGCGGCAAGCGTCGAGCAGCTCGGCATCGGTGGCGTTGGCGTGCGCGACCAGCAGATTCTCGCGTACGGTGCCGCAGAACAGATGTGTGTCCTGGGTCATATAGGCCTCGTGGCTGCGCAGGCTCGCCGTGTTGATGTGGCGGGCATCGACGCCGCTCACCGTGATGGTGCCGGCTGCGGGGTCCCAAAAGCGCATGAGCAGTTTAAGCAGCGTCGACTTGCCCGAGCCCGAGCGCCCCATGATGCAGGTCATGGTGCCGGGCGCAAAGGTGCAGGTCACGTCGTCGAGGATGAGACTCGCAGCGGTGTCGTTCGCGGCCTGCTCTGTGGCACCCGCACCGCCCGCGTCCACGCCGCCCGCATAGCTAAAGCTCACATGCTCGGCTGCGGCGCCGGCAAACTCAACGTCCTGTCCATCGGCGACCTCGGCGCACTGGGGCCGCTCGTCGAGCAAATCGAGCACGCGTGCGCCCGAGGCGAGCGTCTCCTGCAGTGAGGCGCCCAGGCGGCTCACGGCCATCACCGAGCCAAACGACGACACAAAGGTAAAGACGGCGACAAACGCTGCAGCAAAATCAATCGTTCCCGCAGACACCAGCTGCAGCGCACGCCCGAGCATCACCAGATTGGCCGCAAGAATAAGCGCATCGGCTACGGCCTCGCTGGCCGCCTGACGGCGCTTGAGGCGCGCGTCCACGGCGCCGACTTGCTCGGTCAGTTTGCCCAGGGCACGGCTGCGATCGGCGCCACCGGCAAATTGGATAGTCTCGGACGCGCCGCGTAGACTGTCGAGCACAAAGGCGCCCAGCTTACCGGCGCCCTCGCGGCTCTGGCGGCCGGTGGTGCCGCATGCCTTGGCCGAAGCCAGAGGCAGCAGCACGCCCAGGACCGCGTAGGCCACGAGCGCGATGCCCGCGAGCTCGGGGCTCACAGCCAGCAAAAAGCCCTCAAACGCAACGGTGCAGACCAGAGCGATGGCAATGGGCGAGATGGTGTGCGCGTAGAAGACCTCGAGCAGCTCGATATCCGAGGTGACCAGGCTCACGAGCTCGCCCTTGCCGCGGCCCTCGAGCTTGGCGGGGGCGAGCCGGCGCAGGGCGCCAAACACCAGGTCGCGAATGTGTGCGAGCAGGCGGAATGCGATGTAATGGTTGCAGAGCTGCTCGCCGTAGTGGAGCGGCCCGCGTGCGATGCCGCAGGCGGCGCAGGCCGCGCATGCTGCGATAAGACCAAGCCCCAAGGCGTTGCGGCCCAGCGCGGCCATAAGGCCAAGGGCGCCAAAGGCCGGCACGAACGCGGCGGTGAGCATGCCAATGCTGCCCAGCGCGACGGCTAGCACAAGCCAGCCGGCAAGCGGTCGGACGAGCCCCATCATGCGCCACATGATGGACGGCGCCGAGCGACGGGCGCGGCCGGAGTCAGGCGCCGCGGCAGCGGAAGACGAGCCGGCACCGTTGAGGCCATCGGTACAGGCGGCGCTGCCGTCAACAGCCTCAACCGCGCCGGCATCCTCGGCATCACCCTCCGCATACGCATATGCCGAGAGCTGCTCCTGGCTGTTCCACATGCGCGCATAGGCGCCCGCGGTGGCCAAGAGCTCGCCGTGAGTCCCGTGCTCGGCAATACGGCCACGCTCCAGCACCAGGATCTGATCGGCGTCTACGATCGTCGACAGGCGGTGTGCCACCACAATTACAGTGTGCCCGCCGGCAAGCGACGCGATGACCTCGCCGATCGCGGCTTCGCTTGCGGCATCGACGTTGCTCGTAGCCTCGTCAAACACATAGATCGGCGAGTCGTGCAGCAGGGCGCGGGCCATGCACACGCGTTGGCGCTGGCCGCCCGAAAGGTTGGTGCCGCCCTCGTTAATCACCATGTCGAGCCCGCCGTTGGCCTGCACAAAGGCCGCCACGCGCGTGCGGTCGAGCGCGCGCAAAAGCTCGGTATCGGTGGCATTGGGCTGGGCGAGCAGCAGGTTGTCGCGCAAGGTGCCGGCAAACAGGTAGCCGTTGGTGGGCACCAGGGTGACGGCGCGCATGAGTGAGGCGGCCGTGACATCGCGCAGCTCGACGCCGCCGATGCGCACGCTGCCACGGTAGGCACCCTTGCGGCCCGCGATAATCCCTGCGAGCGTGGACTTGCCGCCGCCGCTTTCGCCCACGAGTGCCACGAGCGAGCCGTGCGCAATGGTCGCGCTGGCGCTGTCCAGCACCGTGCGGTCACCGTATGCGTAGCTCACGCCCGCGAGCTCGATATCGCCGCGACCGTCAAGCTCAACATCGCCGCGCTCGGGCTCGGGCGTATCCAGGATGCCAAACATGCGTCGTGAGGCCGCCATGCCGTTCATGGCCGTGTGAAACAGCGAACCCAAGCGGCGCATGGGCAAAAAGAACTCCTGCGACAGAAAGACGATGAGGAAGGCCGCCTCAAAGCCAATCTTGCCCGTGGCGAGCTGCAGCACGGCTACGATAATGCCGAGCGCGGCGCCCATATAGACGACCAGGTCCATAACGCAAATGGAGCGCAGCTGCATCACCAGCAGGCGCATGGTCGCTGTGCGGAAACGCTCGGACTCGGCGTTGATGCGCTCGTGCCAGCTGCGATCGGCCTGGTAGACCTTAAGGGTGGTGAGACCCTGCACGGCCTCCAGGAACATGCCGCCCAGATCGACATAGCTGCCCCAGTACTCGGCACCGATCTTTTTGGCGTTGCGCATGACCATCATGATGGAGATGGGGATGACCGGAACGCAGGCGAGCAGCAGCGCGGCGGGAAGACCCGCCTGGCCCACAAGCAGTACAAACAGCGTGATGGGTGCCAAGCCGGCAAAGAAGAGCTGCGGCAGGTAACCGCCAAAGTACACCTGGAGTTGCGTGGCGCCCTCGACGCTGGTCTGGACGGCCTCGGCGGTGGGGACGGTCTCGGTGTAGGAGGGGCCGAGTGCGGTGAGCTTGTCGTAGACGAGCGAGCGCACGCGGCGGACGGCCTCGAACGCGGCCTTGTCGCCGGCGCGTTGGGCCAGGTAGATGGAGGCGGCGCGCACGATGATGGCGGCGGCGAGCGGCAAGGCCGTCTGTGCGAGGGCGTCGACGGCGAGCGCGGCGGAAAGACCGTCCGTGACGATGCCGCCCAAGATGCGCGCAAGCACCCACATCACCGTGATGTTTGCCATGAGCGCGATCCACTTAAACAGGACGCTTGCCATAATGTAGGGCGTTGCCTGCGGAACCAGGGAGAAGAGCCGCTTCTCGAACATGAAACCTCCTATGCCGTAACGGTGCCGGGCGGGGTCCTCGGCAGCCGCTTAGTTAGCCAAATGCAACTAGAGTAACATCGTGCAGCGGGTAAGTATGCCGAGGGTTATTTTTTGGCCGATGAACTGCGTAGAAAGTTCAAAATTGTTGAGTGCGGCGAACTTTGTGGTGGACGGAGTGCAGGCGCAATTCTGATCGCGTACGGCCCCGCTCCAAAACATGTACGTCAGCCTCCAAAACCGACAAAAAATGACATGTTTGGAGGCTGATGTACATGTTTAGATAGGGGCGAGGGCGGCGATGGACGAAAGTCATGCCTGTGCCACGTCCGATGTGCTAGCGTTTGGGTGAACAAAACGAGCCCGCGCTGAAAGGATCCGGACCGTATGCCATGCGATAGCA
>URRN01000116.1 GCA_900550185.1 uncultured Collinsella sp.
GTCGTAAACAAGCACACGGTGGTCAAGACCAAGACCAAAAAGCTGCCGATTTTCATTACAGCGCTCGCCGGCTGCGCCTGCGGCGCCCTGTTGGTCATCGCGCTCATTATGAGCGGCACGCTCGATATCGGTGGCGGCAAGAATGCCGTGACGGCGGGTGCTTCGGGTTCATCGACGCAAAAGATCACGATCGACTCCGAGGACACCACGTTGGCCGAGGCCGTTTCTGCCAAGGCATTGCCCTCCGTGGTTTCCATTACTGCCACTTCGAGCGGCAGCCAGAATGGCTCGCTTTCGCAGTCTGCCGATGAGCCGGATAGCTCGGGCAGCGTCGGTTCGGGCGTTGTGCTCGATACCGAGGGCCATATCCTCACCAACAACCACGTGGTCGATGGTTACGACCAGTACGTGGTGACCATGGACGACGGCACCACCTACGAGGCCGAGTTCGTGGGCAACGATGCTTCGAGCGACCTAGCCGTCATCAAGCTCAAGGACGCCGACGCCTCCAAGCTCACGCCGATTGAGATTGGTGATTCCTCTAAGCTCAACGTGGGCGAGTGGGTCATGGCGATCGGCTCGCCGTTTGGCAACGAGCAGTCTGTCTCCACCGGTATTGTCTCGGCGCTCTACCGCTCTACGGCCATGAGCTCTACCAGCGGCAATACCATCTATGCCAACATGATCCAGACCGATGCCGCCATCAACCCGGGCAACTCCGGCGGCGCGCTCGTTAACGACAACGGCGAGCTCGTGGGTATTAACTCGCTCATCGAGAGCTATTCGGGCTCCAGCTCGGGCGTGGGCTTTGCCATTCCGGTTAACTACGCCAAGAACATTGCCGACCAGATTATCGACGGTAAGACGCCGGTGCATCCGTACATGGGCGCCACGCTTTCGAGCGTCAACGCGCTCAACGCCCGTACCAACAAGCTGAGCACCGATAGCGGCGCGTATGTGGCGAGCGTCGTCGAGGACGGTCCTGCTGCCAAGGCCGGTATCCAAGAGGGCGATGTCATTACCAAGCTGGGCGACGACGAGATTACGAGCGCCGATGGCCTGATCATCGCACTACGCAGCCACGAGGTGGGCGAGAAGGTCGAAATCACGCTCATGCGCGGCAAGGAAGAGAAGAAGGTCACCGTCGAGCTGGGCTCCGATGAGGAGCTGCAGAACCAGCAGCAGGACGACAGTTCGACCGACACCGGCAACGGCGGTATTACCGACGAGCAGCTGCGCCAGTACCTGGAGGAGCTGCTAGGCCAGCAGGGCCAGGGCCAGGGCTACGGCCAGGGTTACTAACGAGCCGTATCGCACATATCGAAGCCAGAGGGGCTGTCTCATCAACGCGGGACAGCCCCTCTTTTCTTATTGATCCGTTGGGGACGGAGGAAAACGGATCATTTAGAAACGACAAGGTCATGGTTTGATCGCGCGATCCACCCCGGCCCGCCGGCTGCCGATTCGGTGCGGTTCGAAAGGGTTATTCGGCGCCATGGTGACCGGTGGTACTCTAGTATCCGTTTGAAATCGAGCGAAGGAGTGCCGCTATGGAGCAATCGAGCCTGTTTGGTGACGGCGTGGACATCGATACCGAAACGCCCGCGAGCACGGATACCGCTGCACCGGCCGATGCTCGTGCCCAGGCGGCAGCGCGTGCGGCCGAGCTGCGCCACGAGCTCGATTACCACGCCTATCGCTACTACATGCTCGATGCGCCCGAGATCACGGACGCCGCCTTTGACAAAATGCTCGTTGAGCTGCAGCAGATCGAGGCGACCTACCCCGACCTGGTGACGCCCGACAGCTATACCCAGCGCGTGGGCGGCTACGTGAGCGAGCAGTTTACACCGGTCACACATATGGCGCGCATGTATTCCATGGACGATGCTATGGATCTGGACGAACTTGACGCGTGGCTCCAGCGCGCCGAGGATGCGCTCGGTGCCGGCAGCGTCACCTATACCTGCGAGCTTAAGATCGACGGTCTGGGCGTGGCGCTTACCTATCAAAACGGCACCTTTGTGCGCGCCGCCACGCGCGGCGACGGCACCACGGGCGAGGATGTGTCGCTCAATGTCCGTACCATCAAGGATGTGCCCATGCACCTGTCCGAGCCGGCGCTCGCCCACATGGGCGCCGACCGCGAGCGTACCATTGAGGTACGCGGCGAGGTGTACATGCCCAAGGGCAGCTTTGTTCGTCTGAATGAAGAGGCCGATGCCGAAGGGCGCGACCCCTTTGCCAACCCGCGCAACGCCGCTGCAGGATCCCTGCGCCAAAAAGACCCCAAGGTCACGGCGCGCCGCGACCTGGCCACCTTTATCTATGCCATCGCCGATACCGATCCGCTGCACGTCCACAGCCAGCGCGAGTTTCTGGACTGGCTGCGTAGCGCCGGCTTTAGCGTCAACCCCAACGTTGCCCGTTGCGCCACACCGGCTGAGGTTCACGAGTTCTGTGCCCAGGCGCTTGAGCATCGCGGCGACCTGGACTACGACATCGACGGCGTGGTCGTAAAGGTCGACAGCTTCCAACAGCAGCTCGACCTGGGCTTTACCGCCCGCGCGCCGCGTTGGGCCATCGCCTTTAAGTTCCCGCCCGAGGAAAAGCAGACCGTCCTGCGCGAGATTCGCATCCAGGTGGGTCGCACCGGCGTGCTCACGCCGGTCGCCGAGTTCGACCCGGTGACGGTCGCCGGCTCCACCATCGCGCGCGCCACGCTGCACAACATCGACGAGATCCGCCGCAAGAACGTGCGCGAGGGCGACACTATCATCGTGCACAAGGCGGGCGACGTAATCCCCGAGGTCGTGGGCCCGGTGCTCGACAAGCGCCCGGCCGATTCGGTCGACTGGCACATGCCCGAGGTCTGCCCCGTGTGCGGCAGCCCCGTGGTTCACGAGGATGGCGAGGTGGCCTACCGCTGCGTGTCCATCGACTGCCCCGCACAGCTCAAGGAGCGCCTGCTCCACTGGGTGAGCCGCGGCTGCATGGACGTCGACGGCCTGGGCGACGAGATCGTCGACAAGATGATCGCCGCCGGGCTGATTCACGACGTCGCGGACTTCTACCAGCTCACGGTCGACGACATCGCCGGCCTGGACACGGGGCGCGTGTACGCCAGCTCCAACAGCAAAAAGGGCGTTAAGAAGGGCGATCCCATTCCGGTAGGCCTTAAGACGGCCGAGAAAATCATCGCCGAGCTCAACAAGTCCAAGAGCCAGCCACTCGGGCGTGTGCTGTTTGCCCTGGGCATCCGTCATGTGGGCAAGAGCGTGGGCGAGGTCATCGCCGAGCGGTTTCTGTCGATCGACAAGCTCATCTTGGCGAGCGAAGAGGATATTGCCGAGTGCGAGGGCATCGGTCCCAAGATTGCGGCGAGCGTCAAACAGTTCCTGGCCGTGCCCGAAAACCTCGCCGTGCTGGAGCGCTTGCGCCAGGCTGGTCTGTCGCTCGAGGTCGACTTGGGCGCCGCGCACGCGCAAGCCGCGGCCGACGCTGGCGTGGCGGGCGAGCTCGCCGACGCACAGCCGCTTGCGGGTCTGACCTTCGTGCTCACCGGCACGCTCGTCAACCGCACTCGCGACGAGGCGGGCGCGGCGCTCAAGGTGCTCGGCGCCAAGGTTTCGGGTAGCGTGTCAAAGAAGACGAGCTATCTGGTCGCCGGCCCCAAGGCGGGTTCCAAGCTCACCAAGGCCGAGCAGTTGGGTGTGCCCGTACTGGACGAGGATGCGCTCGAGCGGATCTTGGCTACTGGCGAGGTGCCCCGGGCTTAGCGCATCGATAACCAAAGTGAAGATCCGCCCGGAAGCACGATGCCTTCCGGGCGGTTCTTACTTTGCTGGGGCAACCGGCACCGTGATCTGCGTTACGTAGGTTGCCGGGTCGTCGCTGATGATGTCGTCGATAAGGGCGATCTCGCGCGAAGGCCCGGTGGGCGCCAGGTTGTGCTCGCGCATATAGCCGAGCAGCTGCTTATAGCGCGGGGCTGCTTGCCCGTGCGTGCCGCGGAAGCTTATGGTCAGGCAGCGCGCGGCAGGTCGCGTCTCAACGTCGCCCAAGTAATCATCGGTGTCATCGAGCAGCAGGAAGACCTCGTCGTAGCCATCAAAGTCGCCGGCGGCGAGGCGTTCGGGCGCGATGCCCACACCCAGATTGCCCAGATAGGCAAAGGTTTCGTGCTGCCCCTGCTGAAGCTGGCGGATATGCCATCCCAGCGAATAGGCGTCGGTGGGATTGACGCGCTCGTGCAGCGTGGCGCAGCGAAGTTCGGGTTCCTCGATTTCGCTAATGGTGTCGAGATCAGCATTCAAAGCGCCATGAAGCAAGGCAAGCCGCTGGTCAATCTTGCGCGACATGCGCTCCAACTCACGCCGCCTGTGCTCAATTAACTCCTGTTGCTTGGTCAGTTGCCGTTGTATCAAATCCATATCGCGCGTAGTGACAAACTCGCGAATCTGCGCCAGCGGCAAGTCGAGAACGCGCAGGTTGCCGATGGTGTTGAGGGTGGAGAGCTGCCGCGATCCGTAGTAGCGGTACCCACTTGCCGGATCGACATATGCCGGCTCCAACAGCCCCATCTGCTCGTAATGACGCAGTGTGCCCACGCTTAAATTGAGCAGGCGCGCCACCTCGCCAATGCGGAGCAGGCCCTCGGTGTGTTCACTTGGCATGTCGGTCACAGGACCACTCCTTTCGGTAAAAACAGGGGAGAGGCGCTAGGCCCGCGTCGCCCCGCTACGCCACCAGCTTGTCAAAAGCCCCGCGCCGGTTGAGCACGGTAAATGCAATCACGCAGATGCCCGCCGACAGAATCGACCCGCACGGTGAGGCGATGCCCATGGGGAACAGCGTGTCGGAATAGGCGTTCGACAGCAGCCATGCGCCGGGCACGCGAATGAGCACCACGGCCAGCACGTTGTGCGCAAAGCCAATGTAGCTCTTGCCATACGCAGCGAAAAAGCCGCTAAAGCAAATGTGGATGCCGGCAAAGATCGCGTCGAAAATATAGCTGCGCATATAGCCGGTACCGGCGGCGACTACTGCAGCGTCCTTGGCAAAAAAGCCGATAAACGCCGGCGCCACCAGCCACATCAGCACCGTGATCAGGCAGCCGTACACCACCGAGATGGTCATGGCGTCCTTGAGTACCTGACGCGCGCGATCGCCCTTGCCCGCGCCGGCATTTTGCGCCGTGAGCGCGCTGACGGTAGCGCCCATGGAACTCGGCACAATGAACAAAAAGCTGATCATCTTTTCGACCAGGCCCACGGCGGCGGCGTCGACCAGACCGCGGTGGTTGGCGATGACGGTGATGAACATAAACGCCACCTGGATGCAGCCGTCCTGCACGGCCACGGGCACGCCGATCTTAAGAATGCTACCGAGCACCTCGGGCTGCGGGCGCAGGTCGCTGCGCTTAACGTGGATGTTCGTGCGGCGGCTCTTGAGCCACACGAGCGCGAGGGCAACGCTGGCCGTCTGCGCGGTCACCGTGCCGAGCGCCGCGCCCACGGGGCCGAGCCCCATGTGGCCGATAAACAGAAAATCGAGCGCGATGTTGATGATGCACGCCACGCCGATCACATACATGGGCGAGCGCGAATCGCCCAGACCGCGGAAGATGGCGGCCATCAGGTTGTATGCCACAATAAAGAAAATACCGCTGCCGCAGATGCGGATGTAGCTTGCGGTAAGGCCAATGGCTTCCTCCGGAGCCTGCATCAGCACCGCAATGGGCCGTGCAAATGCGACCAGCAAAATAAACAGAACCACGGACATAATGGCAAACACCACCGCGGCACCGCCAAGCACCGCCCCGATCTGCTGGGGTTTCTTCTCACCAATATAGCGGGCGATCAAAACCGTAACGCCCATGGCAAGCTGCGTTACCACAAAGGTGACCAGGTTCAGCAGCTGGCTGCCGGTAGAAACCGCCGAAAGCCCCGCCGTGGAGCCAAAGTGCCCCACCACCAGCAGGTCAACCGCGCCATATGCCGCCTGCAGCACCAAAGCTCCGAGTACCGGCAGCATAAAAAGGGAAAGTTTTTTTAAAATGCTCCCTTGCGTAAAATCTGTTTTATCTGTGTTCAAGTGAATTTTTCCTTTCCGACATGATTTTGTATATCTTTTCAATCGTCTGGACCGTGCAGGCTGCATCCGCATCCGAAATGTCAGCCACAAGCGGCGCCAGCTGCGCAAAGAACTCGGTGTTGTGCACCTGCGAAAGCTGGCGGCCGCTTTCCGTAATAGAAAGGTAGGTCACGCGGCCATCCTGCTCCGATGCGATTTTTTTCAGGTAGCCTTTATCCTCCATCTCTTTGACCGTGCGCGTAACGCCGGGGCGCGGCAAGTTCAGCGCATCGCTGATGTCCGAAACCTTTACCCGAACGCCGCGGCGTTCCAGTTCCTCGATGGTATCCAGATAGTGAATATAAGAAGGGC
>URRN01000117.1 GCA_900550185.1 uncultured Collinsella sp.
CGCACTGCCAGGTACGGCCGAGCGAGTCCTCCAGGTGGAAGTCGATCTTGGGGCCGTAGAAGGCGCCGTCGCCCTCGTTGACCTCGTAGTCCATGCCCAGCTTCTCCAGAGCGGTGCGCAGGCCCTCCTCGGCGCGCGCCCAGTCCTCGTCCGAACCCATGGAGTCCTCGGGGCGGGTGGAAAGCTCAACGTGGTACTTAAAGCCAAACTTCTGGTACACGGAGTCGATGAGGTTGACCACGCCCACGATCTCGTCGGTCAGCTGGTCGGGACGCACAAACAGGTGGGCGTCGTCCTGGTTAAAGCAGCGCACGCGGAACAGGCCGTGCAGGGCGCCGCGCAGCTCGTGGCGGTGCACCAGGCCAATCTCGCCGGCGCGGATGGGCAGCTCGCGGTAAGAGTGCGGCTTGGAGGCGTACACCAGCACGCCGCCCGGGCAGTTCATGGGCTTAATGCAGTACTCTTCGTCGTCGATGACGGTGGAGTACATGTTGTCCTTGTAGTGGTCCCAGTGGCCACTGGTCTTCCACAGCTGCTTGTTCATGATGAGCGGCGTGGAGATCTCCACGTAGCCGGCCTTGTGGTGAATCTCGCGCCAGTAGTCCAGCAGCGTGTTCTTAAGGATCATGCCGTTGGGCAGGAAGAACGGGAAGCCGGGGGCCTCGTCGCGCATCATAAAGAGGTCCATCTCGCGGCCGATCTTGCGGTGGTCGCGCTTCTTGGCCTCCTCCAGCATGTGCATATGCTCGTCGAGCTCTTCCTTGGTGGCAAAGGCGACGCCGTTGATGCGGGTGAGCATCTTGTTGTCCTTGTCGCCCTTCCAGTAGGCGCCCGAGACGCCGGTGAGCTTAAAGGCCTTCAGCGCCTTGGTGTAGCAGATGTGGGGGCCGACGCACATGTCGATGTAGTCGCCCTGCTGGTAGAAGGTGATGCGGGCGTCGTCGTCCAGGTCGCCGATGTGCTCGACCTTGTACTTCTCGCCGCGCTCCTCCATAAGGGCGATGGCCTCGGCGCGGGGCTTCTCGTACACGGAGAACTTGAGGTTCTCCTTGACGATCTTTTTCATCTCGGCCTCGATCGCGGGGAAGTCGTCCTCGCTGATCTTGACGCCCTCGGGCAGGTCGACGTCGTAGTAGAAGCCGTTGTCGGTCGCGGGACCGTAGGCAAAGTCGGCCTGGGGGTACAGGCGCTTGATGGCCTGCGCCATGATGTGCGCGGCAGAGTGGCGGATGACGTGCGTGACCTCGTCCTGCGGGAGCTCGGCCACCGAACCGTCATTGTAGAGTGCCTTCATGGGTATGTTTTCTCCTCTCGGATGCCTGATGCAAGTGCGTGCGATGCGCTCGGCGTTTTTGACTTGCATCATTATAGGCAGGTTGCCTTGGTATACAAGCGCCCGCCGCACCTTAATGGCACGGCGGGCGATTTTCTACGCATGCTTCATCGTGTGGGGTGGGACTGCGGGGCGCGCGTGGCTTACAGCGTGTCCGTGGCTTGCGGCCGGCCCGGCGATGGACGCGTTACTGAATGCGAGTTCGGCAGTAGGGGCAGACCTTCCAGTGCGCATCGAGCGGGCGATGGCAGCTGGGGCATACGTTGCGAACCTGGGTGTCGCACACCGGGCAGACGACGAAGTCCTTCTCGATGGGCGCGCCGCACTGCGGGCAGGTGCCGTACTGGGCAAGCTGGCGCTCGCGCAGGGCCATGTCCAGCTCCTGCTCCTCGCGGTCGGACGCGTAGGAGTGCGGGCGCAGGACCAGGTAGGCAATGAGGCCTACAAACGGGATAAGGGCGATGGTGCCCCATGCCACATAGGCGCTGGCGCCGCGGCGGCGAGCGTCGATGAACACATAGACGACCGACAGCACATACAGGGCGATGATAAAGCCAACGAAGGCATAGACGACGCCCATAAGCTGCGGCGACATGAGCTCGGAGATGTACTTGGACATTACGGGTACCTTTCGGAATATTTACAGTCCGGTCAAGTTTACCACGGGGTTTGTTTATATGGGACCACGGCTAGGGGCGGGGCTGGCGCGGACACAAACATCTCAATCTGTAACAGGTGGGAGCGGAATCCGGGTCTAGATGTTACAGACTGAGACAAACGGAGGACCCGCCAGACTAACATCTCGATCTGTAACATCTGTAACCCGAATCCTCGTCTAACTGTTACAGATCGAGACGAACGGTTGCCGTAGTTGTCGGCAGACGAGGTTCTCGACATTGCCGGGTCTCCCCTCGCCTGCCGTTGGCGGGTGTTGCGTGGCTGTTCGCCGCATTGCCGCCGCGCTGGGGGCGTGCAGACCGTAGGATAGTCTTATTGACAGCCTGTCAACTTGTCTGGGAGGCACTGTGGCAGAAACGTTTGATATCGCGATTGTCGGCGCGGGCATCACCGGATGCGCTATCGCGCGACAGCTCGCGAGATTTGACCTTTCCATTTTCGTGGTCGAGGCGACCAACGACATCGCGCTGGGCGCGTCGAAGGCCAACGGCGGCCTGGTGCACGCCGGCTACGATCCGGCGCCGGGCACCGTAAAGGCACAGGTCAACGCCCGTGGTTGCGAGCTATATGGCACGTGGGCTCAGGAACTAGGCTTTTTGTTCCGCCGCACCGGGTCGATGGTGCTGGGGTTTAACGACGAAGACCGGGCGCATCTGGAGCAGCTGCGGTGCAACGGCCTTGCCAACGGTGTGCCCGAGCTGTCGATCGTCGGACCCGACCGCATCCACGAATTAGAGCCGCGCGCCAGTGCCCAGGCCACGTGCGCGCTATGGTGCCCTTCGACCGGTTACGTTGACCCGTTTGAGGTTGCCATCGCCGCGCTGGAGAACGCCGTGGCCAACGGGGTGACGTTTATGCGGTCTGCGCCGGTGGAAGCGATTGAAGTTGCGGGCTCGGGCGACGACGCGCGCTTTACGTTGACGACGCCCGCCGGAGACGTGCGCTGCCGCTACCTGATCAACGCCGCGGGCAACGGTGCCGCCGACATCTCGCATATGGTGGGTGCCGAAGAGTTCCAGATGATCTGGCGTCAGGGCAACATCGTGGTGCTGGACAAGGAACCGCGCGCACTCATGCCGCTCTACCCCGTGCCGACGCCGGTGTCGAAGGGCGTTATCGTGACGGGCACCGTGCACGGCAACACCGTGATCACCGCGACCGCCGCCGTGCGCGAGCCGGGCGACACGCAGACCTATGCGAGCGATGTGAGCGCGCTGCTGACCGGCGCGCGCAAGCTGGTGCCCGACCTGGACACGCGCCGCGTGGTGCGCGCGTTTGCCGGCGGGCGTCCGGTCATTCAGGGGACGAACGACTTCTTTATTGGGCAGTCGGCCGTGGTGCCAAGGCTTTTCCAGGCGGCGGGCATTCAGTCGCCGGGTGTGGCGAGCGCGCCGGCCATTGCCGAGCGCATGGAGCTTGTGATGCGCGAGGCGGGCGTGGAGCTGCACGAGCGGACGGACTGGAACCCAATTCGCCGCGCGCCGGACGACTTTGACCGCGCACCACTGGCGCGCAAGGAGGAGTTGATCGAGTCCGATCCCGCGTGGGGACAGATTGTCTGCCGCTGCGAGACGGTGCCCGAAGCCGAGATTGTGGCCGCGATCCGACGCCAACCGGGAGCGGTTTCGGTCGAGGGCGTCAAGCGCCGCTGCCGCGCCGGCATGGGTCGGTGCCAGAGCGGCTTTTGCCAGAGCCGCGTGGTAGCGATCCTGGCGCGCGAACTGGGCTGCGACCCCAGCGAGGTGCTGTTGGAGGATACCGGATCTTGGCTGGTTGAGGGACCGTTGAAGGGGGTGCGCTAGGATGGCGACGTTTGATATGCGCGACGAACGCGCGGAGGCCGGAACTGTAACGTCGGTGTCGACGCAGGCCTTCGACGTGGTCGTTATCGGCGGCGGACCTGCCGGCATGGCGGCCGCGCTGGCCGCTCATAAGGCCGGAGCACGCGTGGCCATCGTGGAGCGCGAGCAGCATCTGGGCGGCATCCTCCGCCAGTGCATCCACCCCGGCTTTGGCCTGTCGCACTTTAAACAGGAGCTCACCGGTCCCGAGTACGCGCAGCGCTTTATCGACCAGGTGCACGCAACCGACATTGCGCTGTTCCTGAACAGCATGGTGCTTGGGATTGATTCAGGCGAGCCTGCGGAAGACACCGCGGTCCATACCGTCACGCTCATGAGCCGCGCCGGCATGCTGCAGCTCACCGGGCACGCCGTCGTTCTTGCCATGGGATGTCGCGAGCGCACGCGCAGCGAGATCAAGATCTCTGGCAGCCGTCCCGCCGGCGTGTTTACGGCCGGCCTGGCGCAGCGATACATCAATATCGAAAACCTCAAGCCCGGCTCGCGCACCGTCATTTTGGGCTCGGGAGACATCGGGCTTATCATGGCGCGCCGCTGCACGCTTGAGGGGATTTCCGTCGAGGGCGTGTACGAGCTCATGCCGTACGCCAACGGGCTGCGCCGCAATGTAAAGAACTGTCTGGACGACTTTGGCATTCCGCTGCATCTGTCCACCACCGTCACACGCGTGATCGGGCACGACCGTGTGGAAGCCGTCGAGGTGAGTCAAGTCGACGAGCACCTGGCGCCCATTCCGGGGACCGAGCGCATTGTTCCGTGCGACACACTGCTGCTTTCGGTGGGCCTGATTCCCGAGAACGAGCTTTCGGTTGCCGCGGGCGTGGAGCTGGACCCACGCACGCGCGGCGCCGTGGTGGACCAGAGCCTGCAGACGGACGTGCCGGGCATCTTTGCCTGCGGCAACGTGCTGCACGTGCACGACTTGGCCGAAAACGTGACGACCGAGTCCGAGAGGGCTGGCGCAGCTGCAGCGACGTACGCGCTGGGGACCGACGCGGGCACCGTTCCGGACTGGGAGCTCACTGTCTCCCCTGCCGGCATCGCGGGCTACGCGCTGCCGGGACGCATTACGACTGTGACACTCACCAGACTCAACTTCCGCGTGCGCCGACCCGTCGACGCCGCCCGCGTACGAATCCTAGCCGACGGCAAGGAGCTGTTCGCCGGCAAGGTCCGAGCGTTTAAGCCGAGCGTTATGGAAAGCTTCCCGCTGCCGGCAAAGGTGATTCAGCGCACACTCGACCTGGGTGCCAGCGAGATTGTCCTGTCCGTCGACCCCGTTGAGGAGGCGTAAGGCCATGAGCATAAACGCGATCGAAACGCTGCAGTTCAACTGCACCACCTGCCCATCCGAGTGCCTCCTGACCGTAGAGGTGAAACGCGACACAGACGGCGCCGTGGCAGAGGTGCGCTCCGTAACCGGCAACAACTGCCCGCGTGGCGACAAGTTCGCACATCAGGAGCTCACCTGCCCCATGCGCGTGCTCACCACCACCGTGGCTGTATCCGGCGGCGACGAAGCCCTGCTCCCCGTGCGCACGGCCGAAGCCATCCCGCTGGCACTCCACGCCCAAGCCATGGCCCTCATCCGAGGTCTAGTCGTCAACGCCCCCATCCGCATGGGCGACGTCGTACTGGAAGACCTCCTCGACACCAGCATCAACCTCATCGCCAGCATGGACATCAACCGAGCCCAAGTAGCTAATTAGGGACGGGGCTCTTTTAGCTACCCCGCCATCCACCCAGCCCTCTTCAATTGCGGTGAAATAGTTCCTGATTTCCGCCAAAACCCCGGCATCCAGGAACTATTCCACCGCAACTATCCTTGGAATCGGTATTTAGCTTGTGCCTACTTTAGTGCCATATCAAAACTATGCCGGATTACGGGGCTGATTCGGAGACCCCCATCCATACCGGCCATTTTCAATTTTTGACAAGCCATCTACCTGCGGTTTTAATTTCGCGATTTTTCCCATGGTTAAGTAATACAGGTCCAGCCCCGTAATCCGCCATACTTTTGAAAGCAGCCCATGTGGGACGGGCCTCTTTTGACTACTTTCACTGCTTGCTAGGCTGGTCATGCCAAGGAGTGTCCCAAAGTGCCGGCATAGACGATATGAGCAGGACATAAAAACATTGAGAGCCCCTGCTGCATGAAAGACCGCGGATTAGGCCGACAATGGTGAGTGTCTAATTCAGCCGCGGCGGCCACGCCGCATTCATGGAAGGGGCTCCCATGCTCGATACTACCACCTTCGTCGGCCTCGACGTCCACGCCCGCTCGATAAAGGCCGTCTCCCTCGACGTCATGACCGGGGAGGTGCGCTGCGCGACCTTCGGCTACGACGCCGGCGCCGTCGCGGAGTGGGTCCGTTCCGTGGACCCCAGGGCCAGGTGCGTGTACGAGTCCGGGGTCACGGGGTTCGACCTGCAGAAGAGGCTCTCCGGCCTCGGGGTCGACTGCGTGGTCGGCGCCGTCTCGAAGATGATCAAGCCCAGCGCTGTTAGCGCTAATCTAAAATTGACCACTTTCGCAAACGCATCTCGCCGAATGC
>URRN01000118.1 GCA_900550185.1 uncultured Collinsella sp.
GGCGCGGGCGTAAAGAAAACGCGTAAGCGTTTTTAGCCCGCGGGCGAGGACGCCGACAGGCGGCCGAAGCCGGTGCGGGTTCGCGAAGCGAACACGCGGATTCTCCGCGCAAAGCCTCAACCCTATGCAGATGCGATGCCGATCGGACTGCAGCCTGCCATGCCCCGCATCAACGTCGCCCCAGGCGGAAAATCCATCCCAGAATTCCGGCTCAGACTGGGATGCGGTTTCCGGATGACGTTTCAAACGGAAACTGCATCCCGGAATCGACGCTCGGAATGGGATTCATTTTCCGGAAGACGCCTCAAGCGGAAAGTTCATCCCGGAATCCGCGCTCAGAACGGGTCGCGCTTTCCCAACGGCGGTCCAAGCGGAAAGCGCATCCCGTAATCCCGCCTCAAACTGGGACGCACTTTCCGCTTCACCTGCCGCCTCAAAAAACCTGCGCGCCCTCCATCCCAAAACTGGGTAGAAGAAAGTCAAAACGCAATCGCAGGAGGTCAATATGACTGCAGAAGATAAGGCAAAGAACGCCGGCAAGGTCGCGCTCGTCTTGGAGGGTGGCAGTTTTCGTGGGCAGTTTACCGCCGGCGTGCTCGACGTTCTCATGGAGGCCGGTGTCGAAATTCCGGCGGTGTACGGCGTCTCGGCCGGTGCGCTCAATGGCGTCAACTACAAGTCGCACCAGATCGGTCGCACCAACCGAGTCAATTTGACCTTCTGCAACGACAGCCGCTACATGGGCGCCGCGTCGTTTGCGTCCACGGGTTCCATCGTGGGTTACGACTTTATCTTCAACGACGTCCAGGACCGCCTGGATCCTTTTGATAACGAGACGTTCGACGCCAGCCCTATCGAGATGTACGCCGTCGCGACGGACATGCTCTTTGGAACCGCCACGTACCTGCCGGTCAAAAGCGCCGTACTTGACCTCGACGCTGTGCGCGCATCGACGTCGCTGCCGCTGGTGACGCCGTCGGTCGAGATCGACGGGCACAAATACGTCGACGGCGGCGTAGCCGATTCGGTCCCTATCGAGCACGTGCTGGAGGAGGCGGGCTTCGATCGCGCGGTTGTCATTGTCACGCAGGACCGCTCGTACGAGAAAAAGCCCTACGAGTTTATGCCCGCCGCACGCGCCCGCTATGCCGACTATCCCTACCTGCTCGAGGCTATCGAGACGCGCCACGACCGCTATAACATCCAGCGAATGCATCTGTGGAAGTATGAGCGCGAGGGCCGCGCGCTGGTCGTTGCTCCGCAAAAGCCGGTCGAGGTCGGTCACGTTGAGCACGATTCGGCAAAGCTCCTCGACCTGTATATTCAGGGCCGCCAGGAGGCAAAGCGCCTACTGAGTGATATCGAGGCATTTGTCGAGCGCTAGTGTCGCGACGTCATGACCCATGGATGACATGTGCAGAAACTCTGGTCGGAGCCAAAATACCTGTTGACTCGGACGGCGAGCGGGGTAATATGGACGGGTTACTTGCAGAGCCCCGTGAATCTCTGTAACAACACGTACTGTACATGGAGGAGTCTAAGTGATTTCGAAATCGACTCACTACGCCAAGCAGGGCGAGGTCCAGCGCAACTGGGTTCTCGTCGACGCCGATGGTGCTGTCCTGGGCCGTCTTGCCACCCAGATCGCAATGATCCTGCGCGGTAAGAACAAGCCCCAGTTCACGCCCAACAGCGACTGCGGCGACTTCGTTGTCGTCATCAACGCCGATAAGGTCCAGCTTACCGGTAACAAGGCCGACACGAAGACCTATTATCGCCACAGCGGCTACAACGGCGGCCTCAAGGCTGAGAGCTTCCGCCAGGCTATGGAGAAGCACCCGGAGAAGGTCATCGAGCGCGCCGTTCGCGGTATGCTGCCCAAGACCACCCTCGGCCGTGCCCAGATGACCAAGCTTAAGGTCTACGCTGGTGCCGAGCATCCGCACGCTGCCCAGAACCCCACGAAGATTGAGCTGGAGGCTTAAAGATGGCTGAGAACACCGTTGTCTACCAGGGTACCGGCCGTCGTAAGAACGCCGTCGCCCGCGTCCGTCTCGTCCCCGGCACCGGCAAGGTGACCATCAACAAGCGTGACGCCGAGCAGTATTTCGGCCGTCATCAGCTCGTTGAGAACGCCCTTGCTCCCTTCAAGGTGACCGACACCGCCGGTCAGTTCGACGTTATCGCTCTGTGCGATGGCGGCGGCATCTCCGGTCAGTCCGGCGCTCTGCGTCTGGGCATCGCTCGCGCTCTTCTGAACGCTGGCGACTACCGTGCTGACCTCAAGAAGGCCGGTTTCCTTACGCGCGATGCTCGCGTGGTCGAGCGCAAGAAGTACGGCCTCAAGAAGGCCCGCCGCGCTCCCCAGTTCTCCAAGCGCTAAGGTTTTATCTCCTTTCGAGATACAATGTACAAGCGGGGCCTGCCGATTCCTCGGCGGGTCCCGCTTTTCTTTTTCGACTAGGGTGGGCGGTTGTATATCGCCTGCTAGGGAAGGAGCGATCCTATGCCCCAGAACATCTTCGGTACCGACGGCGTCCGTGGCGTCGCCAATGCCGACCTCTCGTGCGACCTCGCGTTTCGCCTGGGCCGCGCGGCGACCAAGTTCCTTGGCCCGGACATCTGCATCGGCCGCGACACGCGCCTTTCGGGTACCATGCTCGAGAGTGCTCTGACCGCTGGCATTATGGCAGAGGGCGGCTGTCCGCATTGCTGCGGCGTTATCCCTACGCCGGCCGTGGCGCTGCTCACCGTCCAAAATGAGCTCGACGGCGGCATCGTCATCTCCGCTTCGCATAATCCGCCGGAGTTCAACGGCATCAAGTTCTTTAGCCGCAAGGGCATGAAGCTTCCCGATGCTGTCGAGGAAGAGATCAGCGCCTGGGTCATGTCCGAGGAAGCCATGGCTGCCGACACGCTGCCGACCGGTGCCGGCGTGGGCCACATCATCAAGATGAAGGACGCTCGCAAGGCATACGTCGACCACGCCATCGATACGCTTGATGGCCTGAGGCTCGATGGCCTAGTCGTTGCCGTCGACTGCGGTCATGGTGCTTCCTGCCAGACTACGCCCGCCGCGCTGCAGCGCCTGGGTGCCACGGTCCATGCCATCAACACCGATTACTGTGGCACTGACATTAACGTTGAGTGCGGCTCTACGCACCTTGAGCCCCTGCGCGAGCTCGTGCTGCGCACCCACGCCGATATCGGCCTGGCCCACGACGGCGACGCCGATCGCGTGCTGTTCGTGGACAGCGAGGGCAATGAGATCGACGGTGACTACATCCTGGCTATCTGCGGTTCCGACCTGGCCGCTCGCGGCAAGCTCGCCAACTCCGAGATCGTCTCGACCGTCATGTGCAACCTGGGCTTCTCCATCGCTATGAAGGAGCAGGGCTTCGAAATGGTTCAGACCGCCGTGGGCGATCGCTACGTTCTGGAGCGTATGCTCGCGGATGGCGCCGTCATCGGCGGCGAACAGTCCGGCCACATCATCTTCCTGGAGCACAACACCACCGGTGACGGCCTGGTGACGGCTCTTCAGCTGCTGGCCGTGCTCAAGCGCACCGGTCGTACCCTCACCGATCTTGCCGGCATCATGAAGAAGTACCCGCAGGTACTCGTCAACGTGCATTCCGACAACAAGGCTGGTCTGGACGATTGCCAGCCCATCTGGGATGCTGTCGCTGCTGCCGAGAAGGAACTTGACGGCCGCGGTCGCATTCTGGTGCGTCCGAGCGGTACCGAGCCGCTGGTCCGCGTTATGGCCGAGGCCGAGACGCACGAGCTGACCCAGCGCGTTGTTGACGACATCGTCGAGGTTGTCAAGCGCGAACTTCCCTAATGGTCAAAAACGAGTGCCAAGTGGTAAACTGTTAAGGCTATTTTGGTCGATTGGTATGTCCGAGGGGGAGCATGTTCACTAAAGTCCTAAGGTCTTTTGGTATGCGTGGTCGAGTCCTTACGCTGGATGCTCCCATCTCGGGCGACGTCATTCCGCTTTCCGAGGTAAACGACCAGACATTTGCCACCGGCCTTTTGGGCCAGGGCGTGGCGATTCAGCCTACCGGCACGCGTGTGATTGCACCGGCTGATGCCAAGGTCGAGGCCATTTTTCCCACGGGACACGCTGTTGCGCTTAACACGGTCGATGGCTTGGACGTGCTCATCCACGTTGGTTTGGACACTGTTCAGCTTGAGGGCAAGCACTTTACCGTACATGCGCAAGTGGGCGACATCGTCCATAAGGGCGATGTGCTCATTGAGTTCGATCGCGAGGCAATTGCTGCCGAGGGCTACGATGTGACGGTTCCCATCTTGGTGTGCAACTCTGTTGAGTTTTCGAGCATCAAGGGTTCCGTTGGCGTGCATGTCGAAGAGATGGACCAGCTCATCGTTGCTCGCGAGCGCTAACAAGTGCACGTGGCCATTAGCCTACAATTCAAACACGTTTACGGAGGGCGCCCTTGAAAGAGGGCGCCCTCCGTGGCAAGATGGGATTTGTCCGAAGCTAAACGGCTTTGGGTCACCGTGGACGGGCAGGGGCCTCGACGCGGCTAGACACGAGACACATACATTACGCGACCTCGCCCTGGTGGCCGCACACGTTGGTTGCGGCCGACGCGGGCCGCGGGCAAGTGCTTGTAAGGGGAGCCTTGCCTCTCTTGTACGAGAAAGGACGCGTAATGAAGATCATTAAAGCTAAAGACTACGAGGATATGAGCCGCAAGGCCGCCAATATCATCTCGGCCCAAGTTATCCTCAAGCCCGATTGCGTGTTGGGTCTTGCCACCGGCTCCACCCCGATTGGCGCCTACAAGCAGCTCGCCGCTTGGTACGAGAAGGGCGACGTCGACTTCGCCGAGGTCAGCACCTATAACCTGGACGAGTATCGTGGTCTTTCGCACGACGATCCCCAGAGCTATCACTACTTTATGCGCGAGAACTTCTTCGATCACATCAATATCGATCTGAACAACACGCACGTGCCCGATGGCTCCAACCCCGATGCCGCCGCTGCCTGCTCCGAGTACGACAAGATTGTCGCTGCCGCCGGTTACCCGGATCTGCAGCTGCTCGGTATCGGTAATAATGGCCACATCGGCTTCAACGAGCCCGATGACCACTTCTCCAAGGGTACGCACTGCGTCGACCTGACCGAGAGCACCATTCAGGCCAACAGCCGCCTGTTCGACAGCATCGATGATGTGCCCCGTCAGGCTTACACCATGGGCACCCAGACCATCATGTATGCCCGCATGATCCTGGTCGTTGCCAACGGCGAGGCCAAGGCCCAGGCCGTGCACGATATGTGCTATGGCCCGGTTACGCCCAAGTGCCCGGCTTCGATCCTGCAGCTGCACACCAACTGCGTTGTCGTTGCTGACGAGGCCGCTCTTTCGCTCTGCGAGTAACGCGATCAAGCAATCTTACATAGCTTCTCAAAAGGCCCTCGCTTTGCGGGGGCCTTTTTAGTGGACATACGCCGTGGCGTATACATGACGGAAACCTTGCCGCGTGCTTGACTGGAGGGTTTTAAATTTTTGTGATTCATTCTATAGCAGATTCTATGCACATTTGCCACCATAGAGTCGCAGGCGGTAGCGAGGAGTAGGCGAGTTGCGCAACTCAAATAAAAATAGCTGACTGCGCTACACTGCAAATGGGATGGGACATGCTGGCAAGCGCATTGACCTGCGCAAAGACCTATTGATCGGGGGATAAGTTACCATCGGGCCTCGCTGTACAAAAACTTGCCAAACACGTACCGGCAGACAATTAAAAACTCTAAGTCGCGCTATTCACGGGGCGGCTCATATGGTCCTGCAGCTACGGTGTCCATATGGTCGAGTTGAGGAGCAGGCATGGTAAACGATCTGGGCAATACGGACGACCTCGAGTTGATGCCGACGGGCGGCGGCTATATGGTGCGGCGCGATCGCTTGATGAACGAGCTCATCGTTAAAGGGCGCAAGGCAGGAATCGTTCTGCTTTACGCGCCCGATGGGTTTGGTAAGACGTCGGTATTGCTGCAATACGTGCAGGAGGTTAAATCGGACCCCACGCGAGGGCCGGTTCGGATTATCGAGGCCGACCGCGCGATTGGACGCGAGCTCTTTATGCAGCTCGAGGTTGTCGCTGATGAGCTTAAGGACAAACCTCATTCGCTCGTTGCGATCGACAACGTGCCCAATCTCGAGCAGCACGAAACCGAGGACCTCATCGATCGAATCCGCAGCTTACGTGCTACGGGGACGGGGGTCTTTATTGCCTGCCGCCCCTCCAACCGATTGCTTATCCACGGGCTGGGCGATTCGGTAAAAGTCAATGCGCAGATGCTCAAGGTGCACGCCTATGAGTATTCGGCGTGGGCATCGGCGTTTTCGATCAGCACATCGCTCGACT
>URRN01000119.1 GCA_900550185.1 uncultured Collinsella sp.
TTTATGTTTTGGTTGATGCTTGCAAGCGTATATGAAGCGAGCCTATCGCTGCGGTTTCCTTTTTCGATTTTGCGCTCGTCCATAATTCTTGCTTTAAATAAGGCGTAATTCAGTTGACTTTAGAACTTGTCATTGTAGGGGGCGATACGTCCGTTGCGTTCCAAGTAGTTGAATTGAACATCGCAAGCCTCGATATCCTTATCATTTATAAAGGAAGAGACTGTTTTATAGATGTTGTTCGTGTCGACTACGGCATTAAAATGAATATATTTGTTGCGTTCAGGATGGTTGTCTAAAATCATATGAACATTGTCTATAACTGCCTGGTATGAGGACTTACCATTAGCGTAATGCCTAGACTTATCATGGATTTGCTGCGGCCCGTCAAGACTGATTAACAAATAGAATTCATGCCCAGAATCGAAGAAGAATTTAACCATATCTTCAGATAAAAGAGAGCAATTGGTTGTAATTCGAAATGAGATGTGTTTTCCTTCAAATACCTGTTCTGCATATTGAGTAATTAGCTTAATTTCACTAAATCGAAGGAGAGGTTCTCCTCCATAAAATGCTACGACCGGGTTTGGGTTGTCAATCGAGTGCATCTTAAAGAATTCGATTGCATGTTTAGCCGTCGAAACAGACATAGAGTTATGACTGTGGGTTCTGTTGTATAAGGAGTTTTCGGAATAGATACAGTAATCACATCGGAAGTTGCAAGATTGAGTCAGCTGAAGGGTTATCATCCGTAAATTTCTTTCCAGCTTAACTTTCAAAAGGTCAATTGATGGATAAGCGATATCCTGCAATGGCGAATCGCAGCAGTAGCCACATGATTGTAGTAACTGGAATTCTTGGTCTGATTTATAGGAGGCGGGGCAAACTTCGCCTGCCTGGACTTCTGAGATGTAATTGAAGAGATCTTTGCTTACTGCAAGTATCTCGTTTCGATTGGCATCATAAATGTAGTGGCCCAAGAGGGTCTTTATGGGTAGAACTAACATCTCTACCGCCTCTTTCATTTCACTAATGTTATTTAGTGAACTAAGATGTTTACTAAAAGGTATCCATTTATCAACGTATTGTCAAACATATATTGCTAAAACAGAAACAATTTATAGACTGAGTTGGTCGTATTCTTTGGGCAATTGCTCCTATAATCTAGCCTTCGCTGCAGTCGGGAGGGAAGGGCTGGGGCTCCGTTATTATGTTGAAACGCTTTAACACTTTTGACGTTCTCATGCATTTTTTGTTTCAAAAGCGTTAGGATGGGACACATAGCGTGGGGCGTAATGGGCGCCCCGCACACGATGGGAGGCTATCAATGGCTAATCGTTTCGTTCTCAACACCATTTCTTATCATGGTTCTGGCGCCATCAAGGAGATCCCCGGCGAGCTCCAGCGTCGTGGCTACAAGAAGATCTTCGTCTGCTCCGACCCCGATCTGGTCAAGTTTGGCGTTACCGCTAAGGTGACCGACGAGCTCGACGCCGCCGGCATCGCTTGGAGCCTCTACTCCGAGATCAAGCCCAACCCCACCATCCAGAACGTCAAGGACGGCGTCGAGGCCTTTAAGGCCGCCGAGGCTGACGCTATCGTGACCATCGGTGGTGGCTCCTCCATGGACACCGCCAAGGCTATCGGCATCATCATCAGCAACCCCGAGTTCGCCGATGTCCGCAGCCTCGAGGGCGTTGCTCCGACTAAGAACCACGCTGTGTTCACCATCGCCGTGCCGACGACCGCCGGTACCGCTGCCGAGGTAACCATCAACTACGTCATCACCGACCCCGAGAAGGTCCGCAAGTTCGTGTGCGTCGACACCAACGACGCCCCTGAGGTCGCCGTCGTCGACCCCGACATGATGGCTTCCATGCCCGCCGGCCTGACCGCTTCCACTGGCATGGACGCTCTGACCCACGCCATCGAGGGCTACACCACCAAGGGCGCTTGGGAGCTCTCCGACATGTTCCACTTTGAGGCTATTAAGCTGATCAGCGAGAACCTGCGCGACTCCGTTGCCGAGGCCAAGTCTGGTCAGCCCGGCTCCGGCCGCGAGGGTATGGCTCTTGGCCAGTATGTCGCCGGCATGGGCTTCTCCAACGTCGGCCTGGGCATCGACCATGCCATGGCTCACACCCTGTCTGCCCACTACGACACTCCGCACGGCGTCGCTTGCGCCATGCTGCTGCCGATCGCCATGGAGTTCAACAAGCCGGTTTGCGCCGAGCGCCTGGCCAAGGTTGCCGTCGCCATGGGCGTTGACACCACGGGCATGAGCACTGACGAGGCCGCCGATGCTGCCATCGCCGCCGTCAAGCAGCTTTCTGCCGACGTGAACATCCCGCACGTCTGCGAGGCCATGAAGGCTGATGAGATCGAGGTCCTGGCCAAGGACGCCATGGCCGACGCCTGCTTCCCGGGTAACCCGCGCGAGGCGACGCTCGACGACGTCATCGAGCTCTTCAAGAAGATCTGCCCGGCTGCCTAGCCCAGTTTGGTGGTCCTTCGCCCGTAGGCGTATGGTCTTTTGACTTGCTGCTGGCCCCGCCGTGCTACGCGCGGCGGGGCTTTTTGTGCCGCGCCGATGCCCCAAGATGGGCAAAACCAAGGCATGCTGCCCGCTGCGGATAGGTGGTGCACTTCTCAGCGTGCATTTTTGGGAGTATTCAGCAAGCTCTGAAAAATGCATAACGTTGTGAATGGGCCGCAGTGGCCCGCAGACGCCCATCGACAGCCCTTGTGGGCGGGCTATCGATGAGCGGAGGGGGCTGCCACCGCGTTTTTGGTTTGCGACGACCTGCAACACTGCTGTAACCGCGTCGCTTTGCCGTTTGCGATGGGGCTGACGGGGTCCACGGTGCTGAATACTCCGTATTTTGCACGGTCCAAGGTGGGGTACCCTGAGACGAAGCAAATAGATGCCTCATATTTATGCAGATACCGATAGGATTTATGCAAGATTGGGACTGTAAACCGAGCGCGTGCACAAAACCGGTGCGGGGACGTCTGGAGTCGGCTCGGTTTCTAGAGTATTGCACGTGCAGAAAGGTTAAAATCGGGGCTCGGTCTTAGTTTTACTTGGAAGGATGCATATGGCTTCTAATGTTGATGCTTCTCTAGAGGAGACGCTCTCCTATATTACTGACCAGTTGAAGACGCTGACTTCTATTGCTTCACCTACGGGCTATACCCGTGCGGCTACTGACTATCTAATGGAAACGTTGCGCGATATGGGCTTTGGCCCCGAGCGCTCCAATAAGGGCAACGTGTTGGTTGAGCTTGGCGGCGAGGGCGAGCCGCTCGTATTGGCGAGCCATGTCGATACCCTGGGCGCCATGGTGCGCTCCATCAAGGACAATGGTCGCCTGCGTCCCACGACGCTTGGCGGGCATCAGTGGTCTACGGCCGATGGCGAGAACTGCACCGTTTACACGCGCGATGGCAATGTCTACACGGGTGTGGTTCTCAATACCGAGCCTTCGGCGCATGTGGCCGATGAGCCGGTCAAGACCATCGAGAAGAACATGGAAATCCTGCTCGACGAGAACGTC
This sequence comes from uncultured Collinsella sp., assembly GCA_900550185.1. Classification (GTDB taxonomy): domain Bacteria; phylum Actinomycetota; class Coriobacteriia; order Coriobacteriales; family Coriobacteriaceae; genus Collinsella. Next base: position 3,555 of record URRN01000119.1, read on the forward strand.
GACAGCAAGGACGACGTGCTCGAGCTGGGCATTCAGGCTGGAGACATCATCGCTATGGATCCGCGCACCACGGTGACGGAGAGCGGCTACATCAAGAGCCGCTTCCTTGACGACAAGCTGTCCGCGTCGATTCTGCTGGGTCTGGCTCGCGCCGTTGCTGACGGCGAGGTGACGCTCTCGCGCAAGGTGTCACTGCTCTTTACCGTGTACGAGGAGGTCGGTCACGGCGGCGCCTTTGTGCCGGCCGACACGCGCGAGATGATCAGCGTGGACATGGGCTGCGTGGGCGACGATCTGGGCTGCACCGAGCGCATGGTTTCGATCTGCGCCAAGGATTCGGGCGGTCCGTACAACTACGACCTGGTGACGACGCTGTCCAACATCGCGCGCGAGCTTGAGCTCGACTACGCGATCGATGTGTATCCGCACTACGGCTCCGACGTCGAGGCCACGCTCTCGGCCGGCTACGACATTCGCCATGGTCTGATCGGCCCCGGCGTGTACGCGAGCCACAACTACGAGCGCAGCCACATCGACGGCGTGCGCAATACCTACGAGCTGGTTCGCGCCTACGTTCAGCGCTAGGGGAGTAGCTTGCGACTCGGCTGACCAATCGCTAAGGCCCGATTTCTCGGGCCTTTTTTCGCTTTGGGTCGTTTAGTATTATGATGTATGTAATCTATTAACTAAACGTTTAAATTACTTAACGAGGTGATGCGGTGTATGGATACGTCTGAGTACTTGTCTATGGGTGATGCTGCCCGCCTGCTGGGCGTTACGAAAGCCCGCATATCTCAACTTGCCGCATCGGGGACGCTTGCGTGCGATATTGTGGGCGGACGGAAGATGGTCGAGTACAATTCTGCGATCGCCTATCAAAAGGTCCGCAAACGTGGACGCCGTCCCGCGGCCGATGTGGGGCGCAAGTTTACGCTGATGTCCGCCGACCATGAGGTCGCGCATGTCTCATTTGATCCGACGCGTGAGTTTCCCTTCGAAATCGCCGAGGTCCTCGATGCGCAACGAATGCCGTTTGGCACATGCTCGAGCTCTTCTCCTACGGTGAATAAACGGGAGCTCAACGTGTGGTGGAGCCATCGGTCGGTGCCTGACGTCCGCCCTGGACTCGTCTCGCGCTATCGTGAACTGGGAATTGCCAGTGGCATCGAGGTTCCGGTTCGGTGCCTGGGCTTATCGCTTTCGGATTGTTATTGGCTGCGGCCGGCCGATTGCGCCGAACTCAAATGGCAAAGCATCAATTACTTTGAGAACGAATTTGAGCGATCGGCGCCCGAAGAGCGTTCGGGTTGGCTGGAAGGCATCGGTCTAAAAAATCCGGATAACACGTCCGAGGGCGAGCTCCCTAAATCGTGGATGATCCGAAACGGCATTCGCGTTTTGGCTAAAGGGTGCGGGATGGACGATCAGCGTCCCTTTAACGAGGCGGTTGCAACGGCTCTACATCGTCGCTTGCTTTCCAAGGGGGAGTTTGTTCCTTACACGGTTGAGCGCATATTCGATGGCCCTGTGTGTCTGTGCGACGACTTTCTTGACGGCCGCGAGGAATACGTTCCGGCTGTTTACGTTAAGGGCGTACTTGGTAGTCAGCGGGGAAACTCGACATACGACCGGTACTGTTGCTACCTCGGCAAGCATGGTACCGATGAGGCCGCTGTGAGAAGGTCTATGTCGCAGATGATTGTCTGCGATGCCCTTTTGGCCAACAGCGACCGCCATTGGCGAAACTTCGGCATCATCCGCAATGTCGATACCCTGGAGATAAAACCTGCTCCGCTGTTCGATAGCGGCAACTGTCTGTGGTATAACGTGCCAACTGTCGTGCTCGCAGCTGGGGAGTTTGGGTTTTCCGCTAAGCCGTTTGGGCCCGACCCTTCCGTCCAGCTGGCGCTTGCGGACTCACTCGATTGGTTCGATTCATCGCGGCTCAACGGATTTGTTGATGAGGCAATCGAGATTCTTTCGCAGAGCGAATGGGTGACGGCGGAGGGTCGACTCGAGGCCATTCGCCGCGGCCTCGAGCGTCGCATAATCGAGGTTAGTGCCGCTGTTGAGGTACTTCGACACGTGCGGCGATAAACCCGCGGCTACTTAAGTGCGCCGGTCACGGTACCGCCGCCCAGGACGATGTCGCCGCGATAGACTACGACGGCCTGGCCGGGGGCGATGGCTCGTTGCGGCTCGTCAAACGTTATCAGCATTTGCCCGTCGGCGCCATGTGTAAGGGTTGCTGCCTGGTCTTTCTGACGGTAGCGGTACTTGGCACCTACGCGAATGCCGCCGGCGTCGAGCTCCGCCTCCATGCGTACGTCCGGCGCGCTCCAGATCCACTCATCGGCCGTGAGGGCAGCGGCGGTCAGGTCCTCGGCCTCGCCCAGATGCACGGTGTTGTTGGCGGCGTCGATGCCCGTCACATACACGGGATGCGCCATCGCGACGCCCAGGCCCTTGCGCTGGCCGATGGTGTAGCGCAGCGCGCCGTTGTGGCGCCCGACCACGCTGCCGTCGCGCCACACAATGTCGCCCGGTGCAGCGGGATGTCCGCAGCGGCGCTCGATATAGCCCGCGTAGTCACCGTCTGGAATAAAGCAGATGTCCTCGCTTTCGGCCTTCTTGGCGTTGGTAAAGCCCTGCTCGGCGGCTATGCGGCGCACGTCGCGCTCTTTGTCCAGGCCCGCCAGCGGAAAGATCGTGTGCGCCAGGCGCTCCTGCGTAAGCGAATACAAAAAATAGCTTTGGTCCTTTTTGGGGTCCTCGCCGCGATGCAGCTGCCAAGTGCCGTCTGCCGCCTGGCTTGTTTTGGCGTAATGTCCCGTGGCGATGTAGTCGC
>URRN01000120.1 GCA_900550185.1 uncultured Collinsella sp.
CGAGCTCACGGATGCGGCGCTTGCGCTCCAAGGCACCCGAAGCCTCGCCGGCATCGAGCCCCACGCGCACCAGACCACCACAGCTCACGCGGGCGCCATCGGGAGTCACGTAGCTCACACCGTCAACGACAGGGGCAGCCAACGCGGCAGCCAAGTCATCGACCACGTAATAGCCGCCGAGAAGGGCCTCGACAACCGGGCCATAACCGGAGCGCACGGACAGACGATCGACCAGACGCGTACCGGCAGCGCCATTGGCAGCAGCACCGCCGCTCACGCCGCGCGCCATCAGCAGTGCCTCACCCGAGGCCTTCTTCTGGTCCAGGGCAGCGCGACCGGCGCGCTCGAGTGCGGCAGCGTTATCGAACAGCAGGGCATCGATATCACCTGCGAGCAGCTGCTCAACCAGACCCTCGAGCTCACGCGGTGCCTCGAGCACATCGCCCAGACGGCCCGAAACATCGTCGCCCAGCGCGCCCACCAGACGGCTCACCAGCGGCGAGCTGTCTGCCATGCGGGCATCAAGCTTCTTTTGGCTGGCAAGCTCCGAGCGAACCTCGGACAGCTTGTTGCGCGCTTCGCTCTCGCAATTACGCAGGTCCTTGAGGGCAGCGCGTGCCGTCTCGGTGGCCTCGCGCGCATCGTTCTGGGCCTGACGAGCCGCCTCAAGGGCACTCTCAAGCTCCTCAGCACGGTCGCGACGGCTCTCGAGCGAGGCCGTGACCTCCTCGAGCTGTTCATCGATCTGCTCCAAGCGCGAGGCGTACATGTTGTCCTCAACCTCGGCGTTACTCAGCGAGTCCTTCACCTTGGCGAGTTCGAGCGCCGCGTTATCGGCCCGACGCTGCACATCGCGTTGCTCACGCGTAAGCTGCGAAATCTGATTGTCGAGAGCCACGCGTCGCTCGTGGAGCTCAGCGGCGGCAGGACCAGCGGCGTCAACGTCCTCCTGGGCCTGCATGTGCGCGCCGGTCACTTCCTCAAGCTGTGCACGCGCGTCCTCGAGCTCCTCGACCACGCGACGACGCTGATGCTCGGAGCTCGAGATCTGGCCACGCATGTCGGACAGGCGCGACACCATGTTGTGGCCCTTTTCCTCGAGCAGGCGCATATCGGAGTTAATGCGGCCGACCACGTCTTGCATATGGCGGCGCTGCTCGCCCAGGTCGCCCACAAACAGGCCCTTTTCCTCGAGCATGACCTGAAGCTTCTCGAGCTCGCGCTCCTTTTCGCCCAAGCGGTACTGCGCAAGCTCCAGCTCGGCGGCGCCTTCCTTGGAGCGGCTCTCCAGGTCGTTCCACTGCGACTGCAGCGAACGCAGCTCGTCGACGGCTAGCATCTGCGTAAGCTCGTTCGCACGCGAGGACAGCTCTTTGTACTTGCGCGCACGATCGACCTGACGCTCCAGCGGTCGCAGCTGACGGGCAATTTCCTTATTGATGTCGCGGGCACGCGTCAGGTGCTCGTCCATCGACTTTATCTTTTTGAGCGCACGCTCCTTGCGGCGCTTGTGCTTGGAGATGCCGGCGGCCTCCTCGATGAGGGCACGGCGCTCCTCGGGGCGGCTCTGCAAAATGGCATCGAGCTTGCCCTGGCTGATGATGGAATGCGTATCCTTGCCCAGGCCCGAATCGTGCAGGATGTCCTGAATGTCCATCAGGCGGCACGGACTCGAGTTGATGAGGTACTCGCTTTCGCCCGAGCGATACATACGACGGGTGATGGCGACCTCGTCAAAATCGACGGGCAGCATATGGTCCGAGTTATCGAGCACAAGCGTGACCTCGGCGACACCCACCGGCTTGCGCGCTGACGAGCCCGAGAAGATGACATCCTCCATGGCCTGGCCGCGCAGCTGCTTGGCGCTCTGCTCGCCCAGGACCCACAGAATCGAGTCGGAGATGTTCGATTTTCCCGAGCCGTTGGGACCGACGATGACGGTTAGGCCCGGCTCAAACGTCATATGGGCGCGGTCGGCAAACGACTTGAACCCTTTGAGCGTGAGGGACTTGAGATACACGGTTCCTCGCTTAAACAGGCTTCTTGTTGAGAATCACGCCGTTAGTGGTGTAACCCATGCGGTCGAGCGCCTCGAGCGCAGCGGCTCCCTCGGCCTCCTTCTTGGAGGAACCGGTGCCGCGGCCCTGGCGAATACCGTCGATCAACACCACGGCGGTAAAGGTCGGTGCATGCGCCGGGCCTTCAGAGCCAACGAGCTTGTACGCCGGAGGCTCGTGGCCGTCGGCTTGCACGCACTCCTGCAAAAACGACTTGGGGTTCGCAGGATGCTCGGCACGCTCGGAGGCCAAATGGGGCTTAAGCGTACGGTGGATGAACTCCGCCGCCGCATCCCAGCCAGCATCCAGATACAGCGCACCCACGAGCGACTCATAGACGTTCTCGAGCGCCGAGTGCAGGCCGCGCGCGCCGGTACCGGTCTCGGAGGCACCAAAGATGATGATGTCGTCGATGCCCAGCTCATGGGATACCTCGGACAGCGTGGCACCCGAGACGAGCGACACCTTCAGGCGCGTAAGCTTGCCCTCGTCAAACTCCGGATAGGACTCAAAGAGCGAACGGGCGACGACGGCGCCCAAAATGGAATCGCCCAAGAACTCAAGGCGCTCATAGCTGGCAGAAACCGGCTGGCCCTCGACTGCCGAGGGATGCGTAAGGGCCGCGCGCAGCAGCACCTTATTATTGAACTCGTGCCCCAGGATTTCCTGGGCACGCGTAAGTCGTTCGGATAAAGCCAAGACCTAGGCCTCCCTGGCGTTTTCGATCGCGTCGACGGCGTCGGCGACAGAGTTGAGCGAGAGCAGGGTCTCGTCATCGATCTCGAGATTGAACTCGTCCTCGATAGCCGTAACCAGCTGCAGGCGCTCGAGCGAGTTGGCATCGAGGTCGTCAAAGGTGGTCTCATCGCTAATTTCGGCAACATCGACGCCCAGAACGTCAGCAGCGACCTCGGCGATCTTGTCGAAGATTTCGGAGCGGTCCATAGCGCTTCCTCTCATAGTGCATGAATAGCAAAAGAATGGTACCGCCCGGGCGGTACCAAGACACGGTTCTGATTCTACCCCACGACGTGCACCGCGAAGCACATAACAGCGCTCTAACTCGCTCTTATAAAACGATACCGTCCATAGAGTTGGCGACATTCTCGACCAGCCCGGCGCGCACGGCTTCGGCCGCCGCGAGCGCACCGTTTTTGACAGCCTCGACCGAGGTGGCACCATGGCCGATCAGGACCACGCCACGCAGGCCCAAAAGAATCGCGCCGCCCTTGGCATCACCAGAGAGCTTGGCCTTAATCTCGCGCATCTGCTTTTTGATGAGCAGCGCGGCGATCTTGGTGCCGAGCGAGGCCATAAAGGCGCCCTTGAGCTCCTGCAGCAAAAACTTGGCAGCGCCCTCGGTAGCCTTGAGAGCGATATTGCCCGACATGCCGTCGGCAACAACGACATCGAAATTGCCCGAGGTGAGGTCGGTGCCTTCGCAGTTGCCCACAAAGCCCGGAACTGCGGCCTTCATAGCAGGGAAGCAGGCCTTGGTAAAGTTAGAACCCTTCTCGTCCTCGGTGCCGTTACCAAGCAGGCCCACGCGAGGATGTTCGATGCCCAGGACGACGCGGGCATAGGCGCTACCCATCTGGGCAAAACGCACCATATCGTCAACCTCGACATCGGGGTTGGCACCCATGTCGCACAGCACCGTCAGACCGCCGGCGCGATTGGGCAGCGCATTGGTCAGACAGGGGCGCACCGGCTGCTTCTTGCCTTCGGCCTGATACCTAAACGGCGTCACGTATGCGGTAGCAGCGGCGGTCATGGCGCCGGTGGAGCCGGCGGAGAAGAACGCGTCAGCGTTGCCCTTTTTGATGGCGCGGCAGGCAAGCACGATCGAGGACTTGCGCTTGGTCATCACGGCGCGAATGGGATCGTCATCCATGGCGATAACGTCGGGTGCATCGAGGGCCTCAACACGTGCATGGGAAGCAGCAAAGGGATTAACGATTTCGGCGGGGCCAGCTGCCAAGACCTCGATATCGGGATCGGCGGCAAGTGCAGCCTCGATGCCATCGAGAACAACCTGAGGTTTCTCGTCTCCGCCCACAACGTCTACACAAATGCGAACGTTACTCATATACATGCTCCTTATACAAAAATGGCCGACTCATTGAGCCGGCCATTGTGGTTCCATTTGGAACGGCATCGCATCCAGAGTATAGCGTTACTCGGTAACGATAACCTCACGGTCCTTGTAGAAACCGCAGCTGGGGCACACGTGGTGCGGAAGCTTGACAGCACCGCAACGGGGGCACGTGGACTGAGCCGCAGCCGAGATCTTCATGTTGGCGGAACGACGGGTGTGAGTGCGGATACGACCCTGCTTTTGTTTAGGTACGGGCATAGTGACCTTCCTTATGAACTATCCAGTGTGGCGATTACGCGCAAGTAGCGATACTACCACAGTTTTACTCATCAAGCTTGAGATTCTTCAATGCTGCAAATGGATTTTCCGTGGCAGCGGCCCATTCTGCCTCTGCCTGGGCGGCGCAATCGCATTGCTCGACGTTGAGATTGCAACCGCAAGTGGGGCACAGACCGCGGCAATCGGGCTTGCACAGAACGACAAACGGCGTGTCCATAACGACCGCGTCCTTGATGGGCTCACCCAGATCGACGATGCGGTCCTCACCCAGGAGCTCGTAGCCGTCCTCGTAGGCCTCGGGATCCTCGGGCTCATCAAAGAGGTAGAACTCCTCAATCTCACCGGCAATATCAAACGAAGCGGGCTCCAGGCAACGGTCGCACTCGCCAGTGGCGTGCGCGCGGACCATACCGGTGAGCAAGACACCGGTACCGGCATTGGTAAAGACAACGTCGTAGTCGATGCCGTCCTGTAGCTGGTACTCCTTCTCGCCCACCGTGTAGGTGGCAACATCGACCTTGCCGGTCAGCGGATACGAATCACCAGGAAACTCGAGCTGCTCGGAAAGATCGACGGTAACGCTCGGGAACTCAGCCATTACCACTGACCATTCTGTTGGGCGGCACCCTCGTTGAGCTGCTGACGGCAACGGGTAACGGTGCCGGTCAGGCTCTTGAGGTTCTCCTCCAGGTGCGTAAAGACCTGCTCTGCGTAGTCCTCGGCAGCATAACGCGTCTCGCGCTCGTACTGCTGGGCACGATCGCGGATGTCGTCGGCCTGCTGCTGTGCTAAGCGGACGATCTCCTGCTCACCGGCAATGGTGAGGGCCTGCTGCTGAGCGTCGGCGATGATGGAATCGGCCTGAGCGGCGGCGGAAGCCATAAGCTCCTCGCGCTCCTTAAGGATACGGCGGGACTTCTGCCACTCCTCGGGATAGCTCATGCGGATCTCGTCGAGGATGTTGAAGAACACGTCGGCGTCGATGACCTTGAACTGAGCGTTCTTGCCGAAAGGCGGCTTGGCTTCCTCGATCAGCCCTTCGAGCTCATCGACCAAGCTGACGATCCTATCGCCAGGAAAATTCTCGCCCGGCATCCGGTCTCCTTTCATAGGTAACATATCATCGTGTTAGTTTACCACATGCCACCAGGCATTAAAAAACGTCACGAAAAGCGATGTTTGAGCGCCTTGACCACATTGGACGGAACAAAATTAGAGACGTCGCTACCGAGCGAGGCAATCTGGCGAACCACCGAGCTCGAAATATAGCCGTACTGCGGCGCACTCATGACAAAGATGGACTCCAGCTCGTTATCCAGGCGGTAGTTGAGGTCGGCCTGCTGCAGCTCATACTCAAAGTCGGTCATGGCACGCAGGCCCTTGACCACGGCTCCTGCTCCCTGTTCGCGGGCAAAATCGACCAAGAGGCCGGTGAAGGGCAGCACCTCGACGCCGTCAATATCACCGAGCGCCTCGCGGGCCAGCGCCACGCGCTCGTCGAGCCTAAACGTGGTGCCGACGCCGTTTTTGCCCTGCGACTCGGCAACGGCCACGATCACGCTGGGAAAAATGCGGCGGGCGCGACGAATGACGTCGATATGGCCAAACGTGATGGGATCGAAGGTGCCCGGGACGATTACGCGGTTAATGGTGTCACTCATGGGCATCCTCCGTGGGTGCGTCGCTATCGTTGCCATCATCCTCGCCGTTGCCAACCCAACGAAGCAGGTCGACCGAGGTTATGCCATAGCGCTTCTCCCGCATGGTCTCAAAGCCGGCCGGGTGAGCGCCCGTATCGGCCGCGGCGTGCTCAAAGAGCGCGTAGGCACCCTGCGCCAGCAAGCCTTGCTGAGCTAGGTTCTGTAGCAGCTCCTCGACCGGCTCAGCACCAAAAGCATAGGGCGGGTCGAGCAGAACCAGGTCAAAGGGACCGCCCGGCACGC
>URRN01000121.1 GCA_900550185.1 uncultured Collinsella sp.
CGTGGGGCGCCTGGGCGCGACGCCCGATTATGCCCGCGAGCTGTATCCCGTTCTGTGTGAAGCGGTGGGCGAGCTGCATGCTGGTTTTGCAGCTGCGGGGGAGCCAGGGGTACCGGTAATCCATCGCGACCTTAAACCCTCGAACATCATCGTATCGGGCGTGAGGTATGCGGCCGATGCTGGCATGACCTTCTCGTCGTTGGTGATTATTGACCTGGGAATCGCGCGCGTATGGCGCGATGGCGCCGATGCCGACACCGTCAAGTTTGGCACGCGACCCTATGCGCCGCCCGAGCAGTATGGGTTTGGGCAGACTCGCCGGCGCAGCGACGTCTACGCACTTGGCGCCCTGTTGTTCTTCTGCTTGACGGGAATCGACCCTAAACCAGGGCTCGACATGCGCGAGCAATGCGAGGCGCGTGGCATTCCCACTCCACTTGCCGATGTCATCTGCATGTCGATGGCGCTCGACCCGGCTAAGCGTTTTGCGAGTGCGGAAGCGTTGGGACGGGCTACGCGCGCGGCATACGATCTGAGTCGCCCCGTGCGGCCTCCTGCGCCTGCGCCTGTCCGTACTCCAGACTCGGAGACGGTGTTGACGCCCCAAGGGCTCCAGAACCCCGCAGGGCTTCCTAGGCCTGCCGCCTCTGTTGCATGCGGTCTGCTCTCTCGCGTTCCGGAGTCTCTGGGGCGCATTTGGAATACGCTTGTCTGCTTCTCGCTACTTGTGTTCTTTGCCGGAAGTCACTTTGCCGTCTTTCACCCCACGGGAGCAAACCAAAGCTACCCGACGTGGCTTCTCATAATCGAGTATTTTTTCTTTGTCGATGGCCTTATGGTGCTTATGCATTTTGCGCTGCTCGATAAGCGCCGTCTTCGTCGGCGATTCGTACTGCTCGACAGCTATCGCGGCAAGAAACTCGCGAAACTCTGGCTCAAGGCATTGGGTGTGCTGCTCCTATGCATGATCGTCATAGTCGCGGTTGCCAATGCGACCGGCGTCGTCGATACCTCCGCTACCTAAAAGAAAAGGGCCCCATTGGGGCCCTTTGCAGTTGCGCTTAGATGCGGTTCATCTGAGCGGCGACTTTGTTATACCAGTCCTGCCACGTGGGCGGGCAGTACTTTTTGGCCGCTGCCGGAGTAAGGGTGGAGCCGTAGTTGGCACCCAGATAGGCAACGTGAGCGGAGATGCCCTCGCTCCAGCTGCCAAAGCTGCGCCAACCGCCGCCACGGGCGCTCCAGCCCCAGGCGTTGTAAGAATTGGCGCAATAAGCACCCTTGGTGCTCTCGATGCAGGCGATGGCGGGGGACCAACGGGGGTCGACACCGGTATTCCAAGCGGCGACGGCAAAGTTATAGCCCTGGCCTGCCATGGGGGAGCCGGCGAGATAATTGTCGATGCGGCTCGTCCACTCATTAATGAACGAATCGTAATCGGAGCTACCGGTATTGGCGTTGTTCACCGTGGTGTCGATGGTGGTGTTGGTGTTGGTGGCCTGGCTGCTGGAATTGCCGCCGCTTACGCCCTCGCCCGAGAGCTTCTCGGCGGCAGCGGCCTTATCGGCCTCAAGCTTGGCAAGCTCGGCGGCATTTTCCTGCTCGGCTTTTGCCTGTGCCTCGCTGCGGAGCTGCTGGGCCTGCGCCAGCGCATCCTCGGCGTTTTTCTGCTCTGCCTCAAGCTGTGACTTGGCCTGCTGGAGCTCGGCCTTGTTCTGCTCGAGTTCGGTTTGCATATTATTGAGCTCTTCGATCTCGTCGACGCTCGAGCTCGTGATCTGGTTGGTGTATTTGCAGGTCGTGATGAACTCACCCAGGCTCTGCGCGTTGACCAGGAAGCTCACGATGGGGTTAGTGCCCTTCTGGTACTTGTACAGATCGCGCATGGCGGAGCTTGCCTTGGCCTGCTGCTCGGGAAGCTTAGCCTCGATTTCCTCGATGCTTGCCTCGTTGGAGTCAATCTGCTTTTGCAGGTCATCGAGTTTGGTGCGGGCGTCGTTGTAGGCGCTCGTGGCGGCTTCGATCTTCTGCTGGGCTGCGGAAAGCTGGTCCTGCGTTGCCTGCGAGGCGGCATACGCCGCAACGGGGGAGAGCATCGGCGTGGCCGTCAGCGCAACGGCGAGCGCGGCGCTCGTGATGATACGAGCCGGCTTCGACGCAATGAGCGCTGCGGTGCGATGATTCGAATGCTGCATCCAGTCCCTCTGCAATCAATCGTAGGTTATGGTTCGAACGGTATTCTACTACTGCTTTCGACCTCAACTTGAACCTTAAAGGTCCCAAAGGGTCAAGTTGAACTTGAGGCTTTGGCTTTGACCTGCAGTTATGATGAATTGTTGAGAAACCATAGAGTTCAACTTTAACGTTACGGGGGCCTGTTTGCGGACGGGCTTTCGGTCGTGAAAGCTATCTCAACAGGGGGTTTGCGGCTACAAGGCCCCATCGCGGTGAGTGCGGCTTTATGCTGGACGATCACGTCGATTGCCATAGATACGGTGGAGCTTTGGGCGCCGGCGGCTTGGCACGCTAGAATAAATCAGTTGCGCAAAGACCGCCCGTTGTGTGGGCAGTTCATGATAGGAAGTTTCCATGGCATTGCAGTTTACAGAGCGCGAGTTCATTCCCGTGCTGCTCGGAGGCGACATCAACGCCTATTCGGTGGCGCGCGCCTTCTACGAAGAGTACCAGGTCAAGAGTCTGGTCTTTGGCAAGTACCAGACGGGTCCCGCTTACCGCAGCCAGATTATCGACTACACGCCCAACGTGGATATCGACACCATGCCCGTGATGCTCAAAACCGTCAACGGCATTGCCCAAGCGCATGCCGACAAGACGATTGTCCTTGTGGGCTGTGGCGATAACTATGTTGCCCTCGTGGCTCAGGCCAAGGATGCCCATGAGCTGGCGGATAACATCGTCGCGCCTTACGCTCCCTACAGCATGCTTGAGCAGTGTCAGAAGAAGGAGATCTTCTACGAGCTGTGCGAGAAGCACGGCGTGCCCTATCCGCATACCTTTACCTTCACCATGGCGATGCTGAATGCCCAAGGCGAGGCACCTGCCGAAGTGCTCGACCAGATCGATTTTCCTTACCCGATGATCCTGAAGCCTTCCGACGGCATCATGTGGTGGCAGCACGAGTTCGAGGGCCAGAAAAAGGCCTATGAGATTGCCGACCGTGCCGAGCTGGAACAGGTCATTCGCGACTCGTATGCCAGCGGCTACACCGACGACCTGATCTTGCAGGATCGCGTGCCCGGCAACGACGAGTATATGCGCGTGCTCACCAGCTATTCCGACCGCAACGGCAAGGTCCGCATGATGTGCCTGGGCCACGTGCTGCTCGAGGAGCATCAGCCTCACGGTGTCGGCAACCACGCCTGTATCATCACCGAGCCCAATGACGAGCTCATGGGCGGCGTGCGCAAGTTGCTCGAGGACCTTCACTTTGTGGGTTATTCCAACTTTGACGTTAAGTACGACGAACGCGACGGCTCGTTTAAGTTCTTCGATTTCAACACGCGCCAAGGTCGCAGCAACTACTACGTCACTAACAGCGGCTTTAACGTTGCCAAGTATGTGGTGGACGAGTATGTGTTCAACCGCCCGTTTGAGCCGGAGTTTGTGACGGCGCAGGACGAGGCACTGTGGATGGTCGTTCCCATGGGCGTCGTCGACAAGTACGTCAAGGATCCCGAGTTGCGCGCGGAGGTGCATCGCCTGGACAAGGAAGGCAAGGGCGCCGACCCTTCGTTTATGAAGGGCGACTTTGTCTTTAACCGCTGGCTGCGCATGTGGCACACCAAGCTGCGCCACTTTAAGCTGTTCAAGACGTATTACAAGTAGATGAGCGCGGCGCCCGTTCGGTTTGCATCGGGCGGGCGCGGGTATGATACGCGCAATTGCGCAAGCGTCATCAAGGAGGCGGCGATGGAAAAGCTGGGAGTTATCGGCGGCATGGGCGCCGAGGCCACGTCGTATTACTACGACCAAGTGGTGCGCCACACGGCTGCTGCCTGCGATCAGGAACATATCGACATGGTGGTGCTCTCCAAGTCGACCATGCCTGACCGCACGCTGGCCATTAAGACCGGCGAGCATGCCAAGCTGCTGGCGACCATGAAAGAGTGTGCCCAGGCACTCGAGTCGCTGGGCTGTGCGCACATTGCCGTTCCCTGCAACACGTCACACTACTTTTACGACCAGATCCAGTCGTTTACGAAGGTGCCGATTATCCACATGCCGCGTGAGTCGGTTCGCTATGCCCTTGCGGGTGCGGTGATGGGGGAGTGCGAGTTCGACCCCAACCTGAGTATGCCGGCCGAGCCGGTGCACAAGATTGGCATCATGGGAACCGACGGCACCGTGGGCGCGGGCGTCTACGGCCGCGAATGCGAGGCTGCGGGTGTCGAGGTTGTCTATCCCAGCGAGAAGCGTCAGAACGATGTGATGTCGCTTATCTACGATGATGTGAAGGCCGGACGTGAGCCCGATATGGATAAGTTCGACCGCGTGATGTGGGAGTTCGCCCGTAGCGGCTGCGACCGCGTCATTCTGGCCTGCACCGAGCTATCGGTGCTGCAGAAGTACCGAGAGATGCCCGAGATTACCCTTGACGCCATGGACGTCCTGGTGCGCGAATCCATCATCCGCAGCGGCGCCCCCTACCGCCTCTAGCTTCCGACCTGCCAAAAAGGGACAGGTTTATTTTGGTAGGTTTTATCTGGTGAAACAGTAAAGGCCTCGGCTCGTTTGGTGCGAGCCGAGGCCTTTTGCGTTGGGCGGTTGCTGTCGGTGGTGAACTAGAAAAGGAAGCCGATGGAGATAAGGGCGATACTGACGATAAGTACGGCGATATCCAGGCCTTTGATGGGGTAGCGCTTATACGAACTCGCACGCGTGCGCAGGTAGAAGCCGCGCTGCTCGGCGGCAAGCGCGGTGGCATCGGTCTTGCCCACGCTCGAAATAAGCAGTGGCACGCACAGCGGCAGCATGAGCTTGAGTTTCTTGACGGGATTCTTAGTGTCGTATTCTACGCCGCGTGCAGTCTGCGCCTCCATGATGGCGTTCATTTCCTGGCCAAATACCGGCACAAAGCGCAGCGCCGTGGTAAAGGTGAAGGCATAGCGATATGGCACGTGCAGCACCTCGACGCAGGCGCTGGCGAGGTCGTTGAGCTTGGTCACCATAAGCATGAGGATGAGCGGCAGCGCCACGCCCAACAGACGCAGGCAGGCCTTTGTTCCGGTGATGAGGCCCTCGTCGGTGACAAAGCCCCACACCACGTTGCCATCGCGCATAAAGGCCAGCTGGAGCACCAGCATGATAAGCGCGAGCGGAATCAGCAACTTGAGCAGCGAGAACAGACGGTTGACGACGCCGGCATAGGCACCCAGTACAAGGGTGAGTGCCAAAAAGCCCAGCAGCGCCACGTAGGTGTCGGACAAGAAGATGCCGATGATGATGGCGGCGGCGAGGCCCAGTTTGATGACGGGGTTCAGGCGATGCAGCGGCGTATCGCCCGGCATGTAGTCGATGACGTTAACCACGGCGGTCCATCTCCTCGGTAATACGAACGATATCGGTGACCTCACTCACCTGCGCAAAGGCAGGCGAGACGGAGGATGCCAGGCGGCGTGAGAGTTCAATGACCTGGGGCGGCTCGACGTAGGCACGCTGCATGAGTTCGATGTTCGAAAACAGCTCGTGCGTGCGGCCGCGGTCGAGGATGCGGCCGTTTGCCATTACCACAATGCGCTCGGCAAAATCCGAAACGACTTCCATATCGTGGCAGACCATGATAACGGCGCAACCGCGCTCGGCCATGGTGCGCACCGTTTCCATGACGGTCATGCACTCGCGGTAATCAAGGCCGCTCGTGGGCTCGTCGAGCACGACGATCGTGGGCTCTACGACCACGACAGAGGCGAGTGCCACCATCTGGCGCTGACCGCGCGAAAGCGAGAAAGGTGCCTCATCGGCAGGCAGGCCAAAGCGGTCGATGACGAGCTGGGCGCGACGCAGAGCCTCGGCGCGGTCCATGCCGCCAAGCTCCAAGCCAAAGGCGACCTCGTCGAGCACGGTGTCCTTGCAGATCTGACGGTCAGGGTTTTGGAAGAGGGTTGCGACTTCGCGGGCGATACGGCTCGTGGGAACGGCTGCGGTATCCAGTCCCGTGACGCGCACGCTGCCTGAGGCGGGCTTAAGCAGGCCTGTGAGCAGCTTGGTGAGCGTGGTCTTGCCGGCACCGTTCTGGCCGACGATGCCCACGAGCTCGCCGGGATAGAGGGTCAGGTTGAGGTCGTGGACGGCGGCGCCGCCATTGGGATAGGCAAACTCAACATGGTCGAAGG
>URRN01000122.1 GCA_900550185.1 uncultured Collinsella sp.
CCCATGGGGTTCGCCGAGTTCGTTCGTGCCGTCGACGGCGACCCGCTCGCCGACGCCATCCTTGCCGCAGACATGAACCTTCTAGCAAACGTTACCGAAAAGCTCGAACACTTGCTCAAGGAATACCTTGTTGTCGGCGGTATGCCCGAAGTTGTCTCCGCTTTCGCCGAGACACGCGACTTCATCGAAGCCCGAAGGCTTCAGCAGCAAATCATCGAGGCTTACGAATCCGATTTTGGCAAACATGCACCCGCCCGCATCATCGAGCGCATGAGGTTGGTTTGGAAATCCCTTCCCGGCCAGCTTGCCAAAGAGAACAAGAAGTTTGTCTATGGCGCCCTTCGCCCCGGAGCGCGCGCACGCGATTTCGAGGAAAGCCTCCAGTGGCTCACGGACTACGGAATCGTTCATAAGGTGCCACGTGTTTCCGCTCTAAAGGCGCCGCTCTCGAGCTACGAAGACCTCTCGGGCTTCAAACTGTTCTGCATCGACACCGGCATCCTCGGAGCGCTCTCCGGTCTCTCTCCGGCCATCGTTCTTAACGGATCCGCTGTTTTTACCGAGTTCAAAGGTTCGCTGACCGAACAATACGTCGCGCAGGAGCTTTTGCTCCAGGACAAAACTCCCGCGTATTGGTCCTCTACCTCTGGCAATGCCGAAACCGACTTTGCCATCGACCATGCGGGAACCGTGCTTCCGCTTGAGGTCAAGGCGGCAGAGAACCTTAAAGCGAAGAGTCTGAAAATAGCCTGCGAAAAATTCAAGCTCGAGCGTTGCGTGAGGAGCTCCCTGGCGGCATATAGAGACGAGGGCATGCTCGTCAATATTCCGCTTTGGGAGATTGGGCAAATCGACAAGCTGGCATAGGCGCTGTGGGGACGCCCCGCAAGGACTGTCCCCAGGTGCCGGCTGTTGAGTTGCGGTGGAATAGGGACTGTTTGGCGCCCGAAAGGGCGATTTTAGTCCGTATTTCACCGCAAATTATTTAGAGGGTGCTGAGAGTGGGGGTCCAGGCGATGGTGGGAGTCGCGCCGTCGAGAACCTCGTTGATGGTGGCGGCCATGCCAGCGAGTAGGCTGTTCTCGCTTACGGTGAGCGTCTTGTAGCCGCCGGCACGCATGAGCTCGCGGATCACCACGGCGCCGGCCAGAATCACGCCCGCGCGCTTGGGCTGCACGCCCGGCAACGCGGCAATGCCTGCAGCATCCAACGCAGACATGCGCTCGATAGCGGCCGAAATCTGCTCCATCGAAAGCTCGCGCAGATGCACAAAGTTCGAGTCGTACGGCTCCAGTTCGTGGACCAGCGCCACGAGCGTGGTGACGGTACCGCCCACCGCGACCAGGCGCTCTGCACGCTCAAAGTCGCTGGGCAGGCCCTCAAAATAGGCGGAGAACTGCTCGCCCGCCCACGCGGCGGCAGCCGCAAGCTCGTTCGTCGACGGCGGCAGCGCCGAGAAAAACCGCTCCGTCACGCGGCGGCAGCCAATGTCCAGCGAGCGCGTCCCTTCTAGCGCAAAGACGCCACGCTCCGGCGCATAGACGCCCGTCGCGAGCTCCGTGGATCCGCCGCCCGAATCGGCAACAATGATGCGCTCGCCGGCAAAGTCGTGCGCCACGCCAAAAAACGTCAGGCACGCCTCGACCTCGCCCGGAATCACCTGTGGCTCAAGTCCCAGATCGCGCAGGCCGTCCAGCAGCAGCGCGGCATTGGACGCATCGCGCGCGGCGCTCGTGCACGTGGTGCAAACGCACGCGGCCCCAAAGGCACGTGCCTCATCCACAAACATCCGGCACGCAGCGAGCACGCGCTCAACGGCCGCCTCGCAAAAGCGCCCCGTCGCATCCACGCCCTCGCCCAAGTCGGTGATCTCCGTATGCTTGGACGATTCCACAATCGCCCCGCCCTCGACCTGCGCTAACACCAGTCGCGACGACACCGTTCCCAGGTCGATCGCCGCCACCTTATAGCGTTTGCAATCTGCCATTGCGAGCTCCCCTCTGGGCGCTATTTGCCGTTGGACACGACCGTCTGGCCCTCGACACCGTTAAACCCAAACAGCATGTCGAGCGCCTGGATGTACCACGGCGCGTCCTTACCGACTTCTTCGATTTCCTTGGCAACTTCGCTGGCCTTCTTGGCGTTCGACGACTTCTTGCTCGAAGACGAATCCGAATCGTCGTCCAGGCCTTGCACTTCAATTCTCTTCTCGCCGGGCATCACCAGGCCCAAGTCCTCGGATGCCGCGTCCTTGATACCCTCCTCCGAGAGCAGCTTGTCGACGCTTTTTTGCAGCTCATCATTGTATTGCTGACGAATCTCGACCTGCTTGGCCAAGATATCGCTCGAGCGCTTTGCCACGTACAGATCGCGCACGGGGAAATACAGGCTCACGAGCACCAGGGCAACGACAATGCCGATGAATAGCCCTCGCTGAGGACCGTGGGTAAAGTCGTAAATTGCCTTGACCGCTGCGTTGTCGTTGGCGTAGTGCATAAAGTCCGAGCCCGAAAGACGGTTCGAGGGTCTGGTCGACTTGTCGTGCGTCTGAGCCGAAGGGCGCGACGCTTGCTTGGAACGCGATGGGCGCACCGGACTGTCCGAGGAACTATTTGGCTGAGCATTGGGATGCGAAGTCGCCGGCGAGCTATACCTGGAGCGATCAGCGCCAGCATAACCAGACCCGCCAAGCTGCACCGAATGCGCACGGCGAGGTGACGGTTCGCGCGAACCGGCGGAATAGTACCTGTTGTCGTAAATCTGATCCATGTGCGCCTTGTGCGGTTGAGGTTTGTTTGCGCTAAGTCCTTTAGTTATAGCACGAGCGCCCGCACCGCCTTCGCCAGCCTTTGCTCGACATAAAAAAGGCGCTGAGTCATATGGCCCAGCGCCCAATGGTGCTCAACAGCGCCCGGCTGGAGCAAGGCAAATCCGAGTCTTCCCCGCCCCCGCGACCTCCGCGTGCCTAGCGAATGTTGTAGAACGCGGCCTTGCCGGCGTAACGCGCGCTGCCCTCGAGCTCGTCCTCGATGCGGATGAGCTGGTTGTACTTGGCGATACGGTCGCTGCGGCACGGGGCGCCCGACTTGATCTGGCCGGCGTTGACGCCCACGACCAGGTCGGCGATCGTGGAGTCCTCGGTCTCGCCGGAACGGTGGCTCACGATGCAAGCGTAGCCGGCCTCCTTGGCGGTCTCGATGGCCTCGAGCGACTCGGTGAGCGTGCCGATCTGGTTGACCTTGACCAGGATCGCGTTGGCGGCACCCAGCTCGATGCCCTTCTTGAGGCGCTCGGTGTTGGTGACGAACAGGTCGTCGCCCACCAGCTGCACCTTGTTGCCAATGCGACGGGTGAGCTCAACCCAGCCGTCCCAGTCCTCCTCGGCCATGCCGTCCTCGATGGAGATGATGGGATAGGTGTCGACGAGCTTCTCCCAGTAATCAACCATCTGGGCACTCGTGTACTCCACGCCCTCGCCCTTGAGCTCGTACATGCCGGTCTCGGCGTTGTAGAACTCGGTGGACGCCGGATCCATGGCGTACATGAAGTCGACGCCGGGCTTAAAGCCGGCCTTCTCCACGGCCTTGGTGATGTACTCGAACGGCTCGGCATTGGTCTTGAGGTTGGGCGCAAAGCCGCCCTCGTCGCCCACGCCGCCGCCCAGGCCGGCCTCGTGCAGCACGCCCTTGAGGGTGTGGTAGACCTCGGCGCACCAACGCAGGCCCTCGGCAAAGCTCGGGGCGCCCACCGGCATGATCATGAACTCCTGGAAGTCGACGTTGTTGTCGGCATGCACGCCGCCGTTGAGGATGTTCATCATGGGCGTGGGCAGCAGGTGGGCGTTGACGCCGCCCAGATACTGGTACAGCGACAGGCCCGCCGACTCGGCAGCGGCGCGGGCGACGGCCAGCGACACGCCCAGAATGGCGTTGGCGCCGAGCTTGGTCTTGTTGGGCGTACCATCGGCGGCGATTAGCGCGGCATCGACGGCGCGCTGATCGAAGGCATCGAGGCCAACGACGGCGTTGGCACACTCGTTGTTAACGTGCTCGACGGCCTGCGAAACACCCTTGCCCAGGTAGCGACCCTTGTCACCGTCGCGCAGCTCGCAAGCCTCGAAAGCGCCAGTCGAAGCGCCCGAAGGCACCATCGCGCGACCGAAGCTGCCATCCTCGAGCACGACCTCGACCTCGACGGTGGGGTTGCCGCGGCTGTCGAGCACCTCGCGACCGTAGACGTCCAAAATATCGCTCATGTTGTCTCCCTCTCACTTGGAAACGGGTTGAATGCTTGGCGACCGGCCGACCGGGCACCGTCGGTGCGCCTCCGTAAGTTAGCCTTGTCGCACTTTTTGCATTATGCCCTAAGTTAGCCGAGGGATACACTTGTTTTTCGAAAAATTTAGCGGGAACGATAGGGCATGCCAGCCCGTCGTTCCCGCAGTCTTACTCCTCCGCCTTGGCGGCATCCCAGAGATCATTGAGGCCGTGGGTCGAAAGCTCAGCCAGATCCACATGGGCGTTGGCCGCCATCTGCTCCATCGCGGCCCAGCGACGGCGGAACTTGGCCGTGCTCGCACGCAGGGCGCTCTCAGCGTCGATACCCTCCTTGCGCGCAACGTTGACCAGGGCAAAGAGCAGGTCGCCAAACTCCATCTCGCGCTCGGGCGAGCCGGGCTCCTCGGCCTCAAACTCGGCACGCTCCTCGGCGACCTCGTCCCACACATCCTGGACCGTCTCCCACTCAAAGCCCACGGCAGCCGCCTTGCGCGACACCTTCTGAGCCTGCATCAGCGCCGGCAGATGCGTGGGCACGCCGTCGAGCAGGCCCTCGGGCGCAGCCTCGCCTGCCGCCACGGCCTTGTCCTTGGCAGCCCTCTCGGCAAGCTTAACCTCGTCCCAAATCTTGAGTACCTCGTCGGAGCTGTCGGCATCCACATCGCCAAACACGTGCGGGTGGCGACGGATGAGCTTGGCATCGATATCGCGCGCCACGTCGGCCAGCGTGAACTCGCCGGCGTCCGCCGCGATCTGCGCATGCAACACCACCTGCATGAGCACGTCGCCCAGCTCCTCGCGCAGATGCGCGGCATCGTCGCCCTCGATGCAGTCGAGCGCCTCGTAGGCCTCCTCGATCATGTTTTTGCCAATGCTGCGGTGCGTCTGCTCGCGGTCCCACGGACAGCCGTCGGGCTGACGCAGGCGCCAGACGGTCTGCACCAGATGTTGTAGCTCGGCCGACGCGTCGACCAGCGTGGACAGATCGCGCGAGCCCTCGGCATTTTGCTGAGCCATGTGCTGCACCATGGTTATTCCTCCTCCAGGATCACATGGCGGAACGCTCCGCCCTCGTAGATGCCGTAGCTGTGCGTGCCGTCCTTGGGGATGCTCACGCTGCCGGGGTTGAAGAGCCACAGGCCCGGGTGCGCGGCACTTTCCTCGTTGACCTTGATGTGCGTATGGCCGTAGACGAGCGCGGAGCCCTCGGGCAGCGCGGGCGCGTGGTCGACGCTGTTGTGCATGCCGGCGCCAAAGACATGGCCGTGCGTCAGGAACAGCTCGCGGCCGGTCTCGTCGAACAGCGTGGCGTAGTCGGCCATGACGGGGAAGTCGAGCACCATCTGGTCGACCTCGGCGTCACAGTTGCCGCGCACCGCGATGATGCGGTCGGCCAGGGCGTTGAGCAGCGGGATTACGCGCTTGGGGGCGTAATCGCGTGGCAGGTCGTTGCGCGGGCCGTGGTAGAGCAGGTCGCCCAGCAGCACGATGCGGTCAGGCTGCTCGGACTCGATGGCGGCGCAGAGGCGCTCGGTCCAATATGCCGAGCCGTGGATATCGGAGGCGATGAGGTATTTCATGGGGAGATCCTTTCGAATGGGGTTGATATGGCTAGGCGCAGAATGTCGCCACCAGCCGCGTTATTCAAATCGCAGTGCCGCGCTCTGGGCCGTCTGCATCACGCGCTGGAGCGGCACGTTGTGCTCGCGAGCGAGGCGGGAGCAGTCCTCGTACTCGGGCGCCGCACGCTCACTGCCGTCGGGCAGGGTGGCTACTTTGACGGCCACCTCGCCCCAAGGCGTCGCCACCTGCTCAAAACGACGCGGCAGACAGACGCGTTCCATCACCTGGCGACGAATGCCGTTGGTCGTGGTTTCCAAAAAGATGATCATCTGCAGACGGTCAATGTCCTCGCGGGCGCAGATTACCTGCAGCTGCCAGCCGGGACGACCTTTTTTGCAGTAGAGGGGCAGCCAGTGCACTTCGCGGGCACCCGCCTCGCGCAAGCGGTCGGCGGCATAGGCGAGTACCTCGGGCGACGCATCGTCGATGTCGCACTCC
>URRN01000123.1 GCA_900550185.1 uncultured Collinsella sp.
GATCGCCATGACCCACTCGCCCACGTTGAGCTTGGAGGAGTCACCAATCTCGATCGGGGTGAGCTTGGAAGCATCGGCGTCCTTGAGCTTGATGACGGCCAGGTCGCTCGAGGCATCGTTGCCCACGAACTCGGCCTCGTACGTAGTGCCGTCATCCATGGTCACCACGTACTGATCGTAGCCATCGACCACGTGGTTGTTGGTGAGAATGTGGCCCTCGGTATCGAGTACTACGCCCGAGCCGACGCTGCCCGAGTTATTCGAATCGTCAGCAGACTGCGAAAGTGAGCCATTCTGGCTACCGCTCGAAGTAGCGGTAATGGAGACCACAGAGGGCAGGGCCTTGGCAGAAACGGCCTCGGCCAGCGTGGTGTCCTCGGAATCAATCGTAATCTTTTGCGTCGACGAACCCGAAGCGCCCGCCGTCACGGCATTCTTGCCACCGCCGATATCGAGCGTGCCACTCATAATGAGTGCGATGACCAGCAGGGCGCCGCAGGCGCAGCCGGCAAGCGCCGTAATAAAGATCGGCAGCTTTTTGGTCTTGGTCTTGACCACTGTGTGCTTGTTTACAACCTGCTGGCTGCCCAGCGGCTTGCCGGTCTGCGTGTCGTATGCCTGCACGTAGGGAATGTTGCTGTCGGCAGGCGTCGACTCCACCTGCACACGCGGCTGCTGCTGGGTCTCGCCGGCGTTGCCCGCATCCTGGGGACGCTGGGAATCGTTCTCGCTCATAGCTGCGATCCTTTCGTCAAATAACCAAAGGCCCGCCAAACATGTGGCGGGCCATCATTGTTCACGTTGAGTTGTACCCCAATATGCGGGTGCAAGTGTATGAGAACGCAATCTTTTAGGAAGGCTTAAGTTCTGTTGCAGACCCGAAAGGGCCCCTCACCTGTGGCAAAACCACCACAAAGGCGCCTGTTCCCTTTGTGGCGGAAATCTAGTCCTTAAACAGATAGCCCACGCCGCGGACGGTGGTGATGTGCGCCGCGATCTGCGGGCCCACCTTGGAGCGGATGCGTCGAATGTGCACGTCGACGGTGCGCGTGCCGCCGCAGTACTCAAAGCCCCATACGCGGTGCAGCAGCACCTCGCGGCTGTAGGCGCGGTTGGGGTGCGTCGCCAAAAAGCTCAGCAGCGAGTACTCCATCAGCGTCAGGTCGATGGGCTCGCCATCGAGCG
Source organism: uncultured Collinsella sp. (assembly GCA_900550185.1). Lineage (GTDB taxonomy): Bacteria > Actinomycetota > Coriobacteriia > Coriobacteriales > Coriobacteriaceae > Collinsella. The sequence continues at coordinate 1,186 of URRN01000123.1, forward strand.
TCACCTGGTAGGTAGCCAGGTTGATCTCAAGGTTATCGATGTTGAGCACATCGTCGGCGGTAACGGTCTCCTCCTCGCCCATCAAGCGCTGCGCGCGAGCCTTGAGCTCGTTGGGCGTCGCCGTGGGGCACACAAAGTCGGCATGCGCGTGATTCGGCAGGCGCAGGGTGCCAAGGGCCTCATCGTCGACGATCACCAGCATGGGGACGCCGCCGCGATCGTCAAGCCACTTGGCAATCTGATCGATGCGGTCGCTGCGAATGCCGTCGGAATCGAGGATCAGCAGGTCAAAGTCGTGCGCCGCAGTCGGCGAATCGGGGGTTGCCAGGCTCACCTCGACACCCAGGGTGGTCGTCAAGCTGCGGGCAAACTCGTGGAAGCGCGTCGTGCGCGCCATGAACAGGGCACTCTTTTCGGACATATCGGCCTCCAAAGAAATGAGCTCAATCGTACTGGAACAAGCCAGCGCGATTAGGAGTTCGCCAGGTAGTGCTTGATCTCCCACTCGGTGATCGTAGACTCAAACTTATGCCACTCGTCGCGCTTCTTTTTGAGGAAGAAGCTATGGATATGCTCGCCGAGGGCATCCTTCATAAACTGCGAGTCCTCAAACACGTCGAGCGCCTCTTTGAGCGAACGCGGCAGCGGCGTGTAGCCGGCCTCGAGCATCTGACGGTCGGTAAGCTTGAGCGTCTCGGCCGTTGCCTCGGGCGGGAGTTCTAGCTTGCGCTCGATGCCGTCGAGACCAGCCGCCAGCGTGACGGCGTTGACCAGGTACGGGTTGGCCATGGGGTCGGGACTGCGCAGCTCGATGCGCGTGGACAGCTGCTTGCCAGGCTTGTAGACCGGAATGCGGACCATGCTCGCGCGGTTGCGCAGGCCCCACGTGGCGTACTGCGGTACGGAGTCGCCACCCGTGATGATGCGCTTGTACGAGTTGACCGTGGGGTTGGTGATGGCGCTGATCTCGCGCGCGTGCGCCAGGATGCCGGCCATGTAATGCTTGGCGATATCGGAGAGGTGGTACTTCTCGTCGTCCTCGCCCCAAAAGACGTTGTTGCCGTCGTGATCGAATAGCGACTGGCACAGGAACATAGCGCTGCCGTCCTCGCCCGCCAACGGCTTGGGCATAAAGGAGGCGTGGCACCCGCTCTCGTAAGCCTGCTGTTTAATGATGAGTTTGGCCGTGGTGACAGCGTCGGACATGCTCAGGGCCTCGGCGTGGCGCAGGCTCATGCCGTGCTGCGAGCGACCGGCGGCGTGGAAGGTGTACTCCACGGGCACGGACATCTTCTCGAGCGTGAGGACCGTGTTGCGGCGCAGGTCGCGGGCGGCGTCACTCACCGAAAGGTCAAAGTAGCCCACGTTGTCGAGCGGCTCGGGCGTGTGCTCGTCGGGGAAGTAATAGTACTCCAGCTCGGCGCCCACGTTGAGCAGGTAGCCGGCCTTCTCGGCCTTGCGGAACATGCGGCGCAGGGCGTCGCGCGGGTCGCCGGCAAACGGCTTGCGATCGGGAGTGCACACGTCGCAGAACACGCGGGCGACGCCGTTGTGGCTCGGGCGCCACGGCAGAATCTGGAAGGTCGAAGCATCAGGAAACGCCAGCATGTCGGCTTCCTCGGGCGTGGCAAAGCCCTCGATGGCGGAGCCGTCAAAGCCAATACCCTCCTCAAAAGCGACCTCGAGGTCCTCGGGGCTAATGGCAAAGTTCTTGAGGCGGCCGAGAATGTCGACAAACCACAGACGCACAAAGCGGATGTCACGCTGCTCTACAGAGCGGAGTACGTAATCGATGTTCTGCTGGTTCATGTCGCTCCCCTTTCTTTCGGGCGGGTTTCGACTGGTCTATATCGCAGATACTATCGCAGAAAAATGTTTCCGCAGGGTTAAAGCGTATCAAGCGCTCAAAAAACGTGCGCGAACAGGCCGTTGCGAACGAGCGGTTAGCGTTCAGATTCGGAGACAATTTGTCTACAGGCTCGTTCCAGCGCAGGGAACTCCATCGTCACTGCATCCCAAACAACCGAGCGGTCGACATTGCCGTAATCATGCGCAAGATAATTTCTCATGCCGATAATTCCACGCCATTCAATTTCGGGATGAAGCCGCTGCGAGCGTTCCGACAATTTGCCCGCTTCTTCCGTCACCCTAAGCGCACACATCAAAAGGGAGTCCGCCAACGCCCTCGTCCGCACGTCATTCGCATGCAGAAACTGGTCCTCGGTGATATCAAAAGCCTTGATGCGCTCGTTCGTTTCGGAGATGGCCTCCAAAACCTCTTGGGCGCGAAGGCTGTCTGACTTACGCGCGATCATAAAGGATCACTCCTTCGCGCTCGATTACCGCGGCAAGATCGTCATCAAGATAGTCACTCGAGACAAGGTCAACCTGCTTCCCGGTTTCTTTGCGAACCGCCTCGCCAAACGCCGACAACGCGAAAAGACCAAAGCCCTGCTCGCGATCGACTTCGAGACGCAAGTCAATATCGCTATCGACATGTGCCTCGCCCCGGGCATACGAACCAAAAAGAATCACGGTTTTGATGGCGGGAATCGAGCTGGCTGCCTCGCGGACGGCGGACTCAATCTGGGCAGCATCCAAAATGCCCGTCGCGGCGCTTTCGCTCGCAGAGCTTTTACCAAGTGAAGGAACAAACGGCAGAGAGCGCTCGCGCAGCATCTGCCTCATAAACATATTGACCGCAACAGACGAAGTCATGCCAAGCTCTTCGCACAGTTCGGCAAATGAGTCTTTAATTGACGAGTCCACTCGCACACTCAGCACAGACGCAGCCATGGATACCTCCTGTATGACATTGTCTATATATTATCATACAGACTAGCGAGAGGTCGAGGCGCGGTGTTCGATGTGACCGGGGATCTCGATGCGTTTGGGGGCGAGCTTTGCGGCCTCGCCCACGGTGGTGGTAACGACGTCGATGCGCTCGGACAGGCGCTCGACCACGCGCTCGGCAATGGTGAGGGTATCCTGCGCGGCCGTGGTGACGCCGCCAAAGAGCACATGGTTCCAAGGGTAGTCGTCAAACGTCGCGATCTTGAGCCCCGCCGGCAGCGAGGGACCAAGCTGCGCCAGCGCCTCGGTCAGACGCAGGAAAACCAGGCCGTTGACAGCAATGAGGCCGAGCTTTTTGCCTGCATAGCCGCGGATGGTCTCGTCCAAGCGGCCGACGCCCGAGGCGCCACCGTCGGCCAGAGTGACGACCTCACCCGCAAGGCCGCGTCGCGAAAGTTCGTCGGCAAAGGCCTCGGCGCGCTCTCGACGCACGGGGCTATCGTCGCTTGCCTCGGTGAGCAGGCACAGGCGCTCGCTGCCCGCAGCGGCCAAGGCGTCTACCAAGCCGGCGACTAGCTCACGGTTGTTAGATGTCACCAGATCGACACCGCCGTCGGCAACATCGCGGTCGAGCAGCACAACGGGCAGACGTCCCGCTGCCGCGGCAATCGCCTCGTCATTACCTCCGCAGGCGTTGACAACCAAGCCGTCCACGCCGGCATCGATAAGCCTGGTGAGCGACTCTGCTTCCTTAGCGGGGTCGTTGCCGCTAATGGCCGTCATGAGCGAGCAGCCGCGCGCGGCGGCGCTGGCGGAAAGGCCCTCGAGCATGGCGCTCGAGAACGGGTTGGCGATGTCGGCCAGGATCACGCCGATGAGGTTGGTGCGCGAGCTGCGCAGATTGCGCGCAGCGGCACGCGGGCGATAGCCGGTGCGCTCGATAACCGCCGCGATGCGAGCACGGGTTTCCTCGGTCATCTGCCCGGGGCGGTTGTTGAGATAGCGCGAGACCGTGGCCGGGCTCACGCCCGCCTCGGCGGCAATGTCCTTGATTCTCATCTGCGCCATAGCGCACCCCGTTTCCCAATTGTCGGCGGTCTGAACCATTTTAGGCATTTTTTTAAAAATCTCGCTTGCAAAACGCTGTAGGTGAGTATACTACAACTCGAAACGAAACCGATTTCGTAAACCGATTTCGGTGAGCGTTGGCACGCAGGTGCAAAGACGCACCCTACCGTCTTGGCACCTGCGTGCCAACGCCATATCAAAGGTGTACGCACGAGCAAGAAGGAGCTACGCGACCATGGGTAAAACGGTTCTTACCTTCGGCGAGATCATGATGAGGCTATCGCCCAAAGACCACCTGCGCATTGAGCAGGCGACCGAGTTTGATGTCCGCTACGGCGGCGCCGAGGCAAACACCGCGCTTTCCCTGGCCTACCAGGGCGACAAGGCCGCTTACGTCTCCGTTGTCCCGGCCAACCGTCTGGGCGAGTGCGCCCTGCGTTCGCTGAAGGCCTACGGCGTCGACACCACGCGCGTCGTGCGTCAGGGCGACCGTCTTGGCTCCTATGTGTTTGAGGTCGGTGCCTCGCAGCGCGGCAACGGCTGCGTCTACGACCGCAAGTTCTCTGCCATCAACATGGCCAAGCGCGATGTTTTTGACTGGGACGAGATCCTCAAGGGCATCGATGTCTTCTACTTCTCCGGCGTGACCCCCGCCGTCTCCGACGAGATGGCCGCCGCCTGCAAGGAGGCTCTCGCCGTCTGCCGCGCCAAGGGCATCACCACCGTGTGCGACGTGAACTATCGCGGCAAGATGTGGTCGCCCGAAAAGTCGCAGGCCACCATGAAGGAACTCCTGCCGCTCGTCGACATCTGCATCGCCAACGACGAGGATGCGCCTGCCGGCCTTGGCATGACCTGCGTCTCCGGCTCCCTTGCCCACGGCATCGGGGAGCGTGACACCTACGTCGAGATGGCCCGTCAGATTTGCGCCGAGTACGGCTGTAAGAAGGTCGCTTCGGTCGTCCGCAACATCTCCTGCGTCGAACGCTCCATCTGGATGGGCATGCTCTATGACGCCGAGAGCGACGCGCACTGGTTCTCCCCTGCCCACGACGTGCACGTGCTCGAGGGCGTTGCCGCCGGCGACGCTTTCAACGCCGGCCTCGTCCATGCCCTCATCAACGACTTTGACCCGCAGGACGCCGTCAACTACGCGA
>URRN01000124.1 GCA_900550185.1 uncultured Collinsella sp.
TCAAAGCCCACGACCTCGTGGCCCTCGTCCAAAAAGCGCTGCACGCACGCGGCTCCGATACCGCCCGAAGCGCCCGTGATCAAAACCCGCATACTTGCTCCTTAGGCGGTTGCGTGGCGCTCGAGGTACTCGGCGCCCACATTCTCACGCTCCCAGCCACGCACGACCTTGTAGCCCACGGGGCTCAGGAAGACCTCGCACAGCAGCTCGGCAACAGCGCCGGTCAGCGAGCACATAAGGACCTGCACCCAGGTCCAACCAAAGAACGTGTGGCTCACCACAATGGCAAAGACCAAGTTGTCGATAAACTGGCCAACACCCGTGGACACATAAGAGCGGAAGGCAAAGCTCGCAAAGTTATTCTTTTTGAGCATACGGCCGAGCGACTGGTTGAGCGTGGAGTTAACCACGGCAGAAACGAGCATTGCCAGCGAAGAGCCCAGCACCACGTACCAGGTGCCGCCGATGGTGGCGTTAAGGGCGGTGTTGACCTCGATCATACCCGTGTCGTAGTAGGCGCCCCACATGCCGGGCGTGAGCGAGCATGCCCAAAAGCACAGACTCACGGCCAGATTGACCAGCAGCGCGAGGATAGAGATTTTGATGGATGCCTTGGCGCCAAAGCGCTTGCAGATCATGTCCTGGCACAAAAACGAAACCCAGCTCACCACAAAGCCGCAATCGAGTGCCAGATACGGCAGGCTGATAAGCTCTTTGTTGGCCAGCAGGTTCATCATGATGACACTCACGAAAAACAGCGAAACCGTTGCCGCGGGAATGCTCCGCAACAGGACCTTGTAGTCCTCCATGACCTTCTTGATCATTATGTACTCCTTTGGTTTTAGGTTTAACGAGCAGGATATCGGACCCGAACTGCTCGGACGTCACGGTCTTGAGACGACGATGGGTATAATAGCCGCTCACACGGCATCAGGCAAGCAAACGGCGCGGCAGCCCCACAGGGCCACCGCGCCGATGCATTAAAAGGCTACGTTGCCAAACTCCGACAGGATAAGATCGGGGTTGTGATCGGTTGCCCAATCCACGTTCCACGGGCTCGTGAACAGCAGCAGCTTACCGCCGCGCATGTCCTCGACGCGCAGCGTGTCACGCGTGAGCGAAAGGCCCGGGATATCAATGGTATCGGGGTCGTTCTGAATCCAGCGGATGTCCGTATAGGGCAGCGGCTGGCGACGGACCTCAACACGATACTCGGCCTTGAGGCGGCGCTCGAGTACCTCAAACTGCAGCACACCGACCACGCCCACGATAACGCTCTCCATGCCGGCACCCAGCTCGCGGAAGATCTGGATGGCACCCTCCTGGGCAAGCTCCTCCATACCCTTGACGAACTGTTTGCGCTTGAGCGTATCGACCTGCGTAATGCGAGCGAACATCTCGGGGGCAAACGTCGGGATCTGCGGGTACTGCACGTGGCGCTTGCCGGAGCACACGGTATCACCGATGCTAAAGATACCCGGATCAAACAGGCCCACGATATCGCCCGCGTACGCCTCGTCCACGATGGCGCGGTCATCGGCCATCATCGACGTGCCCGTTGCAAGCTTGAGTTTACGGTTGCCCTGCACGTGGAAGGCGTCCATGCCGCGCTCGAACTTGCCCGAGCAAATGCGCACAAAGGCGATGCGGTCGCGGTGGTTCTTGTCCATGTTGGCCTGGATCTTAAACACAAAGCCGCTAAAGTCGTCGCGGCAGGGATCGACCGGTTCGCTGGTGAGCGTATCGGTATAGGCGCGCGGCGTCGGGGCCAGACGCAGGAACTCCTTGAGAAAGGGCTCCACACCAAAGTTGGTGAGCGCCGAGCCAAAGAACGCCGGGCTCAGCTTGCCGCAGGCCACGGCATCCAAGTCGAGCTCGTCGCCGGCGCCATCGAGCAGCTCGATATCGTCCATTAGGTTCTTATGGTTCTCCTCGCCAATGAGCTCATCCATGGCGGGGTCGCCCAGCTCGGCCTCGACCTCGGCGACCTTCTTGGTGGCGTTGGCGTGACCGTCGCCCTCAAAGGCAATGACGCGACGGGTCTGACGGTCGAACACGCCGCGGAAGTTGCGACCACTGCCGATCGGCCAGTTCATGGGATACGTATTGATACCCAGGACATTCTCGATCTCTTCCATGAGCTCAAACGGATCGCGAGCCTCGTGGTCGAGCTTGTTCACAAAGGTGAAGATGGGAATATGGCGCAGCGTACAGACCTTAAAGAGCTTTTTGGTCTGGGCCTCGACGCCCTTGGCGCCGTCGATGACCATGACCGCGGCGTCGGCGGCCATAAGGGTACGGTAGGTATCCTCCGAGAAGTCCTGGTGGCCGGGGGTATCGAGGATGTTGACGCAGGCGCCATTATAGGTGAACTGCAGCACCGAGGAGGTAACGGAAATGCCGCGCTCCTTCTCGATGTCCATCCAGTCCGAGACGGCATGCTTGGCCGAGCTCTTGCCCTTGACCGAGCCGGCGGTCTGAATGCTGCCGGTATAGAGCAGCAGCTTCTCAGTCAGTGTGGTCTTACCGGCGTCCGGGTGGCTGATGATCGCGAATGTGCGGCGCGACGAGATTTCATCCGACAGGCTTGCCATGCGGATCCTTTCTTGCATTGAGTGCATTACGTCGATGTAACCGTACTATTGTAGCCGCGAAATTCCGCCATAGGGCACCTATCAGGACAAATTCATCAGTTGGGGCCTGGGCAGCCGGCCCAATCCGTATTTGCCTCTTGCGTAACTGTGCATAGTGTATATATACTGTGCTTACCGGTTATATACACGTGTAGCACAACAGCTAAGGAGCCGCTGTGGACATCATCCTATCCAATTCGAGCGACAAGCCCATCTACGAGCAAATAGCCTCGCAAGTCAAAGCTCAGATCCTTTCGGGCGCGCTCGCTTCGGGAGCCAAACTCCCCAGCATCCGTGCACTCGCGAGCGATCTTGGCGTGAGTGTCATCACCACCAAGCGCGCCTACGCCGACCTGGAGCAACTCGGCTTTATCTGCACCGTGCAGGGCAAGGGCTGTTTTGTCGCCGAGGGCAACCAAGAACTCTTGCGCGAAAATCAGCTCTGCCATATCGAAGAGCTGCTTGCGAAAGCGGCGAGCCAAGCCGAAGCCTTGGGCGTCACGCGCGACAAGCTGCACGAAATGCTCGACCTGGTAGCCCCCGAAACCATGCAGTAGCCATCTGCAAGAAAGGCTATACCATGCAAAACCTTTTAGAACTCAAAGGCATTTCACGCCGTGTGAGCGACCGTTTTTCGCTGCGTGACGTCACGCTTGCCGTGGAGCCTGGCCAGATCGTTGGCTTTGTGGGCGCAAATGGCGCCGGCAAGACGACGACCATTCGCGCCGCGCTTGGGCTTATAAAGCCCGATGCCGGCGAGGTGCATCTGCTTGGACAGCGCTGCGACGCCAACGCGCCCGACGAGACGCAGCGCCACCTGCGCTCCCGCATCGGGCTTGTCCTGGACACGTGTCCCTTCCCCTCCACGCTCAAGGTCGGCCAGGTCGAGAAGCTCGTAGGCCCGGCATACCCCACGTGGAGCTGCGAAACGTTCGCCGGATTCATCGACCGATTTGGCCTCGATCCCAAGACGAAGGTCAAGGACCTCTCCCGCGGCATGGGCATGAAGCTGCAGCTCGCCTGTGCGCTCAGCCACAATGCCAAGCTGCTCGTTTTGGACGAAGCCACCGCGGGCCTCGATCCCATGGCGCGCGAGGAACTGCTCGACGAGTTGCTTGCCTTTGTCGCCGACGGCCAGCACAGCGTGCTGCTCTCGAGCCACATTACGTCTGATCTCGATCGTGCCGCCGACCGCGTCATCTGCATCGATAACGGCTCGATTGTGTTTGACCTGCCGCGCGAGGACATTACCGACCGAGCCGGCATCGCCCACTGCACCCAAGCACAGGCCGCCGAGCTTATGGCTTGCGTCGAAGGCGCCCGTGCCGTCCGCCACGCCTACAGCGTGGACGTGCTCGTGCCCAACCGTCGCGATACGCTCGAGGCCTTTCCCGAGGTTCCCTGCGATCGGGCAACCATTGATGACTATCTTCGCCTCATACTGAAAGGGGCTTCGAAATGAAACGCGCCTTTATGTCCGAGCTCGCCATCGTTCGCACGCTTATCCCAAGCATCGCGGGCGTCGGCCTGTTCATATTCGTCGTGTTGACCCTCGCCAACGCGTCGGATGGCGATTCCAGCATGAGCGCTGGCGCCTGCGCGGTCAGTGCCATGTCGCCCATCATGGTCATGAGCTCGCTGGCCGGCTTCGACAATCAAAATGGCTGGGAGCGTTATCGGGCCACGCTGCCCTTCTCGCGCAAAGACATCATCTGCGCACGTTATCTGAGCGTTATTGTCTTCTCCGCCGTCATGGCATGTGCAGCTACGCTTTTGAGTATCGTCGCCATCCCGCTCTTCAACAGCGCGGGCATTCCTTCGACGGGACAGACGGTCTTTGAAATCGCAATCGCCTCGGCAGCCTCGATGCTCATTTCCCTCATGATGGTGTTCTTGGCACAACCACTGTTCTTTCGATTTGGACACATGGAGGCACTTCGCCTATCCGTTGGCCTGTTTGCCATGCTCGGATGCCTTGCCATGGCCACGCTGAGCTCCTCCAACCCCATCAGCAACTGGCTCATGTCGATTGCCGGGGCGAATCCCGATCCCACCGTCCTTGGCTGTCTGTGCGCAGGAATTGCCGTACTGGCCCTCGTACTATGCGCAATCAGCTGCACCGTCAGCACCAAGGTTTATCGAGTACGCGATCTGTAGCCACACGAGTCTCAATCCGCGAAGGACGCGATCGCCCCCCCTCCCCGCAAATCCGTGGCAAAGGGCATGTCCCCGGCGTGCGCCACTGTACTACTTGCGCAGCGGCTTGGGCAGTGGAATGCCGGCGGCGATGACGGCGGCGATGATCATGCAGACGATACCCTTGAGTGGGAAGCACATGAGCAGCAGGCCCACGACCATGACCGGCTGGCGCATGACCGCACCCATCGTCGATGCCGTGCAGACGGCGACGCAAAAGACCGGATCGGCGCCGGTGAGGATGGCAAGGCCATAGCCCAGGCTCACACCCGAGAAGATAACCGGGAAGAAGTGGCCGCCACGCCAACCAAGGTTGATGAGGGCGGGCGTCAGCATGGCCTTAACAAGACCGGTCGCGATAAGCACGCCGGCGGGAATGGTCAGATAGGTTTCCATGAGCACATCGGCCTGCGTCTCGCCGGCAAACATGGTGTAGGGTAGGACCGTGCCGCAGATGGCGAGCGCCAAACCGGCCAGCATGGCCTTGACGACAGGACGCTCCCCTATTGCATGGGCAAGCGCTTCGCTCGCGTGCTCAGAGACAAAGTACAGCCAGCCGCAGATTGTTCCGATCAACGACAGAGGGACGAGCCAGGTAAGCTCCAAGTTGCCCACCACGGCAGCCTCGAACCTGGGCATGCCCATGCCGCCGCCCATGAGCTGGCCGAGCAGCAGGTAGGTGCCCAGGCCGCCGGCAATCGCAATGCCGTAGACCACCGTCTTTTGCGCCTTGGGCAGCTTGATGGTGATCTCGCCGGACGCGGAGCCCTCGTCGCCGTCGGCACTACCGGCAAGCGGCGCCACAAAGCCAAAGACGGGCGCGGTAAAGAGCGCCGTCAGGACAGCCTGGGTGCCCAGCAGCGTGAGCTCCCTAAACTCAGCTCCAAAGCGACGCATGCGATCGCCGACCCAGCTGCACAGTCCCGCGATAACGCCGGTCAGGCCGGCCTCCGGTCCAATACTTCCGCCAAACAGCAACGGCAGCAGCGCCGCGAGCGAAAGCTTGCCCAGGTTGTCGTACGGGTAGCGCCCGTCTTGCTTAACCTTAGCCATCACCTGGTTGAGGTCATCGGTCTTGGTGCCTGTCATCTTTTCGTACAGACCGATTAACAGGCCGCCCAGCAGACAGACAAAAAACGGGTACGGCAAAAAGCCAAACGGGCCGCTGGCAAGCTCGGGCGAAGCGACGCCCAGCGCGTGCGGAATCTCGGTCCATAGATAGTCGATACCGTGCTCCATCGCAAAAAAGAACAGCCAGACCGCGGCACCTGCGAACGCACCGGTCACGGCAACGCTAACCAAAAACAGCGCGCGGTTTGTGGGTTTGGCAAGGTTGTCCATCGGG
>URRN01000125.1 GCA_900550185.1 uncultured Collinsella sp.
GCGGGGCGCTGGCGGCACGGCTTGCCGCGGAGTTGTTCTGGCCCAGGCCGTTTTGATAGGCGCGCTCTTCTTCGTACAGGCGGCCGAGCGTGGGGGCATCGACGTTCTCGGCAAAGACCGAGAACTTGCCGGCGCGCAGCTGCGGATCGATCATAAAGCGCACGAGGGGCTCGCCGACAAAGACATAGCGGCGCTTTTCGGCCTGCGCCTTCACAAACTCGTGGACCTCGCGCGAAAGCTCGGGGTAGAACGGGGCGAGCATGGGATCGTCGTCGGCGGCGATAAGGATGGTATAGAGTGCCGGCGCCGTGTTGACGCCGTTGATCACCAGAGTCTGATCCTCCATGTCGCGAGCGGCCTGCTTGGCAAGCTTCTTAAAGGAGAACGGGGCACGGGTGGCACCGAAGATGCCGGCCACGTGGTCCTCGAAGATGTTCAGGAAGTTCACGAAAGATCACTCTCCGTATAGGTTCTTTGGTATCCGAGCAAATATAGGCATATCCCAACGATTATAGAGGATAGGATTCCCGCAACCGCCGCCTTGGCGATGACCGCGGCTGCAAGGCTGGCAATTTCCATATGGTGTGCAAGACAGAGCGACGCCGCGGTGCCTATTCCGCAGCCGGCGATGGCAGCGATTGCAGTCAGGTTCGAGCCCTGCTCGGCACGCTTGGCATGGGCGTTGAGCAGCAGAGATGTCAGTGCAGCTGTCGCCGCGACGAGCACGACGGCAGCCCAGAAGAGCATGTCTCCCAGCGCCGCGGCAACATTGCCGAGCCCCAGCACGCCTCCGGCGGAAAGCGCAACCGTAGCCAGGCGGCCAAAAAGCGCGCCCATCCCCGTGGCGGCCGCGGCGCTTGCCGGGCCGAGCCAAAAGGCCGCGATGCCGGCGGCGACCCCGGCGGCAAGGAGGACGTCGCCCGTTAGACAGCCAAGTGCCACCGCGCAGGTGAGCGCCGCGCTCGCGGCCGCCTCGGTGCGTCCCCAGGCGATCCACCAACCGGACATGGTGGCGGCAAAGAGCACCGCGACGGGTAGCATCGACAGGATGCCCTGCGTCTGCATGGTGGCGTTGGCCATAAGTACCAAAAAGCCCACGGCCGAGATGGCCGAGCCAATCTGCGGGGCCAGGCCGGCGGCCGCCCCAATCGCGATGGCCGCGGCAATAAGTCCGGGAAGCGCCGCGACGCCAGCCGTCTGCATGATCAAAAAGCTAAAGGCACCACACGTTAGCGCCGAGATGGCGCGCATGGTGTAATCGCGCGCGCGGCTCCAGCGCGTGCCGGCCCAGCCGAGTGCAGGGTCGACCTCGATGGTGTCGTCCTCATAGGGTAACGATTCGATATCGTCCGCCGCGCGCTCGTCATCCGACAGCTCGCCCACCATCTGCTCCAGGCTGCGACGGCCTTCGCGCACGCTGCCCAAGCCGGCGAGCAGCTGGTCGCAAAATGCCTCGATGCTGTTGGGGCGGTCTTGCGGCATGGGGGAGAGGGCGCTCATGAGCGCAGCCTCGGCTCCCGGGGGAAAGTGCGGGATGAGCTCGCTGGGATAGGTGGCACCGCCGATGATACGGCCGAGCGAGTCGCCGGGCGTGGCGGCCATAAAGGGAGCGCTGCCGCACAGGCCCTCGTAGATCACACAGGCGAGGGCAAAGACATCGGCGCGCTCGTCAACCGTGCCAGTTTCGATGTCGAGCTGCTCGGGTGGCATGTAGCCGATGGTGCCGCCGCGCGAGCCGCCAAAGCCGCCGGCAGACGACAGCCGCGCCATGCCAAAGTCGGTGAGCTTTACATTGCCCGAGTGGTCGATGAGCACGTTGGCGGGCTTAATATCCAGGTGGAGCACGCCGTTGCTATGGGCGAAGGTGAGCGCCTGGCCCAGCGCGTCGGCAATTGCCGCGGCCTCGTCAAAGGTGAGCGAATGGCCGTCCGCGCGATGCAAAAACTCGGCTAGGGACATGCCGTCGACATATTCCATGACGAGGTAGGCATAGGCGGTATCGTGCGTAAAGTCGATAACCTGCACGATATTGGGATGTTGAAGCATGGCGGCGGTGTGTGCCTCGCGCAGGACATCCATGATGTCGCTGGCGGGCATGCCGGCACCGCTTGTGAGGGGGATGCGCTTAATGGCGACGCGACGGCGCAGGTGCGTGTCGCGGCAAATCTCGATGGAGCCAAAACCGCCGGTCGCGAGCGTCTCGAGCGGCTGGAACCGCTTGAGCAGCTCGCGAGAGCTGGTGCCCTCCAAGGGAACGTCCGGCGAGAACCGGGCGGTATGTTGCGAGAAAAGCGGCATGGCCAACCCTCGTGCGTTTAAAGTTCGTTTGCGAGCGGCGGGCCAGGGTCAAGCCGTTCGCGGTGGCATAGATGCTGCTAGTTTAGCACGCTCGGGCGCATGGTGAAGGTAGCGGGGCGAGGTGGCCTATCTGACTTGGCCTTAGCGCTTCTTCTTGTTCTTCTTCTGCTTGCGCTGTTTGGCCTTTGCGTTCTTGGGCTCGCTTTCCTGCTTGGCCTTGGCAGCGGCCTTTTCGGCCTTCATCTTCTTGCGTTTGGTCTCGATGCGGAGTTTTTTGTTGATGCGCGCCTTAAGGAAGGCGCCAAACTGCTCGGCGTCGCCGCGAACAAAGGTGTCCTTAGGGATAGTCACGCCCTGGTCGGCGAACATGGCCACAAAGATACGCTCGCCGTCGAGCACGTGGTCGAGCTTCTCAAACGGGAAGAACTGTGACTTGCCGCTCTTGCCCCAGACCATCAGGCCGTCCTCGTTGGCGGCGACGCGGCGGTAGCGTCCGCCCATGGACTCGTCGGCCTCGACGGCATCGATAAAGTCGCGGGCAAGGGTGTGGTGCAGGTTTTTGCTCCACCAGGCCAAAAAGGCGCCGAATACGATCAGGACAACGCCGAACTTGATCCAGTTGCCGCCGGCCACCAGCATGCCGATGCCAATGAGCGCGGCAATTGCCGCGGCGACATACAGCGAGCCGCGACGCCTGGGCGAGGCGACCAGGCGGGCGAAGTCGGTGACCAGATCGTTTTCGTACTGGTACTCGTTGAGGTACAGGATGCCGTCATCGGCTGCTGCCTGCTTCTCGAGCGCGACCTCGACCTGGTCGGCTGCTTCGGAGGGGACGAGGTTGCTCTCTGTGTCTGCCATACTCTTTGGACTCCTATCGCGGCGGGCTCGCCGTACGGGTTATTATGAGTGCAGTATGCCGTGCGACCGCATGGCCGTCGCGGCAACAAGACTCAGTATACCCGGGGGAGCACCCATGGAATCGTTGTACCGAAAGTATCGCCCGCTCACCTTCGACTCCGTGGTGGGCCAGCAGCATATCGTCTCGACGCTCGAGCACGCCATTACCGAGGGGCGCCTGTCCCACGCCTACCTGTTCTGCGGTCCGCGCGGCACGGGCAAGACCACCATGGCGCGCATTCTTGCCAAGGCGCTGCTTTGCCGCAATGCCGAGGCGGCGCGCGCCGAGGGTGCGAGCGGCTGCATGCCCGACGGCACCTGCGAGGAGTGCGAGCTCATCGCCGAGGGCAACCATCCCGATGTCTATGAGCTCGACGCCGCAAGCCGCACGGGCGTGGACAACGTGCGCGAGGAGATCATCAATTCCGTCAACTTTGCCCCGGTGCGCGGCAAGTACAAGATCTATATCATCGACGAGGTCCACATGCTCACGACGGCGGCGTTCAACGCGCTGCTCAAGACGCTCGAGGAGCCGCCGGCGCACGTGATCTTTGTGCTGTGCACCACCGACCCACAAAAGATTCTGGAGACCATCCTCTCGCGCTGCCAGCGCTTCGACTTCCACCGTATCGGTAACGAGGATATCGAGCGCCGCCTGGCCTACGTGTGCGAGCAGGAGGATTTCGATTACGATGACGAGGCGTTGGCCATCGTTGCGCGTCATGCCAAGGGCGGCATGCGCGATGCTCTTTCCACGCTGGAGCAGCTGAGCGTTTTTGGCAACGGCTCCGTGCATGCGGACGATGCCCGTTCGCTTTTAGGTGAGGTTTCGGACCAGATCCTGGGCGAGTTTGCCGCGGCGATTGCGTCACGCGATGTCGCCGAGCTCTATGGCCTCATTCGCGCACAGGTCGAGGAGGGCAATGACCTGCTTGAGCTGACGCGCGACCTAGTGGCGCACGTGCGTGACGTGTACGTGGCCTGCGTTGCCGGCGCCCGTGCCGAGCTGTTTGAGGGCGGAGCCGAGCAGGCCGAGGCGCTTGCTGCCGAGTCCGCTGCCTTTGGCGAGCATCCTGCCGACCGCCTGGCTCGTGTGCTGACAGTGCTCGACGATGCCGCACTGGAGATGAGGGGCGCGAGCGACGTGCGCCTGGTGCTCGAGATCGCCTGCACGCGCCTGGCACGTCCCGAGGCCGATTTAACGATTGAGGCATTGGCCGAGCGCGTGGCACGCCTGGAGGCCATGGTTGCCAACGGCGCCGTGCCGGCGAGCGTGGCTGCTGCTCAGGCCGCCGCGCCTGCAGCATCCGTACCCGCTGCTGCCCAACAGCCGACGCTCATTTCGGGCGCCCGTGCTGCCGCTCCGGCGGCATCCGCTGCCCCCGCTGCTACGTCCGCGCGCCAGGGCGGTATGCCTTGGGACCGTGGTGCTGCTGTTCCGGCTGCCCAGCCTGCGCCCCGTTCAGCGTCCGTGTCAGTTTCCAAGCCTGCAGCGCCTGCACCTCAGCCTGCGCCGGCTCCGACGCCTCAGCCCGTTGCGGCCCCCGCGCCTGCCACCGCTCCGGCACCTAAGCCCCAGTCCAACAACGCCGCCCAGGTTGCCGCCGCCGGTGCCGCCGAGACGCCCGCGGTCGAGGATGCCGGAGAGCTGCAGCGCAAATGGGCCGAGGTTGTCGAGCGTGTCAAGGCGCGTCAGGCTTCCTACGCAGGGCTTTTGCTCAACGCCCGCGCCACGGCCGACGACGGCTCCAAGCTCACCGTCTCGTTCCCTGCGGGCTCGACCTTTGCCATCAAGATGCTCGGCCGCGCTGACACGCAATCGGTGGTCCTGCCGACGGTCTGCGCAGTCTTCGGTCGTCGTACCGTCGACTATGTCTTGGATGGGGGTGGCACGCCGGCTCCTCAACATGAGGAGCATTCTCCATCTGCACGGGCTGCGGCATCTGCGGACCCGCAACCCGTGTCCTCGGCGGCCCCTGTATCCTCGAGCGCCAGCGCGCCGCAGCAGCAAACGGCGCCGGTAGCGGCATCGACCCCGTCGGCGCCTAAGCCCGCGGCGCCCAAACCGGCTGCTCCGACACCAGCGCCCAAGCCCGCCTCGCCCGCGCCCAAGTCGTCTGACCTGGGCAAAGCCCCCTGGCTACGCTCCGACAACCCTGCCGGCGCTCCTGCCACGGGTAAGCTCCCGACTGAGCCCGCACCCCGTGCGCCCGAGCGCTCGGCTGCCCCCAAGGCTCAGCCTGTCGCGCAGTCCGCGCCGTGGGAATCCGAGCAGGTGCCCTACGACGACGCCATGGTCGGCGGCTTTGCCGGCGATGCGAGCGGGGACGATTTTCCTCCGTTCGACGTGCCGGGTGCGACGCCCGCGCCCAAGTCCGCTGTAGCTGCCCCCAAAGAGGAGGACGCTCCTGCAGCTCCCTGGGAGTCCAACCCCGGCGCCGGCAGCCCCTTCGGCCACCAGGGCGCAGCCCCGAGCATCCCGCAGACCGAGGACGAGGCCAAAGACCTCATCCGCAGCGTCTTCGGCCAGGCCACCATCTTCAAGCCGGTGGAGTAGCTGTACGGGCGGGTATACTGCTCAAGAAGAGAACCCCTTGCCCGGGCGCATTTGTATTTCGGACATGTGTAGTGTGGTGCCGCGTATATCGCATTCGAGCAAACAGGTGCGCGACGGCCGGCCTAGGATGTTGAGGTCGATACGATACGTCGCATGGCTGTCTGTGTGCTCGACTTGCTCGGCGTCGACGGTTGCTCCGATTGTCGAATAGTCGCCTAGCTCGGCATCGACAATCTTGGAGTTATTAATCTCGACCTTGAGCTCTTGGTAGAGGGACGGGCTGTTGTAGTAAACGGTTCGGGTTCCGTCGACGCACTCGTCGGTCGCCTCCCATTTGACAACGGGCTTATCCGAGCTGGCTACCAGCAGTTCTGCTCCAAAGGCTATAGCATGGGTGATGACAACCAGCAATGCCCAG
>URRN01000126.1 GCA_900550185.1 uncultured Collinsella sp.
TAATCAGTGGGTTGCAGGTTCGATTCCTGTCACTGGCTCCATGAGAGTTTCGGGCTCTGTCTCTATATGGGACAGAGCCCGTTTCTATTTAGGTGGCGCGCCATCAGGTTAGCGCCCATCCCGTTTTTGGTTTGTGGCTTATAGGACAAAATGTGTGTCCACGTTGGGGGCATCGGCGCAGGTCGATGCCCCTTTTTCAGCCGTTTAAATTCCGTGCCCGCTTTTAACCGCTCGGACAGAATGTGTGTCCGGTTGCCTATCGTTCCCGCAGGTAGATAACCTTTTCCGGAACCGTTAAATACCCTTTCGGAAGAGGTGCCCATGAAGGCCGTTTATTGCCCCTACTGCGGCGGTCGGACCAAGCGCAACGGCAGGACCTCATCGGGGTCCCAGCGGTGGAGGTGCACGGCCTGCGGCGCGTCGACGACGGTGAGGTACGACGACACGGCGACGAGGCTGGACGAGTTCCTCGGGTGGCTCCTCTCCAAGGACTCCCAGGCGGCGATGCCGGGCGGCGGGCGGTCCTTCAGGCGCAGGACGGCCGAGTTCTGGGAGGTCTGGCCCATGCCCGTCCCCGACGGCGAGCTGCACCGCGTGCTCCACGTCGACGGGATCTGGGTCGCGCGCGACCTCGTCGTGCTCATATGCTGCAGCGGCGAGAGGGCGGTCTCCTGGTACATGGCGAGGTCGGAGAACTCGAGGGCGTGGTCGGCCCCCATGTCGCCGATCCCGGCGCCCGAGGTGGTCGTCACCGACGGCGGGAGCGGGTTCGCCAAGGCCGTGCGCGAGACCTGGCCGCGCACCAGGGTCCAGAGGTGCACCTTCCACGCCTTCTCGCAGGTCAAGCGCTACACGACGACGCGGCCGAAGCTCCGGGCGGGGCGCGAGCTCTACCTCATCGCGCGCGACCTCATGGGCATCGAGACGCTGCACCAGGCCGAGCTCTGGGTCGAGCGCTACCTCGACTGGTGCGGGTTCTGGGCCGACTTCCTGGAGGACAGGACCGTGGTGGACGGCAGGAGGGTCTACACCCACGAGAGGCTGAGGCGGGCGCGCTCGTCGCTGTCGTCGCTGGTGTCGGCGGGGACGCTGTTCACCTACCTCGACCCCGCCCTGGCCAAGGCCGGCCCGCTGCCGTCGACCAACAACATGATCGAGGGAGGGGTGAACTCGCAGCTGAGGGCCGTCCTGCGCAACCACCGGGGGCTGACGTCGGTCAAGCGCGTGAAGGCGGTATTCTGGTGGTGCCACGCGCACTCGGGGGACGCGAGGACGGCGCGCGAGAAGCTCGCCACGATGCCGACCGACGCGGACATCGACTTCCTGTTCAGCGTCTACTCCGCCTCGCCGTCGCGTGACGACGGAGGGCCGGAGTGGGGCGACAGGGCAGTGTGGGAGGACCTCCACCACAGGGACCCGTACCCGTTCTGGCTGGATTAATGGATGGAAACGGGTGTTCTATCGGGACACACATTTTGTCCTATAAGCCTGGTTTGTCTCGTCCTCCAGTTTGTCTAAATCTGTAACACCAAGACCGATATTTGGCATCTAACTGTTACAGATTGAGATGAAACTTAGGGTGTTTTAGGAATATCTTGATCTGTAACATGTAGAAGCGGAATAGGCCTCTTGCTGTTACAGATCGAGACAAGGGCGGGTGCGGACCTGGATGTTCTGCTCGAGCGTGGATTTCTGGACACGCGAGCGAAGAAAATCTTCCGACCGGAGAACGAGCGTGGATAATTAACTTGGATAGGGAGCTAAGGTAAACACCGATTGTCTATCGAAGGCTTTAGAAACGACGACCCCGATTTCATTGTGGAATCGGGGTCGTTTGTGCCTGAGGAATCCGAATGGATTAATCGAGCTCCTAAGGGACTTCTTGGGTTCTTGCTAATGGTCTGCCGAGGATGTCCCCAATGCAAGCAGCGGGCATCTACTCAATATAGTTGGGATTCTTCTTGATGATCACGCGTGCAGCGATGAACGAGACGACGATGGCGATGACGGCGACAACGCACGCCAGTACGAAGTTGCCCATGGATCCATCGGGAGCGATAAAGATCAGCGCAGAAAGAAGACCGGGGCATGCTCCCGCAACATACTCCTTCAGGACGAAGATACCTGCAGGGAGTCCCGCGCAGAGGGCGCCGATTGCCGTGCCGACAAGCAGGCGGGGACGCTCGATGAGGCAGCCATAAAATGCGGGCTCAGTTACGCCACAGAGTGCGGTGACGGCAACCGTGGTGACCATACCTCTCTTCTCCTTGTTGCCTTTCATTGCAGTTGCCAAGGCGAGACTCGTGCCGCCAATGCAGAGGTTTGAGATGAAGCCAAAGATGATGGGCGCCCAGCCGAGCTGCGCCAAGCTCGTAACTTCGATCGCGATGTAGGCCTTATCAAGACCGAGCATGACAAAATAGGGGTTAAGGGCTGCAAGGATTGGAGTAGCGATAAATGCCACGTTATCCATGAGCCACGTGGCGGCATCACTCAGCGCGTAGCCCATCATGCTGCCGGCGGGGCCGAGGATAATCAGCTCAACAGGCACGACGATGAACATGGTGAGCAGCGGCTTCAAGAACAGTTTGGTAATGTCGGGGATGATTTTCTGAAGACCGCGATCAACAAAGTACATGAACACAACGCCCAGTACGATTGGCACCACCGTGCTCGAGTAGTCATTCGTCGGGATGGGGATGCCAAGAAAGTCGAGACCCTCAGCACCGCTAATAGACGAGCTAATCATGATTGCGCCCAGCAGTGCGCCCATGATAGGCTGCATCTTCATGACGGCGGCGAGCTGATAGCCGAGGTAAACGGGCAGGAAGCTAAATGAGGCGCTGAAGATCGCCAGCAGAACCTGGGCGGTTCCGCTATCGGTGCTCAATCCACAATAATTGACCAGGAGATTCTTGATCGAAAGAATGAGTCCGCCAACGATGAGCGCCGGGACGATGGGCATGAATACCTGTGCAGAGACGTTCCCGAATTTCTCAATCAAGCCCATGGCGGTGTTACCGCTTTTAATGCCTTCTGCAAGGTCTTTGGCGGTTTGGGCATCGTCGGCAACCGTGCCACCGCCGACTTCGATTCCCGCGAAGTCGAGGAAGTCGTTGTAAGCCTCGGTGACGTTGGGGCCGATGATCACCTGAAGCTGGCCACCGCTGACTACTGCCCCGAGCGCCTGGTCGGCCGATTTGGCGAGCTGGAGATCGATGATCGAGGTGTCTCGTGCGTCGATGCGAAGGCGCGTCGCACAATGAGTTACCGATGTAATGTTCTCTTTGCCGCCAACAGCCTTTAGGACTGTTTCGGACATTGCCTGATATTTCATCTCTTTCTCCTAACCTTCCTGCTCCTGATACTTCGAGATAAGGTCTCGGTACCAATACCAGCTCTTTTTGGGGGTGCGCTCCAGATTGTTCTCGAAGTCGATATGGACAAGTCCGTATCGTTTTTCGTAGCCGTTGATCCAGCTATACAGATCCATCGTCGACCAGAGGTAGTAGCCCTCAACGCGCGCGCCGTCGCGCTTAGCCCTCATCATGTGCTCGATGAACTGGCCCAGAAGCTCGATGCGGTCATCATCGTGGATCATTCCGTCTGCGTCTGGTTGCTCATAGGCGCCATGTCCGTTTTCCGTAATAAAGATGCGGGGCGCGTCATAGCGCTCGTGGACATCCATGATGGTTGAATACATGCAACTTGGGAGTATTTCGCGGCCCCATTTATTGCGGGGAACATTGCTGTCGCGGGCGCTTTCAAACAAGGGCGCAATGCATTTTCCTTCGACCTTTTTGCTCGAACCGCCCTTATTGTTCGCCGAAACGGCAAGCTCTCCACCGTGCCAGTCGGTTACATACTCTCGGCAATACACGTTGAGTCCAATAAAATCGACTTTACCGTCGCTGAATTCTTCTACGTCATTTGGGGATCGATAGAGCGAGACGCCAAGTTTTTCAAGGATTTCGTCCATTTCTGGCGGCAGTTGACCCTGAAGCGCTGGTGCCAGAATCATGCGATTGGCGAAAAAGTCTGCGTATCGAAATACGTCATCGGGGTGCTCGGTTGCCGGGTCGAGTTCGACAACGCCGCCATCGTGGACGGCGCCGATGATGCCGTCGTAGCCCATTTGACGATATGCTCGGACTGCGAGTGCGCTTGCGCGCATCAGGTTGTACTGAAACTGCATGTACGACTGAACATCGAGCGATCGATTGGGGGGATAGTTGCCCAACATGTTTACGCAGTAGCTGTAGAAATGCGGCTCGTTAACGGTAGCCCAGATTTTGACGCGGTCTCCAAAGCGCTCAAAGCAAATCTTGGCGTATTTGCAGAACCACTCTGCCATGTCGTTGTTCAGCCATCCGCCTTTGCAAGCAAGCGTGAATGGCAGATCGTAATGGAACAGCGTAACGTTGGGCTCTATGCCATTTTCGAGGCAGCAATCAATGACCCGATTATAAAAATCGATACCCTCTTCATTCACTTTGCCGATACCGGTGGGGATGATTCGACTCCATGAAAGAGAGAAGCGATAGGTGTTTTGTCCGCCTTCTTTCATCATGCGGATATCTTCTTCATAGCGATGGTAGAAGTCGCAAGATACATCACCGTCAACATGGTTGATGTTCTTATTGCTTGTGTGGCTAAAGAAATCCCACTCACCAAGGCCTTTGCCGTCTTCGTTCCAGGCACCCTCGCACTGATAAGACGCCGTGGCGGAACCCCAGAGAAACGGCATGTTGTTCACGTTGCCCATGAATCCCCTTTCCATCATTCAACACGGTGGATACGTGTGGCGGAATTATGATTAAGATGACGTCAACTGATTTGAATCATAGGAGAACGACCAAAGCTGTTTGATTCAATAAATGAATCATGATTTCGAGGAGAGCGGAAAGAGGGATCACGTGAATATCAATGACTTCGATGTGCTCAATCGCATTAGCTCCATCATCAACAGCGAGTTTGGGTCAAACGATGCCGCCATCGCTCGATATCTCATCGCTCACATTAGGCGTTCGAGCGAAATCAATGTTGCCGCAATAACCCGCGATGCATTCGTGACCCGTTCCGCTGTTCGTCGTTTCTGCAATCGATTGGGCTACCAGTCTCTTAGCGATTTGAAAGAATCATTTACTCAGTCAGTCTTTCCAAGCGACTTAAGCCATCGAGAGGAGGAATTGGGCTACGAGGAGTACAGGGCAGAGCTCGACGTTCGCATGATCGAGATGTTCGCTGAGGTTGAAAGCGGCGTGTCCGATATCGCTATTAAGCATCTTGTCGACGAAATTGATGGCCATAAAAACGTTGAAATCTGGTGCTCCAATAATGTGAGCGCCAATCTCGTACGATTTCAGCAGGAAATGTTTTATGCGGGCAAGATAGTTCGCATAGTTGCTGGGGCTAACGTCGCGGAATTGAAAAACATGGGAGACGCTTCGCAGTCATTGATAATTCTCGTATCGGTCTCCGGGCTATTTGCGTCACAGGCGCGTGAGTATCTTGATTGCCGTTCGGGCAGGAAGATTCTAATTACTGCGTTTAGCAACGATGACAAATCGAGGTCTTTTGACCGTGTATATCGTCTTGGTAATGCGGGAAACGGAATTGACCGACTCGGCGTTTATTCGAAATACGCCATGACTTTTTTTTCGACTTGCTATCGTCGTGTTACTTGAGTCGCTACCCCTGCACCAAGGGGGAGCCGCTCTATGGGTCTACTTTGGCCTGGCCCGAGTAGTTGCGGCTTTACAGTTCTCTCGCCTGGAGAATGAACGTGGATAATCTGCCACTTTGGCCTTAGAGCCGCGCTAAAAGTGGGAGATAATCCACGCTCGATCGTGGCGTGGAAGCCCGATCTCGACCTATATATAGGTGCAAATAAGCCGTTATCGAAGTTCGATCCTGAAGGTGTACTCCACTACACCAAAGTGTTACCTCGGGAAACGTCACCTCAGTATCCAAAACCACCGTCCTTCATATCCAAACTCAACAAAACCGCAGGTCACAGCTATATAGATACGCCCGGCACCGTGTATCTAGAGGTTTTCGTTGACAGCCCC
>URRN01000127.1 GCA_900550185.1 uncultured Collinsella sp.
TAGCCTGCTCAGCGGCAGAATCGGCGGCAGCACGGGCGACGTCGATCGCAGCATCGGCGGCCTGCTTGGCGGCAGCAACCTTCTCGTCGGCCGCGGCAACGGTGTCGGCGAGCTTCTGCTCCGCCTCGGCCGCGGCGACGTCGGCAGTCTCCTGCGCGGCACGGGCATCGCGCTCGGCCGCCAGCCGCACTTCCTCGATCTGCAACTTGGCGGCATCCAGCTTGGCATGCACCTCGGCGAGCTCCTTGGCAGACGCCTCGCGCACGCCGGCAAGCTCGGCTGCGGCGGCGTCCTTGGCGGCCTGCAGCTCGGCAGCGTCGGCAGCCGTCTTGGCAGCCAAGGCTGCGGCAGACTCACTCTTGACCCGCGCGACTTGCTCGGCAGCAGTCTGCTCGGCAGCCGCGACCCTAGCATCTGCGTCGGCGCGGGCGACTGAGACCTCGGCATCGGCCTCGGCGCGCATCCGCTCAAGCTGAGCCGCCGCGGTCTCACGTGCTTCTGCAGCGGCATCCTCGGCAGCCTTTTTACCGGCCTCGACATCCTCCAGCGAGGCGCGCAGTTCCTCGACATCAGCCTCGGCAATCTGTGCGCGCTGCGTCAACGCCAGCTCGCGTGTCTTGGCCTCGTCCAGTTCATCTACCAGATCGTCGCGCTCATCGGTCAGCGCGTGCGCCTGCACTTTCCAGGACTTCAGCTGCCCCTGTAGCTCCTCAATCTGCTCGCGGGCCTCGGCCAGTGCCTGCTCGGCATCGAGCTGAGCCTGCGTGACCTCCTCCACAAACACGCGCCGGACCTCAACGTCGGGCAGGTCGGGGCTATCGACCTGCACCTCCTTGATCTCCTTGATGAACTTGGGCGCCACCGGCGCGTGTTGTACGCTCTCGAGCTCCTGCAGGCTGCGCTCGTCATCAGTCAGGCTCTTAAAGACGGCGTAGTTATTGATGAGGTTGGTGTACATCTGCACCATGTACTCGTCATCGAACGCCAGCGCCTGCTGCTGCACGTCGATGTTGTATCCCACCTTGTCATAGCGCTCCATAAACTGCCACAGCTGGTAGCACTTGCGGTAGTTGGGGTCTTTCATGATGAGGTTGGTGCGCTGAATGGGGCTGCGGACCGCGCTGCACCCGTTCATGATCTGGCAGAACGACGCGCCACGCAGCGCCATGACCAGACGGCGCACGCG
This sequence comes from uncultured Collinsella sp., assembly GCA_900550185.1. Taxonomy (GTDB): domain Bacteria; phylum Actinomycetota; class Coriobacteriia; order Coriobacteriales; family Coriobacteriaceae; genus Collinsella. Next base: position 1,187 of record URRN01000127.1, read on the forward strand.
GTCGATGCGCATAAAGACATCCATGTTGTCGGCATCGTTCTCGGCAAAGCTCTGGCGGTTTTTGACCGTCATCTCGACGTTGTACTCGATCTCTTCGTACGCGTCGTCGATCTTGCTGTGCATCTTAAAGCGGTTGCGAATCTCGTTGCCCGTCGACCAAAAGATCACGTCGGTGCGCTTGTCTACAAACGTCAGCAGGCGCTGAATCAGGTGATAGATAAAGCGGTTCTCGTACAGGTCGTACGTCTCGACGGTATTGACGTTGAGGATGCGCGTAGGGTGAACGCCGCCGTCGTCGCTCGGCGCCAAGAACTGCGTGTTTTGGCTCAGATGGCGAACGCTGTCGGCGCTGATCTTTTTGGCGAGCGAGACCGGCACCACCTCTTCCTCGGTGGTGATAAAGCGGCGCGGCTTTTCGATAATGGTGTTGATGGCGTCGAGCGAGTCCTCGATCATGCTGATCCATTCCTCGTCCACCACCTTGACGAGCTCCTCGCGCTGCTGCTCGATCGTGGTGCCCGAGGCCTGCGCCATCTCAAACAGATAGCGAAAGTAGCGGCTGTCCTCCTGGATGGGCTCCATCTGCTCGGAGAAGCTGGTATAGAGGTCCTGAATGGTCTCGGACATGGGTTACTCCATAGATTGGATCGATCGGAAAGGGACGGGGCGACATCACATCGCCCCGCGCTTACGGCATTAGTAGAAGTTCTGGATCCGCTGCAGATACATGACGGAATCGGGCAGGCCGCCCTCGCCAAAGGTCTTCTCGATGTACTCGATCAGGCCCTTCATCTCGTCGCGCACAAAGCTCACGTTCATGGACTCAAACTTCTTAAGCACCTTGCGGGCGATGATGTAGTCCATGCCGCCCAGCTCGGTGCCGCCGCACGCCACGTACACGGGGATAAAGTCGTACATCTGCTTGATGATACGGTTGCCAAAGGCCAGCTTAAAGCGGGTCTGCAGGTACTGGTCCAGCTTGTGCATCTTCTGGAGCAGTTCCTCGTCGATCACGTACTCGACCTTGGCCTTCTGGAACAGATACTGCAGATGCTCGGCCGTCACGTGCACGCGCTCGTGCGGCTCGCACTCAAACGCATCAGCGCGCTCGTTGAGCTCGATGGGGATCGCACGGTCGTACACCTTGTCCGTGATGGTAAAGGTGGAGTCGTCGTTGTTGGCCGTGCCGATAAACCACAGGCTGTCGGGAATGGTGAGCTTGCCGTCGTGCAGGCCCTTGGGGTCGGCGGCCCACTGGGTAGGCACCAGATCGAGCACCCACTCGTCGTGGCTGGGCATCTCGAGCACCGACAGGATCTCGGCAAAGTAGTACTCCACGCGGGCGAGGTTCATCTCGTCGAGCACGATCATGGACGGGTCTTGGCGAAGCCCCGCCTCGTACACGGCGCGGAGGAACTCGGTCTCGTTAAAGCGCTTGGAAAACTCGTTAAAGTAGCCCAGTACCTCGGTGCGATCGCGAAAACTCGGCTGCACCGACACGATGGTCGCGGGGTTATCCAGATAGCGGCTAAAGCTGTAGGGCAGCGAGGTCTTACCAGTACCCGAGATGCCCTCCAGGATCAGCAGCTTGGAGGCGGCCATGCCGGCCACAAAGCGGCGGATGACCTCAGGCGTGTAGTAGAGCTTCATCTGGCTGCAGGCGAACGCGCGGAAGCTGTCGACAAAGTCCTCCAGCGAGATGGCATCGTCGTAGGCCGGCGATTCCCAGTCGCGGTACTTAAGGTCCACAAGGGACAGCTTGGGGAAGCGGTTGGCCTGGGCGATCTCTTTTTCCTCGGCAAGGGTCTTGGCCTCAACGGTGGCCTTGGCCATGGCGGCCGCGGCATCCTTGACGCCCTCGCCATCGAGCGCGAGCGACGCGTTGCCCGACATGACGGCCGTCGCCGCAGCGCCCTCGCCAGCAGCCGCACCGGCGCCCGCGGCGGCGCCCACCACGTTGCCCACCGTGGGCAGATGGTCGTCGGCCAGGGCCGAGGCGCCCACGTACGGAATCTGCTTGGTGCCGCCCATGGCATTGACCTTGAGCGCCAGCAGCTTGTTCTTCTCGTCCATGAGGTCGAGCACCTGCTTGTTCAGGCGGCCGATCTCGCGATAGAGCGCCTTGTTGGACGTGTCGTCGCGATGCAGGCGGCGGTTGATGCGGTAGCGGTGCACCAGTATGGCCACGATCAGCACGGGGACCGCGATGAGCATGGCAAACAGGATGACCGCGCCGATCTTGCCCACCAGGTCAAAAGTGGTGAAGTAGGTCATAAAGATGTTGAAGTACTCAACCCAGCCAAACACCAGCAGGTTAAGGATGGAGCTCACAACGGCAACGACGTTGTAGACAACCTTTGCCAGCAGCTCCCAGGCAAATCCCAGAAACTCACTCACCGTCGGTACCCTCCTGCTTGGTCGCGTTCATCGCCGCCTCGGCCTCGGCCTTCAGACGACGGGCTTCCTCGAGCTTGGCCTCGGCCTGGGCAAGCTGCTCGGCGGCGTTATCGGCCGTGACGGTAGTGTCACCCTTGCCCTCGGCATCCACGATGGCAGCCGCGGCGGCCAGGCGGTCCTCCTCGGCCATAGCGCGCTTAAGGTTCATGCCCACCACGATGAGGTGATACACCTGGTAGATAAAGAACAGCAGCATGGGCAGCACGATCACAATGAGGAAGCCCATGGAACTGGACAGGAAGTCCATGACCTTGCCCATCTGCGGCAACGCGAACAGGTACTTACCAACGATGTCTCCGTCGCTGATGATGTGCGTATCGGCCACGTCGTTGTTATCGCCCTTGGTGGTAAAGCTGCGCATGCCGTTGACCTCGTCGATGGCGGCGATGCGGTGCGTGTTGAGCGCGTACTCGTTGTCGATGATGGTGTGGAACGTCACGATGTCGCCCACCTCGAGCTTGGAGGTGTCGCACTTTTGGATGACGATGAGGTCGCCCTTGTTAAACGTGGGCGCCATGGAGTCGGACTGCACGGCGAGCGGGGTGAAGCCGGCGATGTCCGAGACGCTGCCGTCCTCGCGCGTGGCGAGCGTGGTGAACGCGTACAGGGCCGCTACCAGGATGATGATCCACATGACAACGCTCAGCGCGATGGATGCGACTTTTTTAACAGATTGCATAATGTCCCTTACTACCGTGTCTGTCTAGGTCGTGCGCGGCCCGGTGGCCGCCGTGCATATCTACTGTTCCTCGATGCCCTCGAAGCGCATCGAAACCGAATAGTTAGCTCCCTTTAGCATATTAGTGCAATTTGGGTCCGTTCCCTCGAGCCATATGCGAACGGTTGCCGGCTTGTCCGTATCTTTTATCAGGTCGAACATATCGCTGGCCGCGGTGGCCGTGCCCGAGTCGAGCCCAAAGACGGTGGCCGCGCCGGATGAGCCCCCGCCCCCGTTGGGGTTGTAGACCCAGGTGTGGCCGTCGGCAGTAAAGCTCATACGCATGGCACTGGCCATGCCCTGTGTATCGGAGCTAAACCGCGTGCCGGACACGCCGCCGTCGCCATCCTGCCCGGTCAGGCGAACGCGCAGGTCCGTACTGCTCATAAAGTGCAGCGTAAACTCCAGGTAGGCGCCGGTGGCGGGATCGGCGGTGGAGCCGTCCTCGAAGGTAAAGGTCTGGTAGTCGCTCGTGGTGACGGGTTTGAGCTTGGACGCGTCGATGTCCACGCCCTTTTCGCTGGCGATGCGCGCCGAGATCTGGTCGAAGCCCAGGCTGTGGACGTACTCTTCGAAGGTGGCATGCTCGTCCAGGTCAAAGCGCAGCGAACCGTCGGCGTTGGCGTCGATCATGAGCATGCGGGTCTTGGCGCTATCGGCGATGGAGAACCAGGCGAACGTTGCCATGGCTATCGCCACCAGGGCAAACAGGATCAGCACCACGGTGGTGGCGAGCTTGCGGCGCAGGTCGGTGTCGGCGGGCGCGGCGGCGTCGGGCTTGCCGGTGGCGGGCGTGCAGTTGGCGGCGGGTTGCTTACGCGTCATGGCTACTCACCGTCCAAGGTCGCAAAGAGGGCCAGGTGCAGGGTGCCCGGGTCTTGATGCAGGTAGTCGGCGCTATCGGGATCGGTGCCCTCGATGTAGTAATAGATATCCAAACGATAGGTCTGGTCAAGCCCCAGCGTGGCAAGCGTGTTTTGCGGGCGCGCGGCCGCCTCGCTCGTGTCCAGCGTAAAGGTGGCCGGGTCCTGCGTCACGTTGGCGCCGCAGGTGAGCTGACCGTTTTGCCAGCCCAGGAGCATGCCCTCGGTGTAGCCCGCCAGGCCTGCAGGGGCAGTCGCCGGGTGCTCGGCGCGGTGACCACTATCGGAGCCGTCGAGTTCAAAGATGTTGGTGGCAAGCACCTGGTTGCCGCTCGAGATCTTTATGCCCACGCGGGCCGCGCGCAGCAGCTCGGCATCGGCACCCTGGGGAACCAACGACTCGGCCAGATACAAGCTGACCTTACCCTTTACTTTGCCGGCGCCCGTTCCGGTAATGGTGGGGCGCAGATTGATCCAGCCGTGGTAGAACGCGGAGCCGTTGTCTTTTGCCTGCTCAAACACCGTGGCATCCCCGCGGGCATTGTTTTGCGCGCAGGCGGCAAAGCCGTTGAGATCGAAGGTCGAGACCGGATAGAGCGTCACGGCGCCAGTCGTATTGGAAGTCAGGGAAACATCGCCCTGCTGCGACCAGCTGCCGCGATCGGCGTCGCCCAGCTCCAGCACCAGCTTGGACGTGTCGCTGTGCACGCTCACCGAGTTGGTGTTGACCTTCATGTTGCTCGTGAACCACGCGTAGGTGGCGGCGCCCAAAGTGGCGGCAAGCGCCACCATGACGAGCGCGATGTAGGCACGCGCGCGGCGGGTGTGGCGGCGGGTGGTGGT
>URRN01000128.1 GCA_900550185.1 uncultured Collinsella sp.
AACCCGCGACCCCAACCTTGGCAAGGTTGTGCTCTACCAACTGAGCCATGTCCGCATATGTAAAACAAAACGGGCGCCGGAGCGCCCGGATGTTGCCTGGAGGCGAAGCCCGGATTCGAACCGGGGGTAAAGGCTTTGCAGGCCTCTGCCTTACCACTTGGCCACTTCGCCGAAAAAGGACCGCTTGAGACGGTCCGGAAATGCAATGGAGCGGACAACGGGGCTCGAACCCGCGACCCCAACCTTGGCAAGGTTGTGCTCTACCAACTGAGCCATGTCCGCTTGCGGGTTATTAATTTACGCGAGTTACCCAAAAGACGCAAGTACTTTTTTCAAAAAAGTTGTTCGCCACATGCTCTTGGCAGATAAACATGCCAAAACGATTTACTAGGCGCACGATTCCAACGTTCCGCTAAACAGCTTTACCATCCGAACGCGCGTACCGGCACCATCAGTACGACGGGTAACCTCCACGTTGTCGACCAACATGCGCATGAGCTTGATTCCACGCCCGCGTTCCTCAGTCGTAACCGGTTCACTCGACCCGTCGATCGAATAGCCCGCCCCACGGTCGACAACCTCAATCACGACACGATCGCCATAGGCCTGAACCGTCAGGATGCATCCGATACCACCCGCATGGTCATACGCGTTGCCCAGCGCCTCGCCCGATGCCAATGCGACGTCATAGCGCTCATCACGCCTCAGGGGAAGCGATTCGAGTAGCTCGGCAATACGATGACGATAGTATGGAAGGTTCTCGATACCCTGGCGCACCTCGACACTCTTGCTCCAGCGAGGCAATTCCCCCACCGGAATGGCAGGAATCGACTCCCGAGCGAAGCCCGCAACATGGAGGATGTCGACAAGTCGGGCAATCTCCAAAAAGCGAATAACCTCCTCGGAGGCGTTAACAAGCGAAAGCAGGCCCTCTCGCCTCATAAGCTCTCTGGCACGTGTAAGCAAAAACGCCAAACCCGTCGAGTCGATAAAGCCCACGGCCTGGCAATTGATGACAACGCGACGCACGCCCCGGTCGATCAAATTATCCAACCGTCGGCGCAGCACGGGTACCGAGGCGATGTCGACATCACCCGGTGGCGTCAAAACCGCTATGTCATTCCACTCATTCATACGACCATGGTTCCCCAAAAGAGCTCGCTCGATGCACACATATCTACAACCGTGTAGGTTTCGCCCCTCAAGCGTCGCAGCCTACGATCGGCCCCGTAAAAACTCAAGGGAAACCAACGCGATATCATCGTCCAGCGCCGACTCGGTAAAGCGGTCAAGCTCGCTCAAGACCTTACCGCAGATTCCCGATACGCCCTCACCCGAAACAGAGAGCAAAAGATCGCGAAGGCGTTGCTCGCCAAAGAAAGCACCAGAGCGATCGCGCGCTTCGATCGTTCCGTCGGTATACATAAAGAGCATGTCACCAGGAGCGAACGTAAAGACGCCCGTCTCGTACACCATGCTCTCAAAGGCACCGATCACGCCCGATTGACACCCAAGGAGCTCCACTTCTCCCCCGCAGGTCTCGCCGCCACCAAGCGGCGTCGACGACGGCCGAATGACCATAGTGGGAGGATGTCCCGCAGAGCAATAGGTAGCGCGACCCGCCTTAAGATCGATCTTGGCGATAAACGCCGTCACAAACGTCTCGACTCTCGAAAAGCCCATGAGCATGCTATTGAGCGAGCGAGCCATGCGGGCAGGCCCCGCACCCTCCCAGGCATAGGCCGTCAGCGCCGTCTTGACGAGCGCCGACATCGACGCCGCCTCGATTCCCTTGCCGGACACATCTCCCAAAATCATAACGGCGCAATCATCGGGAAGACGAACAAGCGTATAGAAGTCACCGCCGACCAGCGCCGAATTCGTTGCCGATAGGTACACCGAATCGGCGGCGATTCCCGGAACGTCACCAAGCGAATTTCTCATGCCGATCTGAAGCGTCTGAGCGATATGACGCTCCTCGCGCTTTTGAGACTCACCCTCATAGATCAGCTCAAAATCGTGAGCCAAATGCACCATGTAGTCGTATTCAAGGTCGTCGATTGGTTCCTGGCTGCCATCACGGAGCAGCAAGGCGCGCGTTGTCGGCCCCTTTGCGACATCAGCGTGAACGATCGCATCGTTGTTTCGCTCGTCATCCGCCTCCGAGCGATAGCGCCCCGCCTCGATACCGGAGTCGACATACAGTCCCTGACACGGCAGGCCGTGGGCTCTCAGCCATGCACCCATAGGCGTGGATTCATCCACGCGCGTTAGGCGCACGTGCTTGAGATCGTCAGCGCTCGTCCCGCCCAGCACCGACGTCTCGAACCCATCGGAAGCTGATCCCAGGCGCGCTGCCGGCGTCGTGACAGAAAAGAAGAGCGACTCCGGATCGCCCGGCAACGCTACGCGACTGCCGCCCTCAAAATCGATGACATAGGTTTCGAGACCCGCATCATACTCCACGGGGCAAAAATGACAGTTGAGCACGGCGCAAATTTCCGACGATACCGCGCGCGAAGCGACGACGGGATCATCAAGATAGGTAAAAAGCTCATCGCGCAGCACGTTGAGCGAACGACCAAGTTCTGCCGTGCGGCGCGAACGTAAGCTCGACGCCATGCCGACCATCTGAATAGACAGGTAATCGCAGATGACCTCGAGCACGTTAAGGTCATAGGCAAGCGGCGCCTGTGGACGTTTCCAACCGACCTCCAACACACCGAGCACCTGCGTGCCGTAAAACACGGGAAGACAGATCTCACTGCGATACGGAGGCATATCCTGCACGCGCAGCAAGTGTTTGGAACGATTGTCCAAATCCATGAACATACCCGAAGCAACCCGGTCGCCCTCAAGGTCCTGCTGGATCGACAGACGACAGGCACGCGACTCACGAAGCACGTAGGTCGGAATGCCCGCGCCGTACGGCATAAATTCGGGAAGGTAGCTATCATGCAGCTCCTTGGAAACACCGCGGAGCTTAAAACCGCCGCTCTCAGAAAAATAAATCGCAGCTCCAGAGGCATCGAGCGTTCCGACGAGCTGATTCAAAACGGTATCGAGCAAGCTGGGGAGCTCATCGGAGCCCACGGTACTCATAATGACCGAAAGGGTGCCCGAAAGGCGTTTATTCGCCACCCTAAGCTCCGATAGCGCACGTTTGAGCTGACGATCGTGGGAATACTGCTCTTCGATGCTGTGAAGCGCCACCAGGACGCGCGGCGCGCGGCGTCCAAAGATACGCGGAGGCGTAACGGAACCTGCGCGAACCAAGACGGGAATAAAGGATCCGTCGCTCAGCTTGAGCATCAGCTCGCTCTCGCAGCCATCGGTCTCAAACGGCAGACGATGTTCGGTCGCGCGCTCAAAGGCAGACGAGTACAGAACGTCCTTGACATCACCGTTGATGACGTCAGCGCGCTCCTCGCACATCAGATCGAGCAAACGATTATTCACATGCAGGATGGTTCCGTCGAGCTCACAAATGATGACAGCATCGCTCGTGATCTCGACCAGTTGGGCAACGTCTGCCCACTCGTTGCGCTCAAGCGTTTCCATCGTGGACCTCACCGTCTATCGGTAACAAAAAAGCCTCCGAAGAGGCTTCTCAAATGCGATGGTGTCGGAGGCGGGACTTGAACCCGCATGACCAAAAAGCGGTCACTAGCACCTCAAGCTAGCGCGTCTGCCAATTCCGCCACTCCGACATGCTATGTTGTTGATTCGCAGTTCGTTTTGTTGGACCCGCGCGTTCAACGAGGAAGATAATAACCTATGATTCGAGAACTGTGCAAGCACTTTTTTCAAAAAAGTTTACGAATTTGTAATTGCGCAGGTAGACCGACCTGTTCGGGCAGGAATGAGGTCGCTTTCCAACGCGTCCTCGGGCATGCGGCATTATTTTGATCCGCGCTTCGCGCTACAAAATAATGCCGCCCCCTGCGGAATGCGTTGGAAAGCGACCTCATTCCTGCCCTAGGGGCACATGCTTCATGCACAGTTCTCAAACATGTTCTGGGGGCTGATGCAAATTTGGTGGCTCGGCAAAGCCGAGCCCTTATATGGGGAGGCCGGAGCCAAAGCTCCGGCCTCACCAACTTTCCTATTAGATTAAGTGAGCGATCAAGGAATCTCACTCCCCTCTGCCGCGTTAACGCAGGGCCCGCTCTGGAGTTGCCTTTCAGAACATTCCGCAGACCAAGAAGCCCCCTTATCCGCAGCTCCGAAGGAGCAGGATAAGGGGGCTTCTATGGTCGAGGACGTTCTGAAAGGCAACTCCAGAGCGGGCCCAGACAGTTCACCGACTACAGGTCGATGTGCGATTCCTTGATCGGGAACGGCTCGGCGAAGTGGCAGGCGCAGCAGTGACCCGGTGCAACTTCCTTAAACTCAGGAAGCTTCTCTGAGCAGATACCCTGCGCGATCGGGCAACGCGTGTGGAAACGGCAGCCGGTCGGCGGATCCAGCGGCGACGGCGGATCGCCGGCGAGGATGATACGCTTGCGGGTCTTCTGGATATCCGGATCGGGCACCGGCACAGCAGATAGCAGCGACTGCGTGTACGGATGGTGAGGCTCACTATAGAGCGTCTTCCAGTCCGAAACCTCGACCATCTTGCCCAGATACATAACGGCAACGCGATCGGAGATGTGCTGCACGACGGACAGGTCGTGGGCGATAAACAGATACGCCGTACCAAACTTGTCCTGAAGTTCCTTGAGCAGGTTCAGAACCTGGGCCTGAATGGAAACATCCAGAGCGGAAACGGGCTCGTCGCAGATGATCAGCTTGGGCTTCAAAGCGAAGGCGCGGGCGATGCCGACACGCTGACGCTGACCGCCCGAGAACTCGTGCGGATAGCGGTTGATGTGCTCGGGGTTCAGTCCAACGACGTCGAGAAGCTCGCGAACACGCTCGATACGCTCCTCCTTGGTGCCCACGCCGTGAATAGTCATGGGCTCGGAGACGATCTCGCCGATGGTCATACGGGGGTTCAGCGAAGCATAGGGGTCCTGGAAGATGAACTGCATCTCGCGACGCATGTCCTTGATCTCATGCTTGCTCATCTCGGCAACATCTTTGCCCTGGAAGAACACCTTGCCGGCAGTCGGCTGGGTCAGGCGCATAATCGTGCGGCCCGTGGTGGACTTACCGCAACCAGACTCGCCAACCAGACCAAAGGTCTCGCCAGGATAAATCTCAAACGAGATGTCGTTCACAGCAGAGACGACGCGCTTGGAAAAGCGCTTGGCGAACATGCCGGACTCGGCGGGGAATTCCTTAGAGAGGTGCTCGACCTTCAGCAGCGGAGTGCGCTCGTTCTTATCTGCCATTTACGCCTCGCCTCCCTTCTCGGAATCCTTGCGCGTACGGGACGTCGCAGGAGCATTCTTGAGGAACTCGGGGTCGCCGGAGTAGTGGCACGCGGAATAATGGCCAGACTCAGTGACAACACGCTCAGGACGCTGCTTGCGGCACTTATCGGTCGCATAGGGGCAACGAGGCGAGAACACGCAACCCTCGGGCAGGTTCATGAGCGAGGGCGGGTTGCCGTGAATCGGCGTCAGCGGCTTCTTCTCATCGATAGCCTGCTCCGGGATGGAGCGGATAAGGCCCCAGGTGTAGGGATGACGGCTCTCGTAGAAGATCTCTTCGGCAGTACCGAACTCGACGGGACGGCCGGCGTACATAACCATGATCTTATCGGCCATATCGGCGACAACGCCAAGGTCGTGGGTGATCATGATAATGGCGTTGCCGTTCTTATCCTGCATTTCCTGCATGAGCTCAATAATCTGAGCCTGGATGGTAACGTCCAGAGCAGTCGTGGGCTCATCGGCAATCAGGATATCGGGATCGCAGGCAAGCGCCATGGCAATCATGACGCGCTGACGCATGCCACCAGAGAACTGGTGCGGATACTCGTTGACGCGCTTCTCGGGCTCGGGAATGCCAACGAGGTCCAAAAGCTCGGTGGCGCGCTTGAGCGCCTCCTGCTTGG
>URRN01000129.1 GCA_900550185.1 uncultured Collinsella sp.
CGCGCGACCGAAAGGAGTCCCGTTGAGTGTATTGATCAGCAACGATGCCGAGCTCGATACGCTGCTCGACGCGCAGGAGGTAGAACACATCTGCGAGGTCGTGCTTGCCGCCGAAGGCGTTGAGCGTGAAGTCGAGATTTCCCTTTCGTATGTCGACGAGGACGAGATGCACGAGCTCAACCACGAGTGGCGCGGTATCGACCGCACCACCGATGTCCTCTCGTTTGAATGCGACTCGGCCTTTGACGAGGATATTCCCGCCGACGAGACGCTTGAGCTTGGCGATATCATCCTGGCCCCGCAAGTCATTGCCCGTCAGGCCCCCGGCTTTGGCAATGCCCCTGCCGACGAGTGCCGCCTGATGCTCGTGCATGGCATGCTGCACCTGCTGGGGTATGACCATATCGAGGACGACGAGGCCGAGGTCATGGAGGCCCGCGAGGACGCCATCCTGCGCGATCTGGCGCTCGAGCGCGGCGAGGACCCCAAACTCGTCCACGTCGGCCCCATCACCAACCATGCCCACGACTAGGAGCCGTCTATGATTCCCGGATCGAACAAGGACCATCCGTCCTTTTTAAAGTCGTTTTCTTACGCCATGGAGGGCTTCGTCACCGCCGTCAAGACCGAGCGCAACATTAAGGTCATGCTCGTGGCGGGCGTGTGCACCGTCATTGCCGGCTGCATCGTGGGGCTCGACATTGCCGAGTGGGCCACGATTATCATCTGTTGTGGCCTGGTGATTCACGGCGAGCTGTGCAACACCGCTATGGAGGCTATCGTCGACCTAGCGACCCAGGAGCTCCATCCGCTGGCCAAGCGTGCGAAGGACATCGCCGCCGCCTCTGTATACGTTCTTTCCATCACCGCCGCGATTGTGGGCGTGCTGGTATTTGCCCACGCGCTCGGCTTTATTTAGAAAGGGATTCCCATGTCCGACAATATGCAGTCTACCGATGAGATTTTGGACGACGAGTCCCCGGATGCTAAGGCGACCGAGGCCTATGAGGAAGTCGAGGAGTTCGACCCGTTTGAGGGCATGAGCGACGAGGAGCTCGACGCCCTGTGCGATGAGGACGACAGCCTCGCGGGCTTTGGCGACGTTGAGCCCGGTTTCCGCAGTGGCTTCGTGGCCTTGGTCGGCCGCCCCAACGCCGGTAAGTCAACGCTGCTCAACGCCTGCTATGGCAAAAAGGTCGCCATCACCTCGCCGGTGGCCCAGACGACCCGCCGCCGCATGCGCGCCGTCGTCAACCGCCCCGGCTACCAGCTGGTCTTTGTCGATACCCCGGGTATCCACAAGCCCAAGGACGGTCTAGGGTCCGAGCTGAACAAGAGCGCGCTGTTCGAGCTGAACGATGTCGATGTTGTCGCGTTTTTGATTGATGCCACCAAACCGATCGGCAGGGGAGACGCCTGGGTTGCCGAGCGTGTCAAGAATGCCCGTTCCAAGAAGGTCCTGGTGCTCACCAAGGCCGATGAAGCCGACCCCGCACAGGTCATGGAGCAGCTTAAGGCCGCCCACGAGCTTATGGAATATGACGACGAGATCGTGACGTCGTCGGTCAAGAACTTTAACGTCGATGCCTTCATCGAGACCGTTGCGCACTTTTTGCCCGAGGGTCCGCGTTGGTTCCCCGAGGACATGGGTACTGACGCTTCTGATGAGACGCTCGTTGCCGAGTTTGTGCGCGAGAAGGTCTTGCGCCGCACCCGTGATGAGATTCCGCACTCCGTTGGCGTGATCTGCGATGCGCTCGAGCAGACCAAGAAGGTGCTGCGCGTGCACGCCACCATTTACGTTGAGCGCGAGGGCCAAAAGGGCATCATCATCGGCAAGGGCGGCGAGATGATCAAGCATATCGGTATCGACGCCCGACGCGATCTTGAACGCATTTTTGGCACGCAGGTCTTTTTGGAGCTGGACGTGAAGGTCAAGGCCGGCTGGCGTGACGACGAGGCCCAGATTCGCCGCTTTGGCTACAACGCCGAGGACTAAGGACGCGCGGCGCGCATGGCAGGCTCCCGGACATATCGCACCAAGGTGCTCGTCCTCGACAAGACGAAGCTCAAAGAGACCGACCTGATCTTGACGATGCTTGACGAGCGGGGGCGGCAGGTTCGTGCCGTGGCAAAGGGCGCCCGCAAACCCGGCGGACGCCTGGCTGCGCGCTGCGAGCTGTTCTGTACGGTCGATATGCTGCTCGCACATGGACGGTCACTCGACGTGGTTTCCCAGGCCGAGCTTATGGAGGCGCCGCTCGGCGCTGCGCCCGATTACGAGACGACCTGCGCCGCAAGCGCGATCGCCGAGGTTGCGCGCGTGTGCTCGTTCGAGGACGCCGAGGACCCGTTTACCTTTGCCATAACGCAGCGAGCGCTTGCCCTGGTGGGCAGCGGGCTTGACACGGCGCATATGGACCTACTTGTGGCGGCATATGTCTTTAAGCTGCTGTCGCACGTTGGCTATCGACCCGATTTTTCGGCCTGCGTGCTGTGCGGAGACCCCATGCTGTCGTATTTTTCGCCCCAGGCGGGCGGTCTCATGTGCGGGTCGTGCGCATCGAGCGTTCCGGGTGCCGAGCTGGTGTCGACCGGTGAGGTCGCGTGGCTGCGCGCCCTCATGTCGATGACCTTCGATGCGCTTATGGCCGAGAAAATCGACCCGCATACGGCGGCGTTTTTGCTGGGGCTTTCGCATGTTTGGGCCGCCACGCACACCGATCAGCGGCTCCGTGCGATGGAATTCATGTTGGGTCGGTGATGATGCGCAGGCGCGCGCCGCTTGTGGTAACATACCGACCTGTTGGTACCTCGACCTTGGATGTCCGCTCCACCGGCGGCTTCCCAGTCCGAGGCGAATAGAGTCGCCCACGGGCGACGCGAAACGAAAGGTGAAACAATGACTGTTTCCAAAGAGCGCAAGGCGGAGCTTACCGCCCAGTTCGGTAACTCCCCGGTCGATACCGGTAACCCCAAGGTTCAGGTCGCCATCCTGTCCGAGCGCATCAAGGAGCTGACCGAGCACATGAAGTCCCACCAGAAGGACTTCCACACCCGTCGTGGCCTGCTCATGCTCGTCGGTCGCCGTCGTCGTCTTCTCTCCTACATCAAGAAGAACGACATCGTCGAGTACCGTGAGCTCATCAAGGCTCTGGGCATCCGCGACAACATCCAGTAAGGATTTGTACATGCTAAGAGCGTCCTGCGCAGCGGGGCGCTCTTTTTGTGTAAGGGCGCGAACAATCACGCTCTGAAGCGTGGCGGGGGCAGGGGGCCCGCGTCACATGAGAAGCCCGCAGGCAAGGGGTCTGCGGGGTAAAGGAGAACAATGACACTCGTATCCAAGACCTTTGAGCTGTACGGCAAGACCTACACCTTTGAGTCCGGCGAGCTTGCCAAACAGGCCACCGGCGCTTGTCTGGTCAAGCAGGGCGACACCACGATGCTCGACACCGTGGTCGTCTCCAAGGAGCGCAAGAATTACGACTTCTTCCCGCTGACCGTCGACTTCAACGAGAAGATGTACGCCGCCGGCCGTATCCCGGGCGGCTACCTCAAGCGCGAGGGCCGTCCCAGCGAGAAGGCCACGCTCACCGCACGCATGATCGACCGCCCGATTCGCCCGAGCTTCCCGGACGGCTTCCGCAACGAGGTGCACATCGTCGCCACCTCGCTCGTCGCCGACCAGGTCAACCCCTTCGACGTCATCAACGTCATGGGTGCTTCGCTGGCCATGACGCTCGGCGGCGTGCCCTTCGAGGGCCCGCTTGCCTGCGTGCGCATCGGCCGTAACGTGGAGACCGGCGAGTTTATCGTCAACCCCACCTACGAGGAGCGCGAGAACTCCGATCTGGACCTGGAGCTGGGCGGATCCGCCGACTTCATCTCGATGGTCGAGGCCGGCGCCGAGGAGATCTCCGAGGACGACATGCTCGCCGCTATGAAGTTTGGCCAGGAGGCCCTTGCTGCTTTCTGCCAGGCTCAGGACGAGTTCGTCGCCGAGTGGGAGCAGGTTAACGGCCCCATCGTCAAGAAGGAGTACCCGCTCGACCAGCCCGTCGAGGAGGTCCAGGAGCGCATCTTCGCCCACTACGACGAGATGGCCGCTGCCCTGCGCGACGCCGACAAGCTTTCCCGCATCGGTAAGGTCGAGGCTCTGAAGGAGTCCATCCGCGCCGAGTTCACCGAGGAGGAGCAGGCCGCTTGGGAGCGCGAGATCCCCGTGGCGCTCAAGAAGCTCGAGAAGAAGGCCATGCGCACCATGGTCGTCGAGACCGGCGAGCGCGTCGACGGTCGTGCCGCCGACGAGATTCGTCCCATCATGGTGAAGGACAACTACCTGCCGCTCGTTCACGGCTCCGGCCTGTTCCAGCGTGGTCAGACTCAGGTGCTCTCCGTCCTGTCGCTCGGCATGCTTAACGAGGGACAGCGTCTGGATACCATCGAGCCCACCGAGGGCAAGCGCTATATGCACCACTACAACTTCCCGCCGTTCTGCACCGGCGAGACCGGCCGCATGGGCAGCCCCAAGCGCCGCGAGATCGGTCACGGCAACTTGGCCGAGCGCGCCCTGCTTCCGGTGCTCCCCGACGAGAACGAGTTCCCCTACGCCATCCGCGTCGTCTCCGAGGTCATGGAGTCCAACGGTTCGTCTTCGATGGCTTCGACCTGCGGTTCCACGCTCGCCCTTATGGACGGCGGCGTGCCCATTAAGCGCCCGGTCTCCGGTATCGCCATGGGTCTGATCCAGGAGGAGGGCAAGACCGTGGTCCTGTCCGACATCCAGGGTCTCGAGGACTTCCTGGGCGACATGGACTTTAAGGTCACCGGCACCACCAAGGGCATCACCGCTCTGCAGATGGACAACAAGGCCACCGGCCTTACCTTCGACATCCTGGCCCGCGCCCTGCAGCAGGCCAAGGAGGGTCGCGCCTTCATCCTGCAGAAGATGCTCGATGTGATCCCCGAGCCGCGCCACACCACGCGCAGCACCGCTCCGCGCATCGTTTCTATCCAGGTTCCGACCGATAAGATTCGCGACGTCATCGGCTCCGGCGGCAAGGTCATTCGCGGCATTCAGGACGAGACCGGCGCCTCGGTTGACATCCAGGAGGACGGCACCGTCTTTGTCGGCGGCACCGGCGAGTCCGTCGACCAGGCCGTTGAGCGCATCAAGCTCATCATCAAGGTTCCCGAGCCGGGCGAGGAGTACACCGGTCGCGTGGTCTCCATCCAGCCCTTCGGCGCCTTCGTCAACCTGCTGCCCGGCAAGGACGGCCTGCTGCACATCTCCCGCGTTGCCAAGGGTCGCGTGGAGAAGGTCGAGGACGTCCTCAACGTGGGCGACGAGGTCAAGGTCGTCGTCATCGAGGTCGACGATCGCGGCAAGATCTCGCTCGATCGTCTCGACAAGCCCGAGGCCCCGGCTCGCGCCGAGGGTGCCTCCGAGGGCGACGGCGAGCACTTCCAGCGCCGTGAGCGTCCGCGTCGCGAGCGCTCCGAGCGCAGCGACCGTCCGCGCCGTCCCGGCGACAACGGAGGCCGCAAGCCCCGCCGCCACCACGATGCCGAGTAACAGCCGTACATAACCAGCACCGCAAGGGCGACTCCGGACAGGGGTCGCCCTTTTGCTTGCGCCCGGGAGGGCCGCAGGTAAAGTTTCCTGCTCTACAGTCCTGCGCAAGAAGGAAAGCACATTTAGTGCTTTCCTTTGCGTGCGGAACTCGCAATAAACTTCATATGCGCCCCTCCCGGGCGCAAGCAAAAGGGCTGGTTAGTGCCGCTCGCTATTTAGTTAGACAGTCTATTCAGTAGTCAGATTTCAGATCTGTAGATAGCCGCAGCAGCATCTTCCCAGATAAAACCGACCAAAATAAACCTGTCCCTTTTTGGCAGGTTTCCCGTGGGGCGGGCACTGATGAAGTTTATCGCGAGTTCCGCACGAACAGGAGGCCACTTAATGTGGCCTCCGTCGTGAGCAGGACTGTAGAGCAG
>URRN01000130.1 GCA_900550185.1 uncultured Collinsella sp.
TTTTTTTCAAGCAGAAGACGGCATACGAGATGCTCAGGAGTCTCGTGGGCTCGGCAGGCGCGGGGAGCGCAGCATGTGGATCACGAGCGTCTGCGACCACATGGACTCGACGAACCAGCCACTCTGGAAAATCGCCGCAAAGGTCGCCATGCCGGCAACATTGCCCGCGGCGGCAAGCTCGGACCAGCTCGCGCCCACGGCGGCGGGGCACACCGCAAAGAAGAGCGCGGCGAAGGTCACGATGTCAAACAGCGAGCTCACGGGGCCCAGCTCGAGCATAAAGCCCTTGATGGACGCGGCGTCCCAGGCGCGCGGGCGGGCAGTCCAGGCGTCGTCGACGGTGTCCCACGGCAGCGCGATGCACACGATCTCGTAGACCAGCGACAGCAGCACTAGCTGCAGGGCGCTCATGGGCAAAAACGGCAGGAACAGGCTCGCGACGGTCACGGACAGCACGTTGCCAAAGTTGGAGCTCACCGTGGTCTTGAGGTACTTGAGCAGGTTGCCGTAGGTGCGACGGCCTTCGATGATGCCGCGCTCGAGCACGCCCAGGTCCTTCTGGAGCAAGATAATGTCGGCGGATTCCTTGGCGATATCGACGGCGGAGTCGACCGAGATGCCGCAGTCGCTCGCACGCATGGCGGCGGCGTCGTTGATGCCGTCGCCCATAAAGACCACGGTATGGCCGAGCACCTCGCGCATGACGCGCACCAGGCGTGCCTTCTGCAGCGGCGAGAGCTTGGCGAAGAGATGCGTCTGCTCGGCGCGCTCCGCCAGCTCGGCGTCGTCGAGCGCGTCGATCTCGGAGCCCAGCAAAACGTTGCTCGCATCGATACCGATCTGCTCGCAGACGGTGGCGGCGACGCGGTCGTTGTCGCCGGTCAGGACCTTCACCGCCACGCCCTTGGCCTCGAGGGTGGCGACGGCGCCCGCGGCGCTCGCTTTGGGCGGATCGAGGAAGGCCAAAAAGCCCATCAGCACCATGTCGCACTCGTCGGCGATGTCAAACTCGCCCACGGTGCGCGGGTTGGTCTTCTGCGCCACGGCGATCACGCGCAGGCCCTCGGCATTGAGGTCTGCTACCTGCTTGCGAATCTGGGCGAGCTTCTCGTCGGTGAGCGGCTGAGCGATGCCATCGATCTCGACAAAGGAGCAGATCTCGAGCATTTCCTCGGCAGCGCCCTTGGTGACCATCTGAGTCTTGCCTTGGGCATCGGCGACCACCACGCTCAGGCGACGGCGCGAGAAATCGAAGGGCACCTCGTCGACCTTGGTGTGGCGGTCGCGCAGGCTCTGGCCCAGCATGGAATCGGGCGCAACGGTCGAGGGCGTTACATCGGCGCGGTCGATAACTGCCAGGTCGATGAGGTTCTTGAGGCCCGTCTGGAAGAAACTGTTCAAGAACGCATGGCGCAGCACGCGTGCGTCCTCGTCGCCGTCGGTGTTGAGATAGCGCTCGAGCACGATGCGGTCCTCGGTGAGGGTGCCGGTCTTGTCGCAACACAGCACGTCCATGGCGCCCAGGTTTTGGATCGCGGGAAGTTCCTTGACGATGACCTGGCGGCGGGCGAGGTCCTTGGCGCCTTGCGACAAGCTCGTGGTCACGATGACGGGAAGCATTTGCGGCGTGATGCCCACGGCCACGCTCGTGGCGAACAGCAGCGCATCGATGACGTTGCCCTTGGTGGCGGCGTTGATGGCAAAGACGGCCGGCGCCATAACGAGCATCAGGCGCACCAGCAGCATGGAGACGCTCGAGACGCCGCGGTCAAACGCGCTCTTTTCGCCGCGCCCGTTGAGCATCTTGGCGATGCCGCCCAGGTAGGTGTCCGAGCCGGTGGCAACGACAAGCGCCATGGCGGCGCCGTTTTGCACGGAGGTGCCGGTAAAGACGATGTTCTTGCAGGCAGAGAGTGGCAGTGCGGAGCCGTCGGCGCCCTCGACGACGGTGACGGCGGTGGTCTTCTCGACGGCCTCGCTCTCGCCGGTGAGTGCGGACTCGATCACAAACAGGTCGCGCGCGGTGATGATGCGGGCATCTGCCGGCACCATATCGCCGGCAGAGAGACGGATTACATCGCCGGGGACGAGCTCGTCGAAGGGGATCTCGATGCGCTCGCCGTCGCGCAGGGCGGTGCAAGTGTTGGAGACCAGGTCCTTGAGGGCCTCGGCCGCATTGCCGCTGCGGGCTTCCTGGATAAACTTCATGCCGCCCGATACCAGTAGCATGATGCCGATGACGATGACCGTGGAGGGGTCGCGCTGCGGCTCGGGCACGGCGAGCACGTCGATGTAGAGCGAGACCAGCGCGAGCGCGGCGAGGATGCCGGCGAAGGGGTCGATGAAGGCATCGGCGATGCGGCGGGCGAGCGTTTTGGTCGTTGCCTCGATGGTGTTGGGGCCGACGGCGTTCAGGCGCTCAGTTGCCTGCTCGACGGTGAGGCCGTCGGCTGTGGCGTCGAGCAGCACGAGGGCATCCTCGGCGCTATGGGTGGCGGCGAATATGGTGTTCTTGGACATGCCGGTATGAGCGGCGGGGCGCGCCGTGCGGCGGCGCTTGGAGATGGCTTCGAGTACCGTGGCGGTTTTGAGCATCAGCATAGGGTCCTCCTTGTTGAAGGGAGTTAGCGTACGTGTCGTATGTGCTTCAAAAAACCTAGATGTCGCTCACGTCATGCTTTCGAACCACCACGAAGGGACAGGCACCTTTGTGGTGGTTTTGACGATCGGCTGTTGGCGCTTATGCGTGCGTGGAATCCTCGCGGCGTGCCGAGGGCGACATGCAGGTTTTTCGACTATGACTGCCTTCCATGGCACACCTCCTTAAGGCCGGGCGCGGCGCGCTTTGGGTATCTCGTACCCGTTACAATCCGCCCGTATTCTTGATGAGGGGGTTTGCCGTGTCAACCCCAATGTTTGGAAAACCATTGCCCCTGACAAAGCCTTTACAGAATGCCGAGGCCCCAAAGCGCGCCCGCAACGCGCCCTGCCTGCGCTAAACTGGAAGGCACGTACGCGATTACGAGAGGAGCCCGCATGGAGGCTTACAAGCAAGAGTTCATCAAGTTCATGGTTGAGTCCGACGTTCTTAAATTCGGCAGCTTTACGCTCAAGAGCGGCCGTCAGTCCCCGTTCTTTATGAACGCCGGCGCCTATGTGACGGGCTATCAGCTCAAGAAGCTGGGCGAGTATTACGCCCAGGCCATCCACGATAACTTTGGCGACGACTTTGACGTGCTGTTTGGACCGGCCTACAAGGGTATTCCGCTGGCCGTCGTGACCGCAATTGCCTACCACGAGCTGTACGGCAAGGAGGTCAAGTACTGCTGCGATCGCAAGGAGGCCAAGGACCACGGCGCCGACAAGGGCAACCTGCTGGGCTACGAGCCCCAGGACGGCGACCGCGTGGTCATGGTCGAGGACGTCACCACCAGCGGTAAGTCCATCGACGAGACCTATCCCAAGGTCAAGGCTGCTGCCGATGTCGAGATCAAGGGCCTCATCGTGTCCCTCAACCGCATGGAGGTCGGCAAGGGTGGCGTGACCACCGCGCAGAAGGAGATCGAGGCCAAGTACGGTTTCCCCGTCGCGAGCATCGTCTCCATGGCCGAGGTCGTCGAGACCCTCTACAACCACGAGATCGACGGCAAAGTCGTCATCGACGACGAGCTCAAGGCCGCTATCGACGCCTACTACGAGCAGTACGGAGCTCGGGAGTAGGTAGTTACGCGGTTTTACCAAACCGCGTAACCAGTTGACGCTGCGCGCCGCCCAGGGCGACAATTTGTCATTCAAAAGGCGAGGCATGACCAGAAGGTCAATGTCTCGTCTTTTTCACGCCAACTTGTTCGCCCTGGACGTCGCTCGCTGTCCGTCCTCTACTTGCGGCGTTGTCTTGCTCCGGATGCGGTGGTCATTGGGGACGTTCTTAAATGACTGCTCGAGATGAGCGTCCAAAAATCCGCGCTCGTTCGATTGACGCATGTCTACGCAGCGTAGGTTGTCGAGCCTGGCCTTCAAATGGATACTGACTGTCGAACCGGTTCACTCCATTTCTTCAATTTGATTGGACAGCCCATGAACCAGACACGGCAAACCAATGCCTCCCATACTTTTTTGGCAGCGCATGCCATCAAGCAGCTGCGCGAAGAGCGCGGCCTCACCCAGCGCGCCCTGGCGGAAAGCCTTGGCGTGACCGATAAAGCCGTCAGCAAGTGGGAATCCGGCCGCGGCCTTCCCGACATTTCCCTCGTTGAGCCTTTGGCCCAGAGACTCGGCATAAGCGTGGCTGAGCTTTTGGCTGGTGATATTCGGGCCAACGCCAACCGTGCAGGCAATATGCTCAAAGGCGTCTTTTACGTTTGCCCTATCTGCGGAAACGTTGTGCACGCGCTCGGAGAAGGCAGCTTTAGCTGCTGTGGCTCCACGATGTTTCCCCAGGAGGCCGAAGAGCCGGACGCGGACCACGCCTTTTCCATCGAGCGCATCGAGGACGATTGGTACGTCACGCTCGATCATCCCATGACCAAGGATCACTACATTAGCTTTGTGGCATATGCGACTATGGACGGCATCTGCTTCAAGAAGCTCTATCCAGAGCAATCGGTGCAGCCGCGCTTCCATATTACCGGGCGCGGCAGGATATATCTTTACTGCAACCAACACGGACTCTTTACGTCGCTGACGCCTCGCAAATAACGGCCGTCTATCCGCCCTCCTCATGCGTTCCCAGGGGACCCAAAATGAGCGTGGATAATCTCCCGGTTTTGGCCTGTGTGCGGGCTCAAAGTGGGAGATTATCCACGCTCGTTATCTGAGTGTCCAAAAATCCACGCTCGTCGCTACTTGAGTCCGGGCAGGCGGGTGTAGGGGAACGAACGCTCTAGGAACTCGGAGCAGCGGGCGTAATCTTTGGCAAAGTAGCTGCTATAGAGCGAATCGAGTACGTATTGCACGGCGATATGGCTTGCGAACCGCGTGATGCGGTGCGTCATGCTCTCGTGATCGCTCACCGTAAGGTAGGCAGCAAAGCCGGGGTGAATGCGCGCGCAGTATGGCGTGCCGATGACGATGACCGGGACATGCCGGCTGCTGAGGATCGGCAAGATTTCCTTGAGGTTGGGCGCAAGGCCGCTGTAGGAGATAACGATCGCCGCGCGGTCTGAATCCGAGGTGAGAGCCGTGCGCACCTGTGCCTCGATGTTGCCGTAGCATGTGGCGCTTTTCCGGACGAGAGTAGGCGGTCGCGGAACATCCTCGCTGGATACAGGTTATGCGAGCCCGTGTAGATGTCCACGGTGCCGGCGCGCATGACGAGCTTGGCGGCCTGGTCGAGCTGCGTGGGGTCGAGCAGCTTCTGCGTTTCGGCCAAAGTGGTCTGGTAGAGCCCCTCCATGCGTTCCATCACCTGCGCAGGGGTGGAGGTGACATCGAAGGGAAAGTTGATGTCCACGTCGCGCCGGTTGCCCGCCTCGGTCGCCAGACGGATGAGTTCGACTTTGAGGTCTTTGAATCCCTCGAGGCCGAGTTTTTTGCAAAAGCGGTGCACGCTCGCGACAGAAACGTTGGCGCACGCGGCAAATTCCTTAATGGAAAGCCCGCGGACGTTTTCGCCCATGGCAAGGGCCGAGATGCCGAGCTGTTGCTCGGTAGGGGTAAGGCCCTGTGCCTCGGAAATCTTGCGTTTGATATCCATGCGAACTCCCACACTCGCCAAACCTGCCAAAAAGGGACAGGTTTATTTTGGCACGTTTCGGCCGGTATCAGGAAGTGTCAGGGACGGAGCGGCGGCAGTCCGTGGGCGCGAAAAGAAGTGTCGGGTTTGGCGCGCCCGCTTCTGCCCGTCCCGCGCGTGGGCGATACTCGGCTTATCGACCCGCGATGCAAAGGAGACGCTCATCCCACGAGCACTACCGGGAAGGGTTGATTTTCAATCTCAACGCAACAGCTT
>URRN01000131.1 GCA_900550185.1 uncultured Collinsella sp.
ACCGCGGTGCCAAACGAAATGCCGACGTTAAACGCCATGGGCTCAACCGAACTTGCGAGTACCATCGACTTGGGATGGCGGCTGCGTGCCACGTCCATAAAGTGCGTGATGCACGACACCGAGAACAGGTACATGAGCAGCGCCAAGCTAAAGACAAAGACCAGCGCGAGCGGCATGGTGCCGCTCACAGCAAACAGCCCGAGTAACGCCGCAGCCTGCAACACAAACGTCACAAGCAGCGCCTTCATGCCAAAGCGTGCATCGATCCATCCGCCCAGGATGTTCGAGATCAGGCAGAACACGCCGTAGGCCATAAGCGTGGTGCTCGCCTGAACGGTGCCCATACCCAGCACCTGCTCAAGATAAGGCGTCACGTAGCCGTAGAACACATAGACCGAGCCTACGCCAAACAAAAAGATGAGCATGCCGGTGATGATGCTCGGCTCGCGCAGCAGACCCGCCTGCTCGCGAAAGGTGGCAGGCTCGTCGGTTTGCCCAGCGCGCGGCATAAACGCCACGAGCGCTCCGCAGATCAGAACGGCAAAGGTCAGCGTGCCGTACATGGCCACGTGCCAATCGAGTGTGTCGGCCACAAACTTGCCAATCGAGGTCACAAAGACCATCGCCACGGAAAACGCGCCGTACACGACCGAGATGGCAAGTGAGGTTTGCTGCGGGGATAGCAGCTTAGGGATGTACGTCACGCCCACGGCGAGCAGCGCACCCGAGACAGAGCCCAGGACAATGCGTGAGATAAACAGCACCTGGAAGTTGGGGGCCAACGCCATGACCAGGTTGCCGAGCACAAAGACGACGCTATAGCACACGAGCAGCTGGTAGCGGCGGAATCGCCCCGTGCTGAGCGCGAGCACCGGCGTCGCGATAGCGTAGACGAGCGCAAACACGCTGATGAGCTGGCCCGCAGTGGCAAGTGATATGCCGAGTTCCGTTGCCAAGTCGCTTTCGATGCCGATGACCACGAACTCGGAGCAGCCGAGCGAGAATCCCAACAGCACGAGCAGCGCCAGGCAGAGCTTGGTGCGCGCGGGGGAGAGTGCGGCGGCGGTTGACTTACTTTTAGGCGTGGTTGCGGCGGTCAAGGTTGTCACTCCAATGTCGCATGAATAAGCGGGATTCAATCCCTGCAACTCTAACAGAATGTGTCAGGTGCCTGCCTCCTTTGTCGCAGGTTGCGCTTGCCTGTATAGTCGCAATACAGGTGAAGATGGTCTCAGGTACATCGCGGGCGACAGGAGATCCCATGGGTATGCACACGACAAAGGTTGCAGTGGGCGAGGGCAAGTTTACGCTCGAGGCCCAGCTGACGGTGACGCCGCGAGGCATGGCGGTCTACGCCTGCTCGCCGGAGTTCGCGCACCTGGGCGCCACGGCGCAGGCCATTCCGCGCCCCGAGCCCGGCCGTACGGCGACGGTGAGCATCCTGGCCGTTCCGTGCCATCGAGACGAGATCCCGGCGCACGATATTGCGGCGGCGCTGGCCACGCGCTTTGGCGTGCCGGTAGTTGCAAGCACGGGTTTTCATGTGGAGAACGCGACCGCGGACGACTTGCGGCGCATGCTCGATACCACCAAGGAACTCATCGCCGCGCTCGAGGAGGCCGCAGCCCGCATTCTGCGCGCCGGCTGGGATGAGGGCGGCGCAGGCGCCGAGGTCGTGGCGGTCGATGCCGCGACCGGCGAGGCGCTTGGCCCCGTCGACCGCATCGAGGCCCATACCGGCGAGGGTATCCTGCATCAGGCATTTCTGACGCTTCTGGTCGAGGGCCAGGGCGAAGACGCGCGCCTGCTGCTCTGTCGTCGCAGTCCGCTCAAACGCCTGTGGGGCGGGGTGCTGGCCGATAGCTGTGCCGGCCATCCGCTCCCCGGGGAAGACGTCGCGGCCGCCACGGCGCGCCGCATCAACGAAGAGCTCGGCATTACGCGCGAGCCCGATCAGCTCAAGCACCTCGGACACGTGGTGTACCGCGAGGACCACGGCGACGGTCGCTGCGAGTGCGAATGGTGCGAGGTCTACCTTGCCCATGTTGAGCCGGGCGAGCTGCATATCAACCAAGAGGAGATCTCGGAAGCGCGCCGCGTGGCCCCGTCCGAGCTTAAAGGCTACCTGCAGGGTCACCCCGAGCAGCTGGCCCCCTGGCTCCGCGAGGCCCTCAGCGACCCATCCATCCGTACGGATCTCGCTATGTGAAACAAAAGACAGTCCCTTTGCCACATCCAAACCGTCACAACATTCGATGAAAATCTCGAAATCGAGGAAAAGCGTCGAATGTTGTGACGGTTTTTGCCCAGAGGATCGCTTCTCATCCAAAAATCCCGCTTGACTGTATTGCCACAACACAGCGCAACGTAAGGGGTGTCCGATAACGGGCGCCCCTTTTTAAGTGGCAACGTGGCCGCGAATCCGGAGCGCCCCCAACAAGAAAGGTGGGGAGATGGAAGCGGAAAAGAAGGCGTTTAAGATCACCAAGCGCGAAATTGGCTTTGTGCTGGGTATCGTTGTCTTTTTGCTGGTGAAGTTTCTTCCTTTGGCGGAGCTGAGCTCGACGGTCGAGCTCACGGTCGGCGCTCAGACCTGTCTGGCACTGACGCTCGCCACGGTGGTGTTCTGGGCATGCGGTGTGGCGCAGCCGGGCTTTGTGGGCCTGCTCTATTGCGCGCTGCTCGTTCTATTCAAGGTGTGCGTGGACGACACGGGCGCCGCGAGCATCTCGGCGACGGTCGCCTCCACGTTTAGCTCGTGGACCAAAGCCACCATGTGGCTCGTCATTGGCGCCTACCTCATCGCCAGCGCGGTCAAGGAGTCGGGCCTGGGCGAGCGCATCGCCTATGCGTTTATGCTCAAGTTCGTGCGCGACGCCAAGTCGCTCATCATCTCGATCTTCGCGCTCACCTTTGTGCTGTCGCTGCTGATCCCGCATCCGTTCCCCCGCGCCTTCCTCATCCTCGCCGTCGTCTCGGTCATCGCCGAGTCCGCCGGCTACGGTGACGACTACAAGGGTAAGCTCGGCTTCCTCGTGTTTGCCGCTGCTGCCCCGGGCTCCATGTTCTTCCTGACGGGCGACTCCACACTCAACCCGCTCGTCGCGCAGTACAGCGCCGAGGCCGGCGGCATGAGCCCGTCCTTCGTCGACTGGTTCCTGTACATGAGCGTGCCCATGCTGGTCGCGCTGCTGTGCACCCTGTTCCTGGGCCTCTTCTTCTTTAAGCCCAGCAAGGAGCTCGTTTACGATCGCGAGCAGATCGTGGCCAAGCAGGCCGCGCTCGGCAAGCTCTCCGTCAAGGAGACCCGCACCATCGTGTGGCTTGTCATCGCCATCGCGCTGTGGCTCACCGTCTCGGGCGACTATATCGGCTGGGTCACCCTGGCCATTGGCGTTGCTCTCGCCATGCCCATCATCGGCGAAGTCCTCACTCCCGCCAGCTGGAACGCTGTCGACATCAAGTCCCTCATGTTCCTGACGGCCGCCATGGCCGTGGGCTCCGTGGGCGGTGCCACCGGCATGAACGCCTGGATCGCCGACGTTGTGCTTCCCAGCTCCGTGCCCGAGAACATCTTCCTGTTCGCCCTGCTTGTCGCCGCGCTCTCCATGATCATCCACATGTTCATGGGTTCGGTCATGGCCGTGCTCGGCGTGTGCGTGCCGGCGTTCATCAGCTTCGCGGCCGGCTCCAGCGTGAGCCCGCTCGCCGTGGCGCTCATCGTCTTCACGTCCATCAACATCCACTACATCCTACCGTTCCATAACCTGCCGATCCTTATCGGCGAGGGCAAGGACGCCGGCGGCTACACCTCCAAAGAGGCCATGCACATGGGCATCCCCCTCACCGCGGTCGTCTTTGTCGTCGTGCTGGTCGAGGCTGCCTGGTTCCACCTCTTTGGCCTGATGTAAGCGATCGAGCGCCCCGGCTGTAAGTAGCCAAGCGCTTGAACTTCGAGTGGTCGAGCGCTCCGTCTGCGAGCGCCGCGACCCCATTACGTTACCCCGCCCGGCGGCACACCGCCGTCGGGCACTCTCCCGAAAGGAGCACGCCATGTCCACTACCGATGCTTCCCAGATTCACGACCTGCGTTCCGCGCTCGACTTTCTGCGCGAGATGCCGGGCCAGCTGCTCGAGACCGACACCCAGGTCGATCCCGATGCCGAGGTCTCGGGCGTCTATCGCCACGTCGGTGCCGGCGGCACCGTTATGCGTCCGACCAAAGAGGGTCCGGCGATGGTCTTCAACAACGTCAAGGGCTTTGACGATGCCAAGGTCTGCATCGGCATGCTTGCCAGCCGCAAGCGCGTTGCCGCCCTGCTCGACCTGGACGAGGAGCACCTGGGCCTCGAGATCGGCAAGCGCTTCGAGAACCTGATCGCGCCCGAGCAGATCGCCGAGGGTGCGCACGTCGACTGTCAGGAGGTCGTGTACAAGGCGACCGACGAGGGCTTTGACCTGCGCAAGATCGTTCCCGCTCCCACCAACACGCCCGTCGATGGCGGCCCCTACATCACCATGGGCCTCGCCTACGGCACGAGCCCCGACGGCTCCCAGTCCGACGTGACCATCCACCGCTTCTCCTGCGTCGACAAGGATAAGCTTGCCATGTGGATTACCCCCGGCAGCCGTCACCTGGGCGCGTTCTTTGACGAGTACTGCCAGCGCGGCGAAGACATGCCCATCTCCATCTCCATCGGTTTGGACCCCGCCGTGTACATGTGCTGCGGTTTTGAGGCTCCCACCACACCGCTCGGCTTCAACGAGCTGCAAATTGCCGGCGCCCTGCGCGGCCACGCTGTCGAGCTTGCCGACTGCGTCACCGTTCCGCAGAAGTGCATCGCCAATGCCGAGTACGTGCTCGAGGGCTACCTCATGCACGACGAGACCATCAACGAGGACGTCAACGGCCACGGCTACGCCATGCCCGAGTTCCCCGGCTACACCGGCGGCGCCAAGGTCTGCCCGGTGATCAAGATCACCGCCGTCACCACGCGTGTCAACCCCATTATGGAGAGCTGCATCGGCCCTTCGCACGAGCACGTGTCCATGGCCGGTATCCCCACCGAGGCTTCCATCTACAAGATGGTCGAGACCGCTATCCCGGGCCGCCTGCTCAACGTCCACGCTGCACCCTGCGGCGGCGGCAAGTTCGTTGCCATCATGCAGTTTAAGAAGTCGAGCAAAAATGACGAGGGCCGTCAGCGCAACGCCGCCATGCTCGCCTTCTCGGCATTCTCCGAGCTCAAGCATGTGATCTTGGTTGACGAGGATGTCGACATCTTTGATATGAGCGACGTGATGTGGGCCATGACCACGCGCTTCCAGGCCGACGTCGACCTCATCACCATCCCTGGCTGCCACTGCCACGTGCTCGATCCGTCCAACGACCCTGCGTTCGATCCTTCGATCCGCGAGCACGGCATCGCCTGCAAGGCCATCTTCGACTGCACGGTTCCGTTCAACCTCAAGAAGAACTTCATCCGCTCGCAGTTCATGGAGATCGACATGGACAAGTGGGCCGCCGAGCTTGCTTTCTAGTAAGTAGCCCTACCAAGTAGTTAAGGAGTTGTCATGTCCGAGTCTTCTGCCCGTCCCCGTCGCATTGTCGTTGGCGTCTCTGGTGCCAGCGGTGCTGCGCTGGGCCTTGAGTGCCTCAAGTGCCTGCGTCAGGCCGGTGCCGAGTCGGCGCTTGTCGTCACGCGCGGGGGAGAGATCACCATCGAGCAGGAGCTCGGCATGACGCTCGACGAGTTTGCCACGCATGCCGATGTGGTCTACGACAACAAGAACATCGGCGCCGCCATTGCAAGCGGCACCTATCCGGTCGATGGCATGATCGTGGCGCCCTGCTCCATGAAGACGCTTGCCGG
>URRN01000132.1 GCA_900550185.1 uncultured Collinsella sp.
GTGTTGGCGCCGGCGCGCAACACCATGCCGTAACCGATGCCCGTAATAATGCCGCCCCACATGGCAGGGAGCATCAGGTCCGCATCCGCCAGAGGTGCTACAAACGGGGCGAACAGATCGGTAAAGAAGCCCAGCAGCACAAAGCCCGTCGCGGTCTGCACCACGTAGAACATGCCGCCCTCGCGCATAACGACCAACAACAGCAAGGCGTTCATCACGATCGTCTGAATACCAACGGGAAGCGATAGGCCGCGCGCCGCGCCGACCGCCTGGATAATGGTGGCAAGGCCCGTAACGCCACCGGCGGCAAGACCGTTGGGAATCAAAAACAAGTCGGTCGCGATGGCGGCCAAGGCACACCCCAACATGATCTGGGGCAGGTCGTGAAAGAAGTTCATCGAAAGAATACGCTTGATGTCCAGACGATATGCCATGCTGCCTCCCTCAAAAAAGCGCACCCAAACGAGTGCGCTTTGAACTTCTTACTGTATTCGATTCTACCGATTCACCGAGCAAATACCACCCCCTGCGAAGTGTTTGCATCGACCCGGAGCCAACCATGTGCCTAGGCGTCCGAGCCTTCCGCACCGGCGTTGCCGGTAGCCCAACGGTGATAGCCGATCACAAACGGGTCCAGGTCGCCGTCATCGAGGACGGCCTCGACGTTGCTGGTCTCCACACCCGTACGCAGGTCCTTGACCATCTGGTACGGGTAGAGCACGTAGCTGCGAATCTGGTTGCCAAAACCAATCGTGGTCTTGGGCCCACGGATCTCGTCGAGCGCCTCGGCACGTTTCTCGAGCTCGATCTCGTACAGACGGGCCTTGAGGATCTGCATGCACGCGGCCTTGTTTTGAATCTGGCTGCGCTCGTTTTGGCAGGTAACCACAATGCCGCTGGGAAAATGCGTCACGCGCACAGCGGAGTCGGTGGTGTTGACGCCCTGACCGCCCGGGCCGCTCGCGTGGTACACGTCCACGCGGATGTCGTCGGGGTTGATTTCGATGTCGATATCATCGGGCAGTACGGGAATGACCTCGACGCCAGCAAACGTAGTCTGACGGCGCTTCTTATCATCGGTGGGGCTAATACGTACCAGGCGGTGCACACCGGCCTCGGCACGCAGCATGCCAAAGGCATCCTTGCCCTCGACGGTAAAGGTCGCGCGATCAATGCCGATGACCTCGGCGGCGGGGCAATCGTTGATGGTGACCTTCCAGCCGCGGCGCTGGCAGTACTTCATGTACATCTTAAAGAGCATGAAGGTCCAGTCCTGCGCCTCCAGGCCACCCTGTCCGGGCTTGATGGTCACAATCGCGTCGCCGTGATCGAACTCGCCGGTAAACCAGCTCGAGAGCTCGAGCTCGTCGATGGCGCGGGCCAGGCGCTCCACCGTCGCGGCAGCCTCCTCGCGCAGCGCGGCGGCATCGGGGTCATCGCCCATCTCGTCGGCAAGCTCCAACGCCGCGCGGGCATCAGATAGCTCACCGCGCGCGGTATCCACGGCAGCGATATCCTCCTTGGCGCGGGCAATCTCTTCCATGGTGGCGCGGGCAGCATCGGCGTCATCCCAAAAGCCGGGAGCCATGCTTTTGGCCTCGAGCTCGGTCACGCGCGTGCGCTTCTCGTCCAAATGGAGATACGACTCGACCTCGCCGAGCCGGTCCGCAAACGCGTCCAGCTCGGCGGGCGTCACCTCTAAAGCCTCGGCCATTAACGATTCCTGCCGTGGCAATACTTAAACTTCTTGCCGCTACCGCAGGGGCAAGGATCGTTGCGGCCCACATTGACGTACGGATCGTCGCTCTCGTCCTTGCGGTAGGTGGTCACCTTGCCGCCGTTGTTGACGGCAGCCGGGCCGCCCTGGACGGCCGTGCGAGCCTGCGCCTGAGCCTGCTTGCGCAGCACCGAGTTGCCGTTGTCGCCATCGACATCGGCGGGACCGGAGAAGCGCGCACCCTCGAGTGCGGGGTCTTCCTTGTGCTCCACGGCCTGCGGGGCAGCCTTGATCTCGATGCGCAGAACGGTGCGCAGATAGTCCTCGTACATGGTGTCGACGAGCATCTGGAACGCGCCATAGGCCTCGGTCTTGTACTCGACCAACGGGTCGCGCTGGCCAAAGCCGCGCAGGCCGATGCCGGTCTTGAGGTAGTCCATCTCCTGCAGGTAGTTCATCCAGCGGGTGTCGATGACGCGCAGCATGACCTGGGTGTTGAGCTCACGCATCAGGTCCTCGCCCAAGCGCTCGGCCTTCATGTTGTAGCACTTCTCAACGTAAGCCAGGACATCGGCGGCAAGGGCCTCGTAATCCTCGTCGGGGAACTTCGGCGTATCGATATGGCCGGTCAGCTCCACGACCCACTTGCGCAGGCCCTCAAGATCGCGCTCGCCATCGTGGCTGTCCTTGGTGCAGAACTCCTGCACGCAGCGGTACACCGTGTCGTGCATAACCTCGGTGATGTGGTCGGTCAGGTCCTTGCCATCCAGAATCTTGTTACGCTCGGCGTAGATGACCTGGCGCTGCTTGTTCATGACGTCATCGTACTCAAGGACGCTCTTACGCATGGAGAAGTTGATGCTCTCGACCTTGTGCTGGGCGTTCTCGACGGCCTTGGAAATGATCTTGTGCTGAATGGGCATGTCGTCGCCCATGTCAGCCGTGACCATCATCTTGGAGACACGGTCCATCTTGTCGCCGCCGAACAGGCGCATGAGGTCGTCCTCGAGCGACAGGTAGAACTGAGTCTCGCCCGGATCGCCCTGACGACCGGAGCGGCCGCGCAGCTGGTTGTCGATACGACGGGACTCATGGCGCTCGGTGCCGATGACGGTCAGGCCGCCGGCGGCAAGCACGCGCTCGCGCTCGGCCTTGCAGGTCTCCTTGGCCTCGGCGTTAAACTGCTCGAGCTGCTCGGGTGTCACGTCCTCCATGGTCAGGCCCTCGTACTCAAGGCGCTCGCGCACCAGCTCGTCGGGGTTGCCGCCCAGCAGGATGTCGGTACCACGACCGGCCATGTTAGTAGCGATGGTCACGGCGCCGTAGCGTCCGGCCTGGGCAACGATATGAGCCTCGCGCTCGTGATGCTTAGCGTTGAGGACCTCGTGCGCGATGCCGCGCTTGGTAAGGGCGGCCGACAGTTTCTCGGAGCTTTCGATGGAGACGGTGCCCACCAGGACCGGCTGGCCCTTGGCGTGACGTCGCTCGACGTCGTCGGCAACGGCGTTGTATTTGGCCTGGATGGTGCGGTACACCAGGTCCTCGTGGTCAACACGCTGCACGGGCTTGTTGGAGGGGATGACCTCGACGGGTAGCTTGTAGATCTCGCGGAACTCGGCATCCTCGGTGAGTGCCGTACCGGTCATGCCGGAGAGCTTGTCATACAGACGGAAGTAGTTCTGCAAGGTGATGGTGGCCAGCGTCTGGTTCTCCTCGCGCACGAGCACGCCCTCTTTGGCCTCGATGGCCTGATGCAGGCCCTCGGAGTAGCGGCGGCCTTCCATGATGCGGCCGGTGAACTCGTCGACGATCTTGACCTCGCCGTTGGTGACCACGTACTGCTTATCGCGGTGGAACATGTACTGGGCCTTCAGCGCCTGCTGCAGGTGGTTGACCAGCTGACCGGAGAGATCGGCATAGATGTCATCGATACCCAGGCGGCGCTCAATCTTCTTAAGGCCGCGCTCGGTGGCGGCGATAGTGTGCTTGGCCTCGTCCATGACGTAGTCGCCCGTGGGCTCGACGTCCTCGGTGGCGGTGAGCATGTCGTGCGAGACATCCTCGCCGCGCTCGAGGCCGCGCACGGCACGCGCGAAGTCCTTGTAGGTGCTGGCGGACTTGGTGCCGGCACCCGAGATGATGAGCGGGGTACGCGCCTCGTCGATCAGGATGGAGTCGACCTCGTCGACGATGGCGTAGTTGTGGCCGCGCTGTACGCGCTGCTCGGGGCGGGTGACCATGTTGTCGCGCAGATAGTCGAAACCGAACTCGGAGTTGGTGCCGTAGGTGACGTCTGCCTGGTAGGCCGGACGCTTGAGCTCGAGCGGCATGTTGTTCTGGAGCAGACCGACGGTCATGCCCAGGTACTTGTAGATGCGGCCCATCCACTCGGAGTCGCGCTTGGCAAGGTAATCATTGACAGTAACGACGTGCACGCCCTTGCCGGCAATAGCGTTGAGATAGCCGGCCAAGGTGGAGACGAGGGTCTTACCTTCGCCGGTCTTCATCTCGGCGATGTGGCCCTCGTGCAGCGCCATGGCGCCGATGAGCTGTACGTCAAAGTGACGCATGCCCGTGATGCGCTTGGAAGCCTCGCGCACGGTGGCAAAAGCCTCGGGGAGCATGTCGTCGAGCGACTCGCCGTTGGCGTAACGCTCGCGGAACTTATCGGTCTGGCCGCGGAGTTCCTCCTCGGTCATCTTCTCAAACTGGGGCTCAAGACCGTTGATCTGGTCGACGATCTTGTAGTAGCGCTTAAGGTCCTTATCGGATCCAAAGGACAGCAGCTTTGACATGAATCCCATGTGGTTTTCCTTTTTGGCCATCGCCCACGCCGTGCAGCTGCGGGCGAGTTAAACACAGATGATTGTACTTTAGCCAAACAAGGCGCGGCCTATACGGTCGACCTCGACCGCCACGTAATAACTATGACCAACCTGCCACAATGGGACAGGTTTATTTTGGCAAGTTTTATCTGAGCAAACGCCGTCTCTCTGCCATTTGGTGCCACGGGGACAGGTTAGCTTGCACCAATAAAAAGAAAAGGGCCGCGCACCCAAATGGATGCACGGCCCTTATGCCATGAATGCGAGCGATTCCGCGGCGAGCTATTTACTCAGCAGCCTCGGTGGTCTCGGCCTCGGCAGCGGCCTCCTCGACGGGAGCCTCTGCGGGAGCCTCGGCGGCCTGCTTGGCAGCCTCCTCGGCAAACTTAGCAGCACGCTTAGCCTTCTCGGCAGCCTTAGCCTCAGCGGCGGCCTTGCGAGCGGCCTCGGCCTCAGCAGCCTTGGCGGCCTTGGCAGCCTTGGCCTCCTCAGCCTTCTTGAGCTGGGCGGCAGCGGCGCCACCGAACTTGTCGGCGAAGCGCTGGACGCGTCCACCGGTGTCGACGAACTTCTGCTGGCCGGTGTAGAACGGGTGGCACTCGTTGCAAAGCTCGACCTTCATCTCGGACACGGTAGCGTGCGTTTTGAAGGTGTTGCCGCAGGAGCACGTTACCGTGCACTCGACATACTGGGGATGGATACCCTGCTTCATGGTAGGACTCCTTATTGGTCAGGCGCTGGTTACCGATCAGCGCATAAGGCGTCTTGGTTTCCGACCAAGACAACAAACTCGGCTATGGTACCACGGCGCCGCGTGTCCCACAAAAGGTTCACGGTCTTTTCGGAACGACACGAATCTGACCCATCGAAACACATCTCCACCGTTCCTTCAACTGGGAAAATGCCGTCCCCGGGGCCTGAGAAGGGCCCCGGGGACGTTCGACTGACTGTGGGAACGGCCTTTCCGCTCAATGTGTTCGGCTGAGATCGGAAATCAGCCAAACTGAACTAGGTTCAGTTGACATGGTTAAAAACGAGGGGCGACGCTTTTGCGTCGCCCCTCGTCCCGGCCGGTTGCTTTAGTTGTACACACGGTAGTTACACTTGAACTGGGTTATGTGTCCATAGTTTGAGCCGTACCAACCCGACGTATAGCTGATTGCCTTTGCGCCTAGATAGTCGTAGCCCTTGTTGTAGCGAAGCTGACGGTAGGTCGTGTCGTACTCTGCTACGTAAAACGTG
>URRN01000133.1 GCA_900550185.1 uncultured Collinsella sp.
GTGAAGACTGTCTTGATGCTGGCTGCGAAGGTGGCGCGGGCGGACGTGCTCATGATGCTCTCTACCGTGTTGGCGTTCGTCGTCGGTTGGGGCTTTAGGCCGCAGACCAGCCATGTCGCCGGGGATGCGGATGCCGATTCGGCAGAGGAAGGGGAGCGTGCGGGACGAAGCTCCAACCCCAGCACGTCCGCCCGCGCCACCTTCGCAGCCAGCATCAAGACAGTCTTCACCAACAGCGTCCTCGCGCTACTTTTCTGTATCATTTTTCTTTCGAACTTTGGCTACGGAGCTTTCGATCCGCTCGAGTCGTTTTTCTATCGCGATGTCCTACGCGTCGGCGTTGAGTGGATGGGCTGGCTCTCGTCGGCCTCGGGCGTGGGCGCGGTGCTGGGTGCCGTGCTCGCGCTCCGCTTGCCGCCGCACCTGGTCAACCTTAAAACGCTGCTCGTGGCGCTTATGTCCGTGGGCCTGGGAAGTCTGCTCTATGTGGGGACGCCGTACGTGGGCGTGGCCCTCGTCGGCCAGATTGCCTTGGGCATAGCCTGGGGTGTCGTCAACCCGCTTCATAACACCATCGTGCAAACGACGGCACCGCTCGAGCAGCTCGGTCGCGTGAACTCGGTCATGGGCTTTGGCAATATGTTCGCCGGCGTGGCCCCTCTGGCGGTTGCACCGTGGCTGGCGGCAACATTTGGCGTACAACAGACGCTCGTGGGAGCGGGCATGGTCGTGACGGCGGTTCCCGCGGCGTTGCTGTTGTTTGGACGCCGGCATTTTGATCGTGCCGCAAGGCAGTAAAACCATCACAACATTCGATGAAAACCGCGTTTTTGCCGAAAAACATCGAATGTTGTGATGGTTTGCGCCCTGGGCCAGGCCATCCTGCGGATCCGGCCACCACAAAGGGGCCAGGCACCTTTGTGGTGGTTTTGCACCAAAGCGCCCCGTGCGCGCCTTGGTATACCATGTACGCCGTTTGCGAATGCACCCCACACCGCCGCACAACCCAGAAAGGCCCCCATGGACACCACCTTCAGCCATATCAAAGCCATGTTCTGCGATATCGACGGCACGCTGCTCACGAGCCAGCACACGGTGTCTCCGCGCACCGTGGCGGCGATCCGCGCCCTGCGCGAGCGCGGCGTGCTCTTTGGCCTGTGCACCGGGCGCGACGCCCACGCGACCGAGGCCATGTACGAGCTCTGGGGCATCGAAGGCTTGGTGGACGTGCTGGTGGGCTGCGGCGGCGCCGAGGTCATCGACCGCGCGCACGACATCAACGAGCTGAGCTATCCACTGCCGGGCGAGACCATCGCGCGCATCTGCAAGCACATGGCGGACCTTCCGGCAACGCCCGTCTGCCCCCGAGACGGCGTGTTCTACGTGCCCGAGAGCAATGCGTGCGTCGAGCACCTGTCGCGCGTCGACGGCGTGCCCTACCAGGTGGTCGATTTTGCCGAGTTCTTGCGCGGGCCGCAGCCCAAGGTGATGTTTACCATGGCACCCGAGGTAATGCCGCGGGTGATTGAGCGGGCGTCGACGTTTGCCGATGACACTGTTAAGGCGGCAGCTCTGCAAACCACGCAGCGGCTCTACGAATTCATGGATCCGCGCGTGTCCAAGACTCGCGGCCTTGTGCGCGTGGCGGAGCTCAACGACATGGAGCTCCAGAACATCTGCGTGTTTGGCGATGCCGATAACGACACCTGCATGGTGGCCGACGCCGGCGTGGGCGTTGCCATGGCAAACGGCAGCGCCGCCACCCGCGCCGCCGCCGATTTTGTAACCGCCAGCAACGACAATGACGGCATTGCGGTCTTTATCGAGGAACATCTTCTGTAGCGCCGGGGGAGAGCCACCGCAAAGGGGACAGGCGCCTTTGCGGTGGCCTCAGGCGATTTGGGCGAATTGATGCCTAAAATCTGCGCGAAAATTCAAATTTAGTTGTCTGAACATTACGCTTCTAACCACCGATGGGTTAAAGATATTCTCATCAGTTTGGTAGGGTATTCCTCCCGGTTGATGACCTACCGCTCACTGTCGTTATTCGACCGTTCACAGGATGTTTGCTCTTGAGCAAAAGGTTGTGCAAATAAATAAAATGCTATTAAAAAACTGATAACTAACTTAATTACCAGTAGAAACAGATGTTTTATAGCGAATAAACGAAGGCAAATCTAAACAATTGTCAAGAGAATTAAGAACTTGCACAAAAATGTCGGTTTTGCTGCTCAGATGTTTAAACAATCGTTATAATTGCATCACTTAGCGAGCGCAATTACAGATTGCGCAGATACGTTTGATAGGGAAAGAGCAAGATCGCGGTCTCTTGGGGAGGAGACATCGATGAAAGCGAATTCGGACAAATCTAAGCAGAGTAATAAAGCGACGCGCCGTGTACTGGCAGGCGTTTTGTGCGGAGCCTCCGTGTTGAGCCTGGTACTGTCGCTCGTCATGCCTCCGATCTCGCAGGCCATCGCCAACGATGCCGAGGCGGTTTCTACCGAGGAAACTGTGATGGGGGGTTCCTCAAGTGAGTCTACTGGTATAGACAACAGTACTAACGGGGATGCCGGCACAGACGCCGATAACCAGAACAGCGACGATGCTGCGAGCGACGACGATGCTCGGCCGGAGGAGCAGTCCAAGTACGAGTCGCAGGCGGAAGATAATGATGCGATGGATGTTAACGCTGTCGCGTCAGCCGAGGAGGCTGCAGAGAGCGAAGAGACAACCACAGCTATTACTAACATTACTAACGCCGATGATTTGTCAGCTAAGCTTCAAGGCGTTGGGGAAAACCAAACTGCCTGCTTCGAGCTTACAGCTGATATTGACTATGCTGGTGAAATCAAACTTGAGAAGAGCGGCAGCAATATAACGCTGAACTTAAACGGTTATAAGATCAAGTGCTTGAACACCGAAATGCCGTTATTTGATGTTGCTAACGGCGCAACACTTACAATTAAGGACGAAATTAAGGACTCCGCGCCGGTGACTGAGACGGTCAACGATGTCCAACAGCTGACTAATCAGGGGCAGAACCCGAATCCCAATAATTATGGCAAGAAAGTCGAGCTAAATTACGTTGGTGGCATTCCGTCTAATCTTACCTACTACGTGACCAAATCGACTCCGAGTGGTACAGGGACAATCGAGACGCTTGTCAGACATAACGTCGATATTAAGGGCGCCATCGTGGCGTGCGACGGCAACGCAAATCTAAAGCTCATCAATCTGTATAACAACAACGGCAAGGGTGGCACGTTTAACCTTGTGAGCGGCGTGATCACGCAAAAACAAGGCAGCAGCGTTAGCAGCTTGGTCTATGCCGAGAACGGCTCTACCGTCAACATGCGCGGCGGCTATGTGTGTGGAGCTTCTGGCTCGGGTGCGGGCGGCGGAATTGAAATACACGGTAATTCGACCCTCGAGGTTTCCGGTGGCGTAATTGCCGGCAACAGTGCTCCTAGTGGCGGTGGTGTGTATGCTAAAGACTCCACGGTCAACATAACTAATGGCGTAATCTCCGGCAACAGCACGCTTGCTACTGGTGTTGGTTTCGGCGGCGGCATCATGGCCGAAGGCGGCAGCGTTACTGTTTCTGGTGGCTACATTACTAACAATAAATATGCCAATTACTGTGGTAACGATGGTAATGGCGATCATGGCGGTGCTGGACTTGCCGCTAAAAACGGTACTCATGTCACCATTTCTGGTGGCCAGATTACGGGCAACTATTCTGAGGAAGCTGGCGGTGGCGTCTATGTGACCGACATCGGACACCAAGGGGGGAGAACGGCATGGCTCAACATTACGGGGGGAACTATTGCCTCTAACGTGAGTTTTCGCTCTGAGGGTGCCGGCATTCGCGTGGGCCAGATGGTTGACGCGATGATAAAAGGAGCGTCAAATTCAAATCCAGTCTATATCACTAATAACCACTGCATGTCTCGCTTTGACTGGGGTGGAGGCGGCATCTTCGTCCAGGGCGATTCTAAGGTCGCGTCTAATGCTGGTAGGCTATTTGTCTATAACTCCTATATAAGCAGCAATGAGGCCGGTGGCTACGGTGGCGGCGTTGCGGTTTGCCCGACGGGTAAGACTTTGGTGACAGGCACCGACGGCACGGCGATTTTCGGTAATACTTCTGCCGGAAATGAGCAAAACGCGAACGATTACGAATCCGTGAGTAATACAGGCAATAACGGCACCCCCCATCTTTCCGGCGGTGGTCACGGTAAGGACCAGGACTCCGACGCCTACAATGCCGAAGTGTTTCGCGAAAACGGCCACGCGGACTTCTTCCTTGCGGCGGAGGGTCATACGACTCCGATCGCGGCGGTGATTGGCAAAATGCTTGGCGGCGGCGATGCTAAGTATCGGGGAAGCTTAGAGCTTCAGAAAGCCATTACTGTCCCCGCTAACGGTGGCGTGCAGGTATATAACAGCATCGGCCTGAGTTCGAATGTTAAGGCTCAAGACCCCGAGGCGATCAATGCGCGAAAGGCTGCGCTAGAGGCGGGCGCGACGTTTATCACGGGCAATTATTCCTGGAACCATGGCGGCGGCATCATGTCGAACGGCGACCTGTACATGGGCGCGCCTGAGGACACGTATGTCTATCCGAGCCTCAAGCTCAAGGCGACCAAGAAGCTGGAAGGCCGCAAGCTCAATGATGGGGAGTTCTCCTTTACGGTGTATCGCAAGGATTCAGACGACCCTTTGGCTGGCACGACAGCTGGCACGACATTCAATCGCGACGTTTGCACCGAGGTTGGAACAGCAGCAAATGATGCAGAAGGCAGCATTACGTTTGACCTTGGTGAACAATTCGCATCGAGTGGCGCGGGTAACGAAATCACATACTACTTGGTCGAAGATCCCGGTGGTGATTCTGGCATCACGTACGACTCCAGCGTGTATAAGATTGTGGTGACGGCCGAAGATACCAAGACCTTGCTCATGTCTGTTCCGAGTAAAGAAAACTCAAGCCAACTGAAGGATCTTTACATCCATAACTACACGATTAAAAACGTCGGTGTAACCAAGTACGAATTCCGCGAGTCGTCTGGGAAGTGGGAGAACGTAAAAGCGAGGAGCAAGGTGCAGAAGAGTGGAGACTATTATCCAATTATCTGTGAGGGTGACTCCACGACTTTCACTAACAAGTTCACTCCGTACGACTCGAAGGGCTCCTGGACGCCTATGGCGACTAAGGTCGTTGAGGGTGGCGAGATGAAGGAGTTCACGCTCCAGCTTGCGACCGACACAGATTTTACGGATATCGTTAGCAGCAAGTCCACCACTGCCGACGGCGACAAGTCCCAGACCCTGAGCTTCGACAAGATTGATTACAAACTCGATCAACTCGACCAGCTCGCGTCTGGCCCCACTGGCCGTGGTGCTTCCAAGACCTTCACGTACTACGTGCGCGAGAAAGACGACGGTTCGCTGTTCTCGCACTATACGTACGACAAGTCGGTCTATCAGATTACGGTTAACGCGACTGACGACTCTAACCACCATATCGACGTCACTGCGACCTACAAGCAGATTCAGGATCGTGATGGCAATGAAGTGACCACTGACACGCCCCACGACCTCACCGGCAAGTCCACTCCCACCTTCACCAACACCTACTCCACCTCTTTGCCCCTTTCTGGTATGTCGGGCGTCACTCTGACGTACCTTGCCGGCGCGGCGGTGCTTTGCGCTGCTGCGGCCT
>URRN01000134.1 GCA_900550185.1 uncultured Collinsella sp.
CAGGTCGACTTTTTGGTGATGTTTGCCTTCCTGCTTATGGTGAGCCGTATCTATGCACCCTTTGACCAGGCTTTAATGTTAATGTCCGAGCTGTTTGCCGCCGAGTCGTCTGCCAAGCGCATGCGTTCCATCATGGAAGAGCCTGTGGCGCGGGGTAGCGAGAAATTTGAGCCCGTGGGCCACGATGTGGTGTTCGATCACGTGGCATTTGGCTATGGTGCGGGCGAGGACGGCCGCGCCGGCGAGAAAGTTCTTACCGATGTGAGCTTTACCGCCAAGGAAGGCGAAGTTACGGCGCTGGTCGGTCCTTCGGGTTCCGGTAAGTCCACGGTGAGCCGCCTTGCCGCGCGCTTTTGGGATGCCACCGCGGGCAAGGTTACCGTGGGCGGTGTGGATGTTGCAAGCGTCGATCCCGAGGTACTGCTGCGTGATTACGCTATTGTGTTCCAAGACGTGCTGCTCTTTGACGACACGGTGATGGGAAACATCCGCCTCGGGCGTCGTGATGCCACCGATGAGGAAGTGCTTGCGGCCGCGCGTGCCGCCAACTGCGACGAGTTCGTGAACCGCATGCCGCAGGGCTACGACACCATGATCGGCGAGAACGGCTCCAAGCTGTCCGGCGGCGAGCGCCAGCGCATCTCTATCGCCCGCGCACTGCTCAAAGACGCGCCCATCGTGCTGTTGGACGAG
Organism: uncultured Collinsella sp.; assembly: GCA_900550185.1. GTDB lineage: Bacteria > Actinomycetota > Coriobacteriia > Coriobacteriales > Coriobacteriaceae > Collinsella. The sequence goes on from URRN01000134.1 coordinate 694, forward strand.
GCGACGGCAAGCTTGGATGTGGAGAATGAGACCGTGGTACAGCAGGCACTCTCCCGTCTGCTTGCAGGTAAGACGGTTATCGTTATTGCCCACCGTATGCGTACGGTGGAAAATGCCGACAAAATCGTTGTACTCAAGGATGGTGTGGTTGCCGAGCAGGGCACTCCGGCGCAGCTCAAGGCGGCAGGTGGAGAATTCGCACGCATGGTGGCGCTGCAAAAGGAAGCAGCTACCTGGCAGTTGTAAGAAGGGGCAAAGGGACAGTCCCTTTCTCACATTGACAATCGGTTACTCCGCATCGTTAATTTTCAAAAGGTTAGCCATGGCTGACCTAGATAGTTAGATAAAATTGAGGTATTTCAAAAGCGTGCTCGAGCAAACTTGTTTACTCGGGTGCTGAAGCACCATGCCGCGTCCAATGCGGCAAAAGGGGGAAGCAACATGAAGAAGTCGACGTTCAATACCCTGCTTGTCGGTGGCGGTTTTCTGCTTGGCACGGCCGGCATCAAGCTGCTTACCAGCGCTCCGGTCAAGAATGCCTGCGTGCAGGGTATTGCGTGCGGTATGCGCATCAAGAACGGCTACCAGGACATGGTCGAGCAGGCCAAGGCTAATGTCGACGACATGGTTGCCGAGGCTGCTTACATCACCCAGAGCGAGGCCGCTGCTGACGAGGCAGCCGAGTAACGCTCCCAGGCACAAACTATGAGATTCTCGATTATTAGCGAGATCCCCGGCAGGACCCGTCTTCAATTGGCGGGTCCTGTGCCAGAGAGCGATCTCGATGCACTTCTTAAGCTTGGCGGCGACATCGACGGCGTACACAAGGTGCGCGTATATGGCCGTATTGGCCAGATGGCGCTCGAATACGACGAGCAGCGTCGCGCGGCCGTGCTGGCCGCCGTCGGTGCACTCGACGCTCAGGCCATTGCCGACGCAAAGACAGGCTACGTGATGCAGCTTGAGCCACGCAAGCACAAGCTCGTCATGGACCTTGCCACACTTATCGGTGCCCACTACGCGCGCCGCTGGTTCTTGCCGACGCCTCTGCGTGCGGTGTTTGTCGTGGCCGGCTACATGGCATTTTTGCGCGCTGCCCTTCATGAGCTCGCGCGGCCGCGCCTGACCGTTCCCGTGCTCGACGCTTCGGCCATCGGTATCTCGTTTGTCAAACGTGATGTCGACACCGCGGGCCAGACGATGTTCCTGCTCAACGTGGGCGAGCTGCTCGAGGACTACACCCGCGCCATGAGCGAAAACGAGCTCATCAACTCGCTGCTCGACGTGCCCGACAAGGCGCAAAAGGTCGTCGGCGACACCGAGGTAAGCGTTGCCGCGACCGAGCTTGAGCCCGGCGATTTGGTCGCCGTGCGCACTGGCATGTCCATTTGCATTGACGGTGTTGTTGAGCAGGGGAGCGCCATGGTAAACCAGGCGACCCTGACCGGCGAGCCGCTGGCCGTCGAGCGCAGCGTGGGCGACGACGTGTTCGCCGGTACCGTCGTGGAAGACGGCGGCATCTTGGTGCGCGTGCGCGCCAATACGGCGCAAACCAAACTGCGCTCAATCGTCTCGCTCGTGCAGACGGCCGACTCGCTCAAGTCCGAGGGTCAGTCGCACATGGAGGACCTCGCCAATAAGATCGTCCCGTGGAACTTCCTGCTCGCGGGCCTGGTTGCGCTCACCACGCGCAGCCTCATCAAGACCTCCGCGGCACTGATGGTCGACTACTCGTGCGCGCTCAAGCTCACGGGTTCGGTCGCCGTCATGACTGCCATGAGCGATGCTGCCAAGATGGGCGTCATGGTCAAGGGTGCGAAGTACTTTGAGTCGTTTGCCAAGGCTGACACCATTGTGTTTGATAAGACCGGCACGCTTACCGAGGCGCAGCCGCGTCTTGCCTGCGTGCTCACCACCGATGGCTGGAGCGAGGACGAGATCCTGCGCCTTTCCGCTTGCTTGGAGGAGCATTTTCCGCATCCGGTGGCGCGTGCCGTGGTCAATGCGGCACGCGAGCGCGGGCTCGAGCATCGCGAGCGCCATGCCGCCGTCGAGTACATCGTGGCGCACGGCATCGCTTCGTCCATTGAAGGGCGTCGCGCGATTATCGGCTCGGCACACTTTGTGTTTGAAGACGAGAGCGCGCAGCTCGATTCCGACATTAAGGAGCGCATTGAGTCCCAGATGCAGGGCCTGTCGCCGCTGTATCTGGCGGTCGATGGAAAGGTTGTCGGCGTGCTCGGCATCGAAGATCCGCTCAAGGCCGGGGTCCGCGAGGCCATTGCCGACCTGCATGCGCTGGGCGTCAAGCACGTGGTCATGCTCACGGGTGACTCCGAGCGCACGGCCGAGCGCATCGCGCGCGAGGCGGGTGTCGACGAGTTTAAGGCCGAGCTGCTGCCCGAGGACAAATACGCGTATGTGGAGCGCATTAAGAGCGAGGGGCGCCACGTTGCCATGGTGGGCGACGGCGTCAACGACTCACCGGCGCTGGGCCTGGCCGACGTGGGCCTGGCCATGGGTGGCGGAAGCGACATCGCCAAGGAGGTCGCCGATATCATCCTGACCGATACGGATCTGGCCGCAATCGTGCGCCTGCGCCGCATGAGTCAGGGCCTCATTGATCGTCTGACGAGCTCCTACTCTAAGGTGATGCTCACCAACTCGGCGCTGTTGGCATTGGGTATTACCGGCATGATCACTCCGCAGACGTCGTCACTGCTGCACAACGGCTCAACGATCGCCTACAGCCTGAGCAACGCGAAGGCCTACCTGCGTTAGCAGACGTGTTCGCCCACGTTATCTGGCCTGCGCCCAGACGGCATCGGTGTCGTCTGGGCGCAGGCCTTTTGCATTTGACCATCTGCTAGCTTCTCTATATAGTGTTGCTAGCGGTGCTAGCAATTGAAGGGAGCGGGATCAACGTGGGTGCTGTTAGCGGCATGGCGCAGGTGAACGTTCGCGTGGATCGCCAGGTCAAGAACCGTGCCGAGGAGGCGCTGCGGCTTTCGGGCGGGTCACTGCCCGAGCTCATCAAAAAGGTGGTGGCCAAGGTCGCGCAGGGTGGCGGGCAGTGCGAGGAAGTGCTTGCGGCCGTCGACGACCGGCAGCAGGCCGTCGCGCCCGATACTCCGTTCGCCGCATCATGGGCGGCGGCGGATCAGCTTTACGCGGACCTGGGCATCGCTACGTCGCCCGTATCCGACGATCGCGATTGGGACACAATCTATTCCGAAGCCATGGATGAGCATTATCGCCAAAAGGGGATGATCCAGTGAGTGGGGCGCCTCTCAAGATCATGGTGGACGCCAACGTATGGGTTGATTCGTTTTGCGTCGACCATGCCGAGTCGCTTGCCGCGCGTGCGTTTATTGGGCAGGCGACGGAGACGGGGGCGTTGCTGTTCTTCCCGGTGCATATCGCCAAGGACGTGCTGTACGTTGTCCAACACGAGCTGAAGCGTAGCGTTCTTGCCAGCGGGGGAGCGCTCGACGAGGCTTCTGCCCGTGCAATTGGCGATGTGGCGTTGGCGTTTGTTCGGAACATGACCGAAAACGTCACGGCCGTGGGTGCAGATGCGTCGGACCTTTGGCTCGCCGACAAATACTTAGCGCTCCATCGCGATTACGAGGACAACTTGGTGCTCGCCGCTTGCAAGCGCGCACAGGTCGATTACTTGGTGACCAACGATCGCAAGCTGCTCGAACATGCCGATCTTGCAGCAAAGACACCTCGTCAAATGATGCCGATTCTTGCTTTGGCCGAACGCGGCGGCGCGGCTATCGGTTGACGCGAACTGTTTGCGGGCCTCTTGGACGACGATGCGCCAAGGGGCCCGCGTCTGCTATTTACAAAAGCTCGGCCTTGATGGCGTGACTTTCTGCGAGCTGCTCGGCTGCCTTTTCGTCGGAGCTGTCGAGTGCTGCCAGACTGCGGTAGACCCACTCGTTGACCTGGGTGTTCTTGACGCCTGCGGTCTGCATAAGGGCGCCTACCTCGCGGATTGCTGCGAGCAGATCGGCTTTGGGGCCCGCGAGCTCGACCTCGATGCCGTGGTAGGCGGACACGCCTCGGTTCTCACTCACGTGGTCGATAAAGCCCTTGACGGTCTCAAGCTGCTGGGCGAGAGCAGCATCATCGTCAGCGTCCAGCGCGACGAGTGCGTTCGATACCGTGAGGGCGGGATGTCCGCAGGGGACAAAGCCTTCGATGACATCCATAGCTTCGGTAATGGTTGAGCCCAGGCCTGCGAGGGCATTGACGAGTTGCTGCTTGGTATCCATATCGGTCCTTTCGACGGGTCAATTTTGCTTGGCGAAAATATACGTGACGCGATCGGTAACAAAAGTGCGAAGTGCGGCGCACATTGGGGTCTTCACAGCTCGTGCATAGGACAGCTGTCCGCTTTCAGAACGTGGTAAGATAACACTCCACAAGCGGGGCTCGCCCCGTATGTTCCTTGAAAAGTCGACGGTTATCGGGTGTTTGCAGGCCCGATACCATCCAGACTTTCCCGACATTCGGGGGCGACTGGTTTCGACACGATAGCTCTGAGAGAGGAAGCAAGCCGAGGTCTCCTCGCCTCGTTAAACAGGGGTACCGTCAAATTGAATTGACAACAACTCTTCTTTTGAGCCTATGGCTCTCGCTGCTTAGTTTATAGCGGCGCGTCAACCCGGTGATTTCCCCGACACCGGCGCGACGTCATGTTAGGGGAATGCTCCTGCGCACGTAATCGGTATGGCGCGGGCTAAGACCGAACCGGTTGGGATGCCGCGAGCGTGTCGCTGCGCGCAAAGCGTCCGAGACTAAATCAGCGACTGAGCTTGGAGATGCCAATCAGGGGGCTTTCGTGGACCGGAGTTCGATTCTCCGCGCCTCCACCATAAGCAACAGGCAGGTAGATATTCGTATCTACCTGCCTTTTTATTTCTAATCCGTACCGCGGAGAATCGAACTCTATGCAGGGCGCGGGCGTAAAGAAAACGCGTAAGCGTTTTTAGCCCGCGGGCGAGGACGCCG
>URRN01000135.1 GCA_900550185.1 uncultured Collinsella sp.
TGGTCGGCCTGGGCGCCCTCGGCGTCATCCAGGTCAAAGCTGTCGATACCCAGCTGGTTGGGCATGGTCACATAGGCGTCGTCAGGCACGCGCTTTGCGATCCAATGGTGACCGCCGATGGTCTCGAGCCACCAGATCTCGTCCACATCACTAAAGGCGATGCCGTTGTTCTCGTAGGTGCCGTAGCGCTCGAGCAGGTCGCCCAGGATACGAACGCCGTCGCGGGCGGACTTGGCGTACGGCAGGACCAGGGTCACCATGTCCTCCTCGCCCAGGCCACCGGGCTGTGCCGGAACGTATCCATCCTCGCCTTCGTTGCCCCTAGCGGGCACGTAGTCCACAAGCGGGTCGGCGCCGCGGACGCGCTCGTTGGTGGTGAGCGTCTCGGTTGCGGACATGCCAACATTGAGCTCGTTGAATCCGGCCTCGGCCCAAATACCGTGACCGGGAACGACGTCGGGGACGCTCGTGTAGCGCATGGGATTGTCGGGCAACTCAACGGTCAGGTGGCTCAGGACGCTCGTGTAGACACGCGGCTGCTCGTCGGGATGCACCACGCGCATGCGCTTGGGCTCAAACACCCCGTTGGACGAGTCCTCGTTGCGGGCGACCAGCGTCGACCCGTCGTAGCTCGCGTTCTTACCAACCAAAATCGTTGTGCACGGCATGCGCATCCTCCTTGAGCGAAGAAATCAAACGGCAACAGTGTATCGCTTCGACGCAAAAAGGGCGAAACCACGGCCTCGGCAGCCCCCGTGGTCAAAAAATGCCAAATATGAGTACTGTCACCAATTTAGTGGCAGCAAATTGCACTGTTCCGGGCGCCGGGAATCCTCACCTGTCCAAAAACTGAGTCTAGTAATTCCCCATACGTCCAATAAAATTGGCTCTTTAACGATATTACTTATCGCTAAAGAGCCAAAATGATCTCAAACATATGTGACTAACTTGGCAACAGTACTCATATTTGGCATTTTTTGACCACGGGGTATCTAACCAACCCCCTAAACAGCCTCCAAACGCCTATTTTACCGCGCGCTCAGCCGCCTCGATCACGTGCTTGGCGAGAATTGCTGTCGTCACGGCGCCCACGCCACCCGGCACGGGGGTGATTGCGCCAACAACCGGCTCCGCGGCATCAAAATCGACGTCGCCGACCAGCTTGCCAGCGGCCTCGTCCCAATTAATGCCAACATCGATGATTGTCTGGCCCTCGCGAACCGCGTCCACACCAATCGTGTGCGCGCGCCCAACGGCCGCAACCACAATATCAGCCGCACGGCACTCGGCAGCAAGGTCGCGCGTATGCGTATGGCACGTCGTCACGGTGGCATTGCGCGCCGTAAGCATGGCGGCAACGGGACGCCCGATCACCAGCGAGCGCCCGACCACAGCAACCTTAGCTCCATCCAGCTCAACGCCGTAATGATCCAGCAAAGCAAGCACAGCTTCGGCTGTGCAGGGGGCAAAACCCTCGCCGCGCCCCGAAAGCGTGGTGAGCAGCGAAGCCGGCGTCATGGAGTCAACATCCTTGGCGGGATCGAGCGCTGCGGCGACGGCGTTCTCGTCAAGGCCGGCGGGCAGCGGGCGGAACATCAGACAGCCATGAACAGCCGAATCGGCATTGATGTCCTCGATAGCCGTCAACAGCTCGTCCTGCGAAACATCGGCAGAAAGCAAAACGCGACGAGCCTCAATCCCCACTTTTTCGCAGCGCTTGAGCGCACCGCGCTCGTAGGATAGGTCGTCCTCGCGTTCACCTACACGCACAATAGCCAACGTCGGAACAACGCCCCGCTCGCGCAGGGCTGCGCAGCGAGCAGCAAGTTCCTCAGTCAAAGCGCGAGCAACGGGAGCACCCTTCAGCAGTTCAGCCATGGCTATCCTCTCTTCCTTGCAGCGTCGGAGGCGCGGCGCGCCAGCGCCTCGGCGCGCGGCAACCATGTGTCGAGCAGCTCATCACACGCCGTCTCGAGCTCCTCGGCACGAACGCGATCCTTCATAGACGTGGTGTTCGCAAAGAGCGTCAAACTCGCGCCTTGCATAGCGGCACGGCAGAACACGGCGCCGCACGCCACATCGGACAGCAGCTGACGCGAACCCTTGTCGGCCATGTCCTCGAGCAGCGCCAGTGCACGCCCGCAGGCATCCATAATGCGATACGGCGGCATAGCGGCCACATGCAGCGCATCCTGAATCGCGGTCGCTCGAGCTGGATCGTCACGCGGAATAGCGTACGCCGCGGACACCTGCCCATAGGCACGAACGTCCTCGGCAACCAACTCGACAAGCTCCTGGGCCAGCTCATCAGCCTGGGCAAACGCACGCGTCAGGTCATCCGCACGATCAGCAAGCGCGGGATTGGTCGCACCGTAGCGGGCAACCATTCCGCACAGCGAGGCGCCCAGCGCGCCCACAAAGGCGCTCGCGCTGCCACCGCCGGGAACCGGCTCGCGCGCGGCCAGCGCCTCGGCAAACCCGCGGCAGGTCTTGTCCATCATCTCTTGGCTCATGCACATGCACCTTCAAGTCATATACATCGGTCGGGTGGCAACCGCCGACCGACCGCATCGATCACGTAATGGTGCTAAGTCTAGCCCATAAGCACATGAGCGTCAGCGCACCTGTCCATCGCGGATTTCTATGGCACACGATAGGCGGCAGCGACACAAACATGGGACACATGGCCCACCTTTCGAGACTCCCGAGCAGCACAAGCTGGGGCATATCTATAAGTAAGGAACCCGTTGGGGAACGGCCGCGCAACGGCCACAAGCGATGAACGGAGGCATAAGTCGCACAGTACACAGAGACATCCGCCGCCAGCGCAATCAGTACCCCAACAGCATGCGGCGCCGTGATGTCATCGGCAGACAAGGAGGACGCCACCATGAAGAAAAAGACCCTATCGATTCTTTCCCTTTGCATCGCCCTCTTTGCCGCATTTGCCCTTGTCGGCTGCGGCGGGAGCGCATCGGGCGGAGGCGGCAGCACCGCCAAGAGCGAGAGCAAGGAAAAGGCCCCCGTCGCCAAGAAGACCGACTTTATCTGGTTTAAGGTCGAGATGCCCGAGGGTGTCGGCGTAAGCGACTCCGCCGGCAAGAATGCCGACAGGGTTCAGCTCACCTTCCCCGAAGACGAGAACGCCTCGGCCGATCGCTTTATCCCCGTTTGGAAAAAAGCGCTGACGGCCGAGGAGTCCCACGCCGACCAGGCAGAAAAGAAGGGGGATACGTTCCAGTGGAAGGATGGCGGGTCCGTCGAATATAACGGCAGGACGTGGCTCGTCGGAACGTACGAAGACAACAGCGGTATCTCAACCATCCTTTTTACCGACGTTGAACCAGGAAGCGTCTACGTCCTCATCTCGAACTTCGACCAGCACAAGAAAGAAGCCGAGGCGCTCCTCAACTCCATCGAATTCCCCGATGACATGGCAGAGGCAGTTTCCGAGGCGCGCGAAGTCGAGATTTCGAGCATCGAGCTCAAGTAACGGGACACCCGCACGCGCCTACGCGCACCTGCGCACATGCGCCCCATTAAAGCAACGGGCACCCAACCCCGGGGAGGGCCGACAGGCATCGGCCCTCCCCTCTTTTGGACCCGCGCATATTGCCACTTGTCGGCGCAAATCCGGCCCTCAGAATGGGACACATGGCCCACCCTAGCGAGCCGTCCACGCGTACAGTAAAGGCAGGTAATCCATGGGCGGTTACAGATCGAGGAGGACACGACCATGAAAAAGAAGGCCTTTGCGATTCTCACCCTCTGCATCAGTCTCTTTGCCGCGGTTGCCTTGGTGGGTTGCGGTGGCAGCGGCGGCGCTACCGGCAGCGGCGGTGGCGGCGGAGCGGAAAAGCCAGCCGTGGATATGAGGACCGACTTCATTTGGTTTAAGGTCGAGGTCCCCGAGGGCGTCGAGATCACCGACATCGCCGGCGATACCGCCGACAGGGCCCAGTTTAAGTTCACCGAGACCGAGCATGCCAGCGACCGCTTTATCCCCGTCTTCGACCCCGACAAGAACGCTGACGAGCTGTTCGACTACGAGGCCAAGTGGAAGGCCAGCTTTGAGTGGACCGAGAATGACCCCGTCAAGTACAACGGCAAGACCTGGCGCAACGCTTCCTACACGCACTCGGGCGGCGTGACGACCGAGTACTTCACCGACGTTGACGGCGGCAGCGTGTACGTGCGCATCGACAACGTCGAGGAACACAAGGATGCCGTCGAGACCATGATGAAGTCCCTGGAATTTGCCGACGACATTGCCGAGGCCAAGACCGAGGCCATGGACGTCATGCTCGATGATATCGAGATCAAGCGCTAAGCGACTGGCGAGCGCTACGGGAGACACGGACGCAGTGCAAACAAGCGACGGTACCCCAGCGCTTCGTACCCAGGGAGGGCCGGTAAACCGACCCTCCTTTTCTTATGCCGATAGCCGGCGAACGCGAGGATGCCGGGCGGCAAAACCACCCCCAGCGCGGTAGCAGCACAAATAGACAAGCGCCCCAACGCGTCCGCCCGCCGATTTATGGCGCCGCGCAGACAATTAAGCCAACACGTTTAGACATCCAGGCAGTATAGTGAACAAAATGAGTGCATAACCGCACCCTGCGAACGGAGGAGTTATGACCGAACACCACGCCATCAGCCGTCGAGCATTCACGTTGGGCCTAGGACTCGCAGCATTGTCGCCATTTGTAAGCCTGCCCGAAACCGCGGGATTGGGCCTTCCCATGCGCGCGGCATTTGCAGAAGACACGCCCACACCGGCGGCCAACCTCGACAAGTTCGTCATTCGCCTTCGCCCCGCGGGCTATTTTCGCACCGCGAGCGTCAACGAAGACGGCAACGTCATCGGCAACGTCTGCCACCTATTTAATGACGGCACGTCCAGCAAGCTCATCCTTGAGCACGTAGAGACCGATACAGAAAATACAAATTGGTATGCCATCCGCACCCTGCTCAATTTCGAAGAGCACAAGAAGACGGGCTACAGCATTTGGTCGGTCGATGGCGACTCGGACAAAGATGGAAAGGTCATCCACGTATGGAGTGGCGAGCACGACGACAAGCCCAGCCGCTCTTTTGCGTTCGACCGCCAGTCAAACGGAACCTACATCATCCGAGACCGCACAAACGAGAAAAAAGACATTAATTACCTGGCCATAGAAAAGGACGGCAAAGACCAAGACAACAACAAGATCTGCCACAAGAGGAAGAGCATTCCGTGGGAGCTCGAACTTGTCGGTTACGACAAGGGCGAGATCAATACCACGGTTAGAAGTATCGACTGGATCACGTATAGCAGCTACGTCGACGGACCATGCTGGATGAAATACGTCGACGGCAACAAATACCTCGACGAGCTGAGCATCCCGGGCACGCATGATTCAAGCACCTGCAGCGTCGACAACGACACCGAGCCCCAAACCTCGCTTGCAAAGTGCCAGCAGGATTACATCCCCACGCAGCTGCTCGAAGGCATTCGCTATTTTGATATCCGACTTGGAAAGAACAACGAGAACGGCGACCCCGGCATCGACCATGGAATATGCTACCTGCTCAAAAAAGACGGGGGCTTTATGCATCTCTCCGATGTCATCGAC
>URRN01000136.1 GCA_900550185.1 uncultured Collinsella sp.
AATCCAAGTTAGACCATTTCAAATGGTTCGATGTCTGCCCGGATGCGACACTGAATGTGTCCATCCTCGCAGTATCCGGTTCTCAAGGTGCACGCTCTGCGGCTGATCCGGTCCGACCGGGCCGCGCGGCAAGGAGATATATTGCCAGACCCGAGGGGCGCCGGGGGCGGGAATCTGGGCGTACACATTTCCTACATATCTTGTGATCCGACTAACGTTTGCCAGCCGTTAACTACCGCTCGCCGAGCATCTCTTTATATAAGGCAATCTCATGGTTAGAGCGGATACGTCCCCCTAGCTAAAGCACAGCCAGCATCGAGCAACTCATCACGTTCTTCCACCGAGAACCCCTCGGCGTAGACGCGCACCACTGGTTCGGTCCCGCTAGGACGGACCAGCAGCCACGTGTCATCCTCGAATGACAGACGCAAGCCGTCCATATGACTAACGTTTTGCGGCACCTTGCCACAAATCGACTTGGGGTTTACGCCCGGCAGCAGGGTTCGTAACGTTTCGGCATCTTCGGCCTCAAGGCGCAAATCGCGTCGACCGTAACTCGTCTTACCAAATCTGTCCTCGAGTTGGTCGACCAGAACGCCCAAAGGCGCGTCCGTCTTTGCCATAAGCTCACACAGAATTAGACAGGCGAGGATTCCATCGCGCTCGGGCATATGCGCGGCGATGCCGATACCACCGGCTTCTTCGCCGCCTATGAGGACGCCGCCCTTTTTCATCTCCGCCGCTATATATTTGAAACCGACTGGTTTGACGGTCACGCGGCAGCCAAGCGCCTCGGCAATGCGACGCACGAGCGTCGAGCATGAAAGATTGACGACGACGCGCCCCTCCAAATTACGAAATTGAACCAAGTCGCCCAAAACGAGCGCCATGATCTGATGCGGATGTATATATCTGCCGCGCTCGTCAACCGCACCGATACGGTCGGCGTCGCCGTCGGTCACCAGACCAGCGCAAGCTCCGTCATCGATAACCGTGCGCTCGCAAGCGTCCACCCAAGGCTCAACGGGGTCGGGGCAGATATCTTCTTGGTCAGACGCCTGCCCGGCGTGAATCTCGTGCACCTCAACGCCAAGCTCGCGCAGCAAGTCGGCTAGATAACCCTGGGCTGCGCCGCCCATGGGATCGACAACCACGCGCAGGTGCGCGCCGCGGATGGCTTCGGCATCGACAAACGATGCCACCGCCTGCATATAGTCAGGAATGATATCCGCGGTGCGATATTGCCCCTCGATCCCCATTGGCTCGGGAGCCATGGTCTCTTCGAGCTCTTCGATGACATCCTGGTTGGCGGTCGAGCCGTCACCCATGCGAATCTTGAGGCACAGATAACCCTGCGGATGATGGGACCCCGTCACCATGAGCGCGCCGCACGCCTCACCGTCATAAGCCGCCGCCCACGTAAGGGCAGGGGTCGGAACAGGTCGCGAAGCGAGCACGGCGTCTAGCCCGTGCGCTGCTAGCACGCCCGCCGCAAGCTCAGCGAACTCGCGCGCCAGGGGCCGGGTGTCGAACCCTATATATACCGTTTTGCCCGGATTGGTCTTTTGCCACAACTCGCCGACGGCATCGGCGATACGGGCAACGTTATCGGCAGTGAAGTCCTCATCGACGCGAGCGCGCCAACCGTCAGTTCCAAAATGAATTATCGCGCACACGCGCAGACACCTCACAGTGTTTGGATCATGGTACGCGTGAGGTATACCCGCAACACGCACTCAGCAACCTGCCGGCACCAGCATTCACCATTTGGGCAAATGCTGCCGAGGACATGCAAGCAATCAAAACCACCCCTAAAAGGGGTGGTTTGCTCTTAGGGTATAACCCTTGGATTTCCGGCACGCGTCTAAAGGCGCCGGCCCTCACGGGGTTCGGGCCGCACTGCAGGTTGACCCGTGACGGGCCGGTCAAACCGGCGCTATTTGCGCCCCGGCCCCCTATCGAAGGGGTCCTCGTACTCCTTGACGCTCAGCCGGTCGAGCGCGATGTCGGCCTTCTCCTGCTCCCGGATGTACTTCGCGATCGTGGCCTCGTTCAGGCCGACGGTGGACACGTAGTAGCCCTCGGCCCAGAACTTCCTGTTGCCGAACTTGTACTTCATGTTCGCGTGCCTGTCGAATACCATCAGCGAGCTCTTCCCCTTCAGGTAGCCCATCACGCTCGACACGCTGTACTTCGGCGGTATCGCCAGCAGCATGTGGACGTGGTCGGGCATCAGGTGCCCCTCGATGATCTCTATCCCCTTGTACTGGCAGAGCTTCCTGAAGATCTCCCCAAGGTCGGACCTTATTTGGTTGTAGATGACTTTGCGCCTATACTTCGGCGTGAACACGACGTGGTACTTGCACATCCACTTCGTGTGCGACAGGCTGTAGGCCTTCTGGGCCATACGCCACCACCGCCCTCTCGACTCGGATTCCTTGCGGCCTGAACAATCGCAAGTGTCCGGCGAGGGGGCGGCTTTGTAAAGCCGGTTGTCCCCACCCGCATAGCGGGTGGTTTCTGATGCGGCGCGCTGCGCGCCCCGCACAGGCTAAAGCCTTTAATAAAAAAACCGCCCCGTATGGAGCGGTTTTGCCCTTTATATATCGAGCGCCTCGGCCATCGCTGCCGTAGTGATTGCCGTGGTTCCACAGCAACTGCCCACCATTGCGGCGCCGGCATGTCTCCATTCGATGCATGCGCGCGCGAAAGCTTCGGGATTCTCGTGCCATACGGGGCCATCCTGAGTCTGGACCGGATCGCCTACGTTGGGACGCACCGTGACGGGAGTCGTCGCCGATGCAACCATCCTGGGCACCGCCGCATTCGCGGCCGCAAGCGAACAGCAATTAACACCAACCGAGTTTGCGCCGTGTTTTTCGGCGTACAAAACGGCTGCCTCGATGTTGAGGCCATCGCCCAGCAGGTCGCCTTTATCGTCAACGACAAAACTCACCAGAACAGGCATGCCGTCGGCGGCATCTCGGGCGCCGGCAAGCATGGGCTGCAGATTACGGATAGACGTCACCGTCTCGATCAGCAGACCGTCAACGCCGGCATTGAGCAAGGCGTGCGCCTGTTCGCGCGCAATGCCGCGGATTTCACGATACTCGGCAGAGTCCTCGGCAAACCACTCAATACCGATCGGGCCCATCGAGCCCAGCAGCAGCTGAGGGTGCGCCTGGCGAGCATCGTCGACGGCCCCGCGATTGACCTCCGCCACGGACGGCGCAATCTGGTCGTGCTTGAGGGCATAGCTTGATGCCTGAAAGGTGTTGGTAATGAGCACCTGCGCACCGGCGGCGACATACAAGCGATGGATACGAGAAACGGCCTGCGGCTCTGCCAGATTCCAAAACGCCGGTGGAATGTCTGCGGCGTCGTACTCACTCAACAGAACACTGCCCATGGGGCCCTGCGCCAACAAGGTCTCGCTCGACAAGCGGCGCGTAAGTTCCTCGGCACCAAAGCGGTTGTAATAACTCGTATCCATATATATCCCGCTATTCCTCGACGCTGATTCCCTGCTTTTCGAGATAGGCGAGCCAGCGGCTCATCGTGTCCTCGGATAGCGCATGCTCCATCATGCAGGCCTCGGAATCGGCTCGCTCAAATTCGACACCGAGCTCCTGAACCAAAAACGTGCGGATGAGGCGATGACGGTACCAGATAGCCGTGCCAACCTCGCGGCCGCGATCGGTCAGGATTACCTTGCCATAGTGCGATTGCTCGACAAGCTCGGATGCCTTGAGCGCCGAAACCGCTTTATTGACCGATGCCTTGGAGACGCCAAGGCGCTGCGCGATGTCGACCGATCGCACGCCGTTGGTTTCCCCCTCTTCGCTTTCAATGCGAACCATGCACTCCAAGTAGTCTTCGTTCGCCACCGTCAGATGTAGTTCGCGCGAGCTATTTGTCGTATCCATGATCTTCCGTCCCTTCTGCATTCAATGGCTGATTCTACCCCATCCAAGCGTCGCGGTATGCCGTGGCATACCGTGCTAGAGTTCTTGTTGCACACGACGACCAAGATTGGAGCGGTCTTTATGGAAAACACCACCACAAACCCCGATGTCCTCGAGCGCTTTTTGCGCTACGTCCAGATCAACACGCAGTCCGAGGATGCAAACTGCGACCAGGTACCCTCGAGCGCCGTTCAGTTTGACCTTGCCAACGTGCTGGCTGAAGAGCTGCGCGAGCTTGGTGCGGAAGATGCCCACGTGACCGAGCACGCCTATGTCTGCGCGCATATCCCCGCAAGTGCGGGCGCTGAGGACAAGCCCGCCCTGGGCCTGATCGCCCATCTCGACACCACCGAAGTTGCACCGGGCGCCGGCGTGAAGCCGCACATCGTACACTACGAAGGCGGCGACCTGGTCTGCGGCACGGTTGACGGTAAGCCCGTTGCCATGAGTACCGCCAAGCTTCCCGCCCTGAATGACCTCGCGGGTGAGGACCTGGTCTGCAGCGATGGCACCACGCTGCTGGGCGCGGACGACAAGGCAGGCGTCGCCGAGATCATGTCACTTGTCGCGCGTATCGCTCAGGACCCTTCTCTGCCCCATCCCGCACTCGGCATTTGCTTCTGCCCTGACGAGGAGATCGGTCACGGAGCCGAGCTGTTGGATATCGATACCTTTGGCTGCAAGTACGCCTACACGGTCGACGGCGGCCCCATCGGCGAGCTGGAGTGGGAGTGCTTTAACGCCGCCGAGGCGACCATCCGCTTTGAGGGCCAGTCCATCCACCCGGGCGACGCCAAGGGCCGTATGGTCAACGCAGGCAATCTGTTCTGCGACTTCAACGCGTTGCTCCCCTACGCGCAGCGCCCGGAGTATACGGAAGGCTACGAGGGCTTTTATCACCTTGAGGGTGTATCTGCGACCGTCGATCACGCCACGGCGCGCTATATCGTCCGCGACCATGACGCCGCCAAGTTCCAGCAGAAACTCGACCTTATTGATGCCGCCGCCTCGATGCTCAACCAGCGTCTGGGTGAGGAGCGCGTAACGGTCGAGATTAAGCAGCAGTATCGAAATATGGCCGAAATCGTTCGTGACTATCCCGAGCTTATTGATGTTGCCAAGGAAGCCTACCTTGCCTGCGGCGTTGAGCCCCAAGTGCTGCCAATTCGTGGCGGCACCGACGGCGCCCAGCTGTCGTTCCGCGGTCTGCCCTGCCCCAACCTTTCCACCGGCGGCTATTGCTATCACGGCGTCAACGAATTCGTCCCGGTCAGTTCGCTCGTCAAGATGACCGACGTCCTGCAGGAGCTCGTCGCCCGCTTTGCATAAGCCTGGCCGCTCAAGCCTAAAAGACAAACCGCCCCGTCCTCTACAGAGGACGGGGCGGTTTTTGTACAGGGAGTGTCCCTAACTGCCGGCAGAAAAGGAACGTCCCCAAGTGCCGCAAAATGACGAGATCCACTCTCGCTTTGTGGGTAGTCATTGGGGACGTTCTTGTTTGACTAGTCGTTTAAGAACGTCCCCAATGACTACCCAACGACTAGTCCGGACCAAGGCAACGCCGATGTTTTGGCAACGACAGACACTATGACCCAATCCGAGGGCGCTAAAAAGATAGGAGCCCCCGCTCGT
>URRN01000137.1 GCA_900550185.1 uncultured Collinsella sp.
GTCAGTGCTGGCTCTTCGCCTTGAGCGCGCCTGCATGGCGTGGCAGGTGGGCGTGGGCACGCGTGAGGACGAGTTGTTGGCCGCCGCGCGCGACCTGGACGTGCGAGCGCTCGAGACCTTTGCCATCACGGTGGGGCAGGCGCTCGCCCTGGGTGCCCCACTTGCCGAGACGCTGGCCGCTCAAAGTCGCGAGATCCGTGCGGCTCATCGCGCCGCGGTCGAGCGTGAGATCGAGCGTGCGCCCGTCAAGCTGCTGATTCCCACCGGCACGCTCATCTTGCCGGCGTTGCTTCTGTCCATATTGGGCCCGCTGCTGGGAGCAGGCGGGATGATGTAGGGAGGAATACATGAACACGATGACTGACGCTGCTGGCAAGGTCCAGGGCTGGGCGTTTTGCCGGGCGGCACATGTTCGTCAGCGCGCCAAGGAACTATTGCAGGAGGAGAGTGCACAGGGTACCACCGAGTATGCCATCTTGGTCGGCGTGCTCGTGGTGATCGCGATTATCGCCATCGTCGCATTTAAGGGCAAGGTCCAAGATCTATGGAACGCTATCAGCGAGGGCATCAACAGCCTGTAGAGGGCGAGCGCCCCGTCGGGGTGCTGCTGGTGTTTGCTTGCCTGACCGTGGCGATAGCGGCGGTGCTTTGGGGGCTTAACGCCGCGCGGCAGCAGCGCCCTGGGGCCGCCTTCGATTCGGGCTCAGATTCGGCGGTGGCGTCTCAAAAAGATGAGATGCGAGATGCGGACGATTCGGATGTCGCTGTCACGGCGCAAACCTTTCTGCGGACGCTCGACAAGCGGTCTGGCACTGCGACGGATTCGCCTGAGGACAACGCGATTGCGGTCCGGCTTGCATGGTCCGAGGGCCGATCGATGACCGAGGCAGCGGCGGATATGTTACGCGCCTACCGCGAGGTGCCAACGGCCCAGCTCGCCCTGAGCGGCTATCTCGATATTAAGGGCAACGTATGGGGCGCCATCGTGCGCGATGGGCGCGGCTGGGTCGATATGGTGACGGTTGCCGCGGATACTGGCGATGCTTCGTGTCGTCTGCGCGCCGTGCGTCTGGTCCCGCAAACAATAAGCTCAGAGGAGGGATCGTGAAATGCATGGCGTTCTGCGTGAAGAGGTTGCCCAAGCGACTGTGGAATACGCCATCGTCACGGTGGCGCTGTTATCGATCGTGCTGGCGATTGTGGGACTTTGGCGTGCTGGCACCGATGGGCGCTTGGCGGCGCTGGTCGAGCGGGCGGCATCTCACGGCGTCACCTCGACATCGGTTGTCGACGCTGCTGCGGGTGCTAAGGACATCGCGTTGTATTGATATCGCGCGCGATGACCGGGCGCAGTCTACGGTCGAGGCCGCTTTTTTGCTGCCGACGTTTCTGACGCTCATCCTTCTCGCACTGCAACCGGTGTGCCTGCTCTATACGCGCGCGGTCATGGAGTCTGCCGCCGCCGAGACCGCGCGGCTCATGACCACGACGACGGCGGAGGACGACGATCTTAAGGAGTTCACCCGCCGCCGGCTTGCCGCAGTGCCCAACGTTTCGATCTTTCATGCCGGCGGGCCGTTGTCGTGGGATATCGAGCTTGGCCGGGCCGGTGCGGGTGGCGTCTCGTCCGTGTCCGTTTCCGGCGAGGTCAAGCCGTTGCCTGTGATCGGTGCGTTTGCGCAGGCTATGGGTGGTACCGCCGAGGGCGGCTACGTTGAGCTCAAGGTCGATGTCTCGTATCAATCGCGTCCCGAATGGCTGGAGGGAGATTATGATTCGTGGATTGCTGCATGGGATTAAGCGTTTCTGGTCTAGACGCGTTTTGACGCGTCGTCCGAGCTGCCATTGCAAGCGAGGCGGCTTTATGGGTCGAGCCGGTATCGACCTGTTTATCGAAGACGGCGCCTATACCACGCTTTCTTCTGCCGTGGTCATCCTAGTGGTGCTCACGTTGTTGTTTTCGTCGACCGCGGCGATATGGAGCATGTCGCGTGCCGGGGATACTCAGGTGGCGGCCGATAGCGGCGCGCTGGCGGGTGCCAACGTAGTGTCGTCCTATCACACGGCTGCCACGGTGGTTGATGCGAGCATCTTGAGTTTGGGCCTGGCGGGTTTTGCCACGATCGGGACGGGCCTGGTCGCCATCCTCATCCCGGGTGCCGAACCAGTTGCCGGCAATATGGTCGACACCGGGATTGAGATCATTAAAACGCGCAACAAGTTTGCCAAAAGCGCATCGGAAGGCTTACAGAAAATCGAGACGGCTCTGCCATATCTGATCGCCGCGCGTGCCACGCAGGCGGTGTCGGCGCAGGATACCGATAGTGTGACCTATACCGGTACGGCGCTTGCCGTGCCCAGGACATCCGAATCGGACTTTGCCGCGCTCAAAGGGTCAGAGATCTCGACCGATACCATCGAGAGCACCTCAAAAGACCTTGACTATGCTGCCAAGGAACTGAAGAAAGCGTCCGAGAAAACGTCAAAGGCCAAGGAACGCGCCTGGCTTGCCGACTGCGGTGGATCGGACAGAGGCGCAGTCGGAAGCTGTTCGTGCATGTGGGAACGCGCGAAGAGCTTGGCGAAGCTTTCGGATATTGAGAATCAGCACTATGCCTCGAGTGTCACATGGGAGCCGCAAGTGGCGCTCGATCGCGCGAAGGCCTATTACCGCTTGCGCCTTGCAAACGAGGCGCCTCAGGGCTCAAGCGTCGAGATGAAGGCGGAGTCGGCGGCGCGCAAGGCGTTTTACACCTATGCGAGTACAGAGGTCAATCGTGCATATGTAACCGAGGGCGGAGATGAAGTTACTTCCTATATCCCGCTGTTGCCGCGCAACACTGACGAGGTGCGAGCGACGGAACTCTATTCCGATACGGCGTGGCCAACCAGTGCCATCGATGGCAAGATGTATCTGCATTACGGAACGAGTTGCCCCAACTATAAGAAGGGGGCGCCAGGCGGGCTGGCCTCGGTTGCTGATTATGACGGGCAGGACAGATGCAACAGATGCCATTTTGGCGTTTCGTCGCTCGGCGCCGTTGCGGCTCCTTCGACTTCTATCGAAAACGGCTTCGAGTACCACTTTGATCGATTCAAAGACGCTCTGGAAGACTACGTCGAATGCCGCAACAAAGAGCTCGAGCTCATGCGCCAGACCGAGGACGAGGCTGACCGTGCGGGTAATGCGTTTGACGAGGCCATTAGAGCGCTTTCGGGCGAGCGCCCGCGTATCGCTCCGCCCGGTCGCAACGGCGTGGTCGCCTTTGCAGTTTCGGGTGACATTACCAGCCCCGATCAACTTAACTCCTCGTTTAACACGGCAGTCAGGCTTGGCGATCGCGGTGCTATCTCTGCCGCGGTGTTGGCACCCGATGAGGCGACGGCGCAAAACAACGTGTTTTCGCGATTTTTCTCGACATTGAAGGAACGCTCGGGCGGCGTTGCCGACGTGCTCGACGGCGTCATGGATGTTTGGGGACGGCTGCTCGTAGGATACGGTGATATCCAAGGTTCGGCCGACGAACTTATGGACGAGATGATTAAAGGCCTAGGAGGGAGCAGCGGCGCGTTGGGTTCCATCGCATCGTGGCTCGGCGATACCGTTTCGGCGTCCATGGCGGCGTTGGGTCTGGAACCGTGCGACTTGCGCCTGCGAAAGCCGGTGCTGACCGATTCCGCCAACGTCATTAAGAGTCCGGGGTCTGACATTGATGTTCTCTCTCAAGCGCAAGACAAGCTGCGAAGTATTCCGTTGGGCGTGACCGATCCCAAGGCGCTTTGCGAGGCGTTGGAATATCAAGTCGAACGCACCATTAGCGGTACGGTGTTCACGCTTGCGGAGATTCCTCTGCCCGGCGGCGGCTCCATCCCACTTACCGTCGATGTCGCCACGCTGGTTGGCGCTCTGGGCGGTGGGTCGTAATGAGTATCCGCATGCGTCTGCGCGAGGAGCGCGCCCAAGCGACGGTGGAGATGGCAGTGGTTACGCCCGTTTTGCTGGTGCTGGCACTCATCGTGTACAACGTCATGGTCTTTGCCAGCGCTGTCGCGCGCTTCGACCGCGTGGTGCCCGACATCGTGTTGGCGCACGCCGTGGCGTCGGAGGGGGAGGGCGACGAAAGCTCTGCCGATGCCTCGGCGACGGTTCAGACTCAAATTCTGAATGCCATGGAAGGCTATGACTTGCAGATCGAAGTGTCGAGCGAGCAAGGCGCGAAGGCATTGGATGGTGGCCTGCTCTCCCTATCCGGTACGTTTAGGACCTACACCTGCACCATGCACTATGAGCCGTGGCCAACTTCTCTCGGCATCGCTGGCGTTCCGCTGGGGGCGCCGACAACGTTGTCGCACGAGCGCGCGGTGACGGTCGATCCGTGGCGTCCGGGGGTGGTCATGTGACCGCGGTCTCGTCCTACATCGCTTACGCGCGGGCACTCAACAGGCTGGGTTGGACGCCGGCCGAGTTTGTGGTGGCGGAGTCGTTTGCCGTGCGCCTGCGCGGCATGCTGGGACGGCGTCCGGTTGCCGCCAACGGCCTGTCGCTCGTCATGGCGTTTCCACGCTGCTCTTCGGTCCATACGTGTTTTATGGCCTATCCCATCGACATCGCCTTCATCGATGCACGCGGCAATATCCTCGCGCGCTACGAAAACGTATGTCCCTGGTGTATGTGCTCCTGCCCCGGCGCCTGGGCGGTATTGGAACGCCCTTCAATCCTCGCTACACCTCCCGCCCTCCAACAAGTGCCGGCGTAAGAGATTGGCGACAGCGGACTTTCGTCATACGAAATTGGGTAAGATGGAGGAGAAGATGCATGGATGTTGAGATCCATCCCAACGCTAAAAAGCACCTGACGGAAAAGCAGGTACTAGGTGCCTGGTTCGCGGTTACTGAGTGCATTCGCCGCGAGTCGGAGGACGAGCCGCCGAGATGGCTTGCCATTGGATGGCTTCCAGATGGTCGAAGTGTGGAACTTGTTGCGGTCGAACTAATTCGTGGATGGCTCATTATTCATGCCCTGTCTCCGGTTCAGAAGAAATTCTGGCAAGAGATCGAGCGAGCTCGGCAGAGGGGTCGATGATGAGCAAGACGTATACGGCCGCTAATGGTCAGGTTGTAACGGATGAAATGATTGACGCGTGGTGCGAGTCGTACGAGCGCGGAGAGTTTCCGGATGGCGAACGCACCGTTGGTGGGATCGTGCATGGACGGCCCCCGCTCTCAGGTGAGGGGACGGCAACGCTGTCGGTCAAGATTCCTCTGGGAATGAAGGAGGCCATTCGTCGACGGGCGGCTGCCGAGGGGATGACGCCAAGTGAGTTTGCCCGTGCGGCTCTGAGCGAAAAACTTCTTGCTGCCGGCTGATGTCTCTGACGTGCCGATTTATAGAACCGAGGCTGTGCTCAAAAACTTTTTTAAAATTCTCGGTTGACCGGAACGCGTCCTTGGTTATACTAATCAAGCCTTGAAACAAGGCACACCTCAAATGGCTGGGTAGCTCAGTTGGTAGAGCAGAGGACTGAAAATCCTCGTGTCAGGGGTTCGATTCCCTTCCCCGCCACCTTGAATTGACTAGGACCTCTGC
>URRN01000138.1 GCA_900550185.1 uncultured Collinsella sp.
GCCTGCAAGCGAGCAGGAGACGCCGGCCGCCGAGCAGGCTGCTGCCGCCGAGACCGTCGCGCCCGCGCCCGAGGCCGCGCCCGCAGCCACCGAGGTCGCATCGGAGTCCAATGACCACCTGGCAGCCATGATGCGCCGCAGCGCCCGCCGCGAGGAAGCCTACGTGCCCACCTCGCAGCTCCGCCGCTTCACCCTGCCCGATTCGGCGCCCATCATGCGCCGCGTCATGGGCTTTCTGTCCGACCAGGCCCGCGCGCTCATCCACGCCGGCGTGTCGCGCGACCGCATCTGCGTCGATCCCGGTCCGGGCTTTGGCAAGACGGCCAACGAGGACATCGTCATCCAGCGCGAGACTGCCAAGATGGCGTCACTGGGCTATCCGCTCATGTGCGCTGTATCGCGCAAGCGCTTTGTGGGCGCCGTCTCGGGCGTGACCGAGGCCGCCGAGCGCGATGCCGCTACGTTTGGCGTGTGCCTGGGCGCCATCCAGGCCGGCGCCAACATCGTGCGCGTGCACGACGCCGCGGGCTTTGCGCAGTTCCTGAACGGCTACTGGGCGGTTGCCAAGCCGCAGCCGCGCCGCGCGTTTGTGGCCGTGGGATCCAACTTGGGGCATCGCTGCGACAACATCCGCGCCGCACGCGACATGATCGCCGAGATTCCACTTACCTGCGTGTCCAACTCCTCCAAGATCTACGAGAGCGAGCCGGCCTACGAGACGCGCCAGGACGCGTTTGCCAACGCCGTCATCGAGATCAAGACCGAGTTGGCGCCGCTGGTGCTGCTCGACGAGCTCATGAAGATCGAGGCCGAGCTGGGCCGCGACCGCTCCAAAAAGGCCAAGGCCAACGGTCCGCGCACCATCGACCTGGACCTGCTGTGGATGGACGGCGAGACCCACGGCGGCAAAAAGCTGCGCCTGCCGCATCCACTGATCGGCGAGCGCGACTTTGTGCTGGTGCCGCTTGAGGACCTGATGCACGACCCGGCGCGGTTCTTCCGCTACAACGGCGTCGAGGTCAAGGAGCCCGAGGATCGCGTGGGCCATATCGTGGGTGAATTGGGGCGTATGTAGATGATCGAGATGAACGCTGTAGTCGCTGCCACTGAGCTCGACGCGGCGCGTGACGCGGGTCGCGAGGGCGTGTCCGCGGGCTGGTGCGCGTGGAGCGTGGGCGATGCTTCGCTGACGTTTTCGCTGGTCGTGCGTCCGGATGTGAACATGCATGCCTTCCACGGCCTGCCGTTTGTGGCCGCGATGGGCATGATGGACGCGCTCGTGGGCACGGCTTCGACGCCGGGGTTGGGCCTTGCCGGCAAGGTGGGCATTGAGTGGCCGAGCAATATCGTGTGCGGTGCGCCTGCGTTTGAGACGTCGCTCGCGCGTGTTGCCGTGAACGGCGGTGCCGGTGCTGCGGGCATGTTTGCCGCGGTGACGGTAGATATTGAACGTGCGGCGCTGGGCGAGCTTGGCGTGGATATGGCCGACGAGGTGCTGGTCGAGGCATTGGCCACCGCCGTGCTGACCCGCGTGGACACCTGGGCGGTTGCCGCCAACACACCACAGGGCGCTGCCGGCCCGCTGGCTCCCGTGCTGGGTGAGTACTTCGATATGGTGCCGCTGCTGGGTCGTCAGGTTGCGGCGGTGTCGCCCAACGGTTTGCCGCTTGCGGTCGGCGTGTTTGCGGGCCTGGATATCTGGGGCCGTGCGACCATCAAGACCGATGCCGGCGAGCAGGAGTTTCCGCCCGAGGCCGTGCGCATTCGCGGACTGTAGCGCGAGGCGCCAGCGCTCAAAGATAGCGATGACAACGAAGCCCTCTTCGGCCTGTGCTGGGGAGGGTTTCGCCTATCTGGGGAATGGGTTGCCAGCGCCCTATTCCTCAAAACTGAAAAATTTTCGTTTTTGAGGAATAGAATTAAGGTAGCTCGGTCTTTCGCGAGGTATATTCGCTATAGAGCCTATTCCTCAAAACTGAAAATTTTTCAGTTTTGAGGAATAGCGATAAAAGACCGCGAGGAGGCCCCGATGAAACTCATCAATAGAACGTCATATATGGACACGTTGACGAGCCTTATTGGCGTGCCGGACATCAAGGTCATCACGGGCATTCGCCGCAGCGGTAAATCAAAATTGCTCGAGGCCCTCCGCGATTACGTGGAGGCAAATCTGTCCAATTCGAATGTCATCCATATCAACTACAACCTCGATGAGTTCGAGAACCTGCTCGAGTATCACGCGCTGCTCGCCTATGTAAAAGAGCATCGAGTGTCCGGCAAACAAAACTTTCTGCTTATCGATGAAGTTCAGATGTGCGACGGTTTTGAGCGTGCGATCAACAGCCTTCACGCATCCGAGCAGTACGACATATTCATTACCGGATCGAATGCCTTTTTGCTGTCGAGCGATCTGTCGACGCTCTTTACGGGGCGTACGTTTGAGATCGAGGTTTTCCCATTCTCGTTTGAGGAGTATCGACTCTATGGCGACGAGGGCGAGGTCGACCGCGACTTCGATGAGTACGCGAGAACCGGCGGTATGTCCGGCTCTTACCCTTATCCACTGCAGGAGCAGCGCTATCAATATCTCTCCAACGTCTTCAAGACGCTCATTGTGAGAGATATCGTGCAGCGGCATAACGTGAGAAACGAATCGGCGCTGCTGCGCATTGCCGATTACATGATGGACAACGTATCCAACATAACGTCGGCACGTAACATTACGGATATTTTGAACGCGGATGGGCTAAAGATAACGAACAAGACGGTCGGCACGTACATGGGGTACCTGTGCGATGCGTTTGCCTTCTATAAAGTTCGTCGGTACGACATCCGCGGCAAAAAATACCTTAAGAGCGGCGAGAAGTATTACCTGGCAGACCACGCGTTCAAATACGCGCTGCTCGGTACACGTGATATGGATTGGGGACGCGTATACGAGAACATGGTGGCAATCGAGCTGCTGCGCCGCGGATACGAGGTATACGTCGGCGTGCTCTATAAAAAGGAAATAGACTTTGTAGCAATCAAGCGGAGCGAGAAACTCTACATTCAGGTGAGCGACGACATCAGCTCGGATAAGACATTTGAACGCGAGATTTCGCCACTGCTGAGCATTGGCGATGCGTATCCCAAGATGATTCTCGCCCGCACGCATCACGAGGCCACGGATCGCGACGGAGTGCAGATCGTGGACCTGGCGAGGTGGCTATGCGGCGAGGCGTAGCAGAAAGCCTATTCCTCAAAACTGATAAATTTTCGATTTTGAGGAATAGGACCGATGCGTTGCCTAGTTCGCCGCTCGCGCTCGTGCTCGACTTAAGCCCCGTCTTACCCCAGCTCCTGCATGCGGCGGTAGATTTCGCAGATACCCTTGATGGTGAGCTGTCCATCGACCACGTCGAAGGCATCGGTCGAATCGGCGACGATGCCGGCGAGACCGCCCGTGGCGATAACGGTGGCATCCTCGCGGCCCAGCTCGCGCTTCATGCGCGCGACCAGGCCCTCGGCCATGGCGGCGGCGCCCACCACGGCGCCGACCTTGATGCACTCCTCGGTATCGCGGCCGATGGCGTGCTCCGGCGCCTCGAGCGGAACGCTGGCGAGCTTGGCGGCACGGGCGGCAAGCGCGTCCATGGAGATGCGGATGCCCGGCGCGATCGCTCCGCCAATGTAATAACCGTCCTCATCGATGACGTCGATATTGGTCGCGGTGCCAAAGTCCACCACGATTGCCGGGGCGCCGTAGAAGGTCTCGGCCGCAACGGCGTTGGCGACGCGATCGGCACCCACGGCCTGAGGGCGTGCCGCACGCAGCTTGGTTACGGCGGCCGTCTGCGGCCCGATAACGATGGCGTCCGCCGCGATGCGGTCGGCCACGGCGTGCCACTCGCGCGAGAGCTGCGGCACCACGCCCGCAAAGGCGATCGCGTCAACCGCATCGAGCGAGAGGCCGTACATCTTAAAGAAACCCATCAGGCGCACGTGGATCTCGTCGGCGGTATAGGAGCGGTCGGTGGGCATGCGCCACGACTGCACCAGCTCGTCTCCGTCAAACAGGCCCATGGCCGTCTGCGTGTTTCCCATATCGATAGCGAGCAGCATGTCTACTCCCAGTGTTGGCATAAAAGGACGCGCACCATTGTATACGCGCCGTCGACGGCGCTCGGCCGCGATTCGTTTACAGTGATAGGGGCTGAGGGGTTTTAAATATGAAGGAATTATGCTCTACGAGATTTTCCTTGCCGTTTACCGAACTCCCGCGTAATATTCTTTCTTGCGCACATGAGGCGCCCAGACATTGCGGGGTGGAGCAGTCTGGTAGCTCGCCGGGCTCATAACCCGGAGGTCGTAGGTTCAAATCCTGCCCCCGCGACCAAGAACTTGCAGCTCGTCGGCCTAGCCGGCGAGCTTTTTTGTTATTCCGGGACCGTGTTTTCGGTCCAATTCCCAACCTCTCAATCAAAGATCTCGATCTGTAGCATCTAGACCCGATTTGGGCGGCTAGATGTTACAGATCGAGATATACCGGTGGATTGGGTCCCGTTTGTCTAAATCTATAACACGAGGGACGGATTTCGCCGAGTTGTTGTTATAGATTGAGATTTTCTAGCAGGCGGGTCCCGTTTGTCTCGATCTGTAACAGTAAGACCCGATTTTGCCGCGTAACTGTTACAGATTGGGACAAACCGACGGGCCGCCCCACCCCATCCACCTGCCGCCACCTGCTATCCGCCGATTTCCGTTGCGCCCCTGTGGCTCCATGCCATATCCTCTAGACAACTACGCGGCATCATCGCCGCCGCGCCTACAAGAGAGGAATGTCCATGACCACACCTGCGTCTAAGCTGCTTCAACCCATTACGGTTGGCCCCCTTGAGCTCAAGAACCGCATTATGTTCCCGCCGCTTACCACCGGCTACGAGGAGCGCGACGGCTCCATCGGTGAGCGCAGCCTGGCTTTTTACGAGCGCCTGGCCCGTGGCGGCGTGAGCTACATCGTCATCGGCGACGTTGCTCCCGTCATGACCGCAAGCCCCACGCCCAAGCTGGCGACCGACGCTCAGATCCCCACGTTTAAGGCGCTGGCCGACGCCGTCCACAAGCACGGCGCCAAGATCGCCCTGCAGCTGTTCCACCCCGAGTACGACGTCCCCGGCGTCGGCCGCATGGTCATGGGTTCCATGGCCGCTGCGAAAGCTGCGCAGGAGGCCAAGGCCGCCGGCGACGAGGAGACCTTTGCCGCCAAGATGGCCGAGTCCAACGAGATTCGCAATCAGGCCTACGCCAAGCTGCACCACGACATGCAGCACTTTGTGAACGAGGCGAGCGTGGAGCAGCTCACCCAGATCAAGGAGGCCATCGCTGCCTCGGCCGCCCGCGCGCAGCAGGCTGACATCGACGCCATCGAGGTCCACGGCGACCGTCTGGTGGGTTCGCTGTGCTCCGCGATCCTCAACCAGCGCACGGACGAGTACGGTGGCTCGTTCGAGAACCGCGTCCGCTACGCGCTCGAGGTCGTCGCCGCCATTAAGGAAGCCGCGCCGCAGCTGATGGTGGAGTACAAGCTCCCCGTGATCA
>URRN01000139.1 GCA_900550185.1 uncultured Collinsella sp.
GGGTCTTGCGATCTATGACGCCATGCGCCTCGCATCGTGCCCCATCCGCACCGTCGTGAGGCCGATAGGCAGCCCGACGGCAGCCTGCCCGTGCCCGTGCGCTTTATGCTCGATGACTTCGCAAATCTGCAGATCCCCCAGATCGACAACGTGCTCTCGATTATCCGAAGCCGCAACATCTGGGCAACGCTGCTGCTGCAGTCGACCAACCAGCTCGATGCGCTCTATGGCGAGGCACGCGCACGCTCCATCATGGGCAACTGCGACACGCATCTGGTGCTGGCGTTCCAGGATCCCGAGAGTGCCCGGGTGTTTTCCGACCGCGCCGACGCGCTGCCCAGTACGCTCATGGCGACGCCGATTGATCGCTCGTGGCTCTTTGTACGCGGTCGCACTCCCGAACAGGTCGAGCGCTTTAGGCTCGAAGACCATCCGCTCTACGGGGAGCTGCCCGAGGCGCAGCGAGGCCATGCGGAGGCCGAGCTCTAGACGCAGGGCCCTCGCAGCACGCGACGCTCCGGCGAAGATCCTTAAAGGCCGTGCGCCCCGGGGCCACGGCAAAGCAAAGGGGCCCGCATCCGATAGGATACGGGCCCCTGACTATAAGGCGCGATGCGTTAACAGCAGCGACTACTTGCGGTGAGCGCGGTAGAACTCGATGAGCGCCTGGGTCGAAGCGTCCTGCTCGGCCTTGGCGGCGTCGTCATGGAAGGCTGGAGTGATCTGCTTGGCAAGCTGCTTGCCCAGCTCGACGCCCCACTGGTCGTAGGAGTCGATGCCCCAGACCGTGCCCTCGACAAACGTGATGTGCTCGTACAGGGCGATGAGCTCGCCGAGTGCGAACGGGGTCAACGTGTCGCCAAAGATCGAGGTCGTCGGACGGTTGCCCTCAAAGCAGCGGGCCGGGACGATCTGCTCGGGCGTGCCCTCGGCGCGCACCTCATCGGCCGTCTTACCAAAGGCGAGCGCCTTGGTCTGGGCCAGGAAGTTGCCCAGGAACAGCTCGTGGACATCCTGGCCGCTGTCGGTTGCGGGGTTGGCAGTGTTGGCGAAAGCGATAAAGTCGGCCGGGACCACCACGGTGCCCTGGTGCAGCAGCTGGTAGAAGGCGTGCTGACCGTTGGTGCCGGGCTCGCCCCAGAAGATCTCACCGGTGTCGGAGGTCACGGCGCTGCCGTCCCAGCGGACGTGCTTGCCGTTGGACTCCATGGTGAGCTGCTGCAGGTAGGCCGGGAAACGATGCAGGTACTGGCAGTACGGCAGCACGGCGTGGCTCTTGGAACCGAAGAAGTTGACGTACCAGACGTTGAGCAGGCCCATCAGCGCAACGGCATTGTTCTCGAGCGGCGTGTTGCAGAAGTACTCGTCGATAGCGTGGAAGCCCTCGAGGAACTGCTGGAAGCGCTCGGGACCGAGCACGACGATCAGCGACAGGCCCACGGCGGAGTCGACGGAGTAGCGGCCGCCGACCCAGTTCCAGAAGCCGAAGGCGTTGGCGGGGTCGATACCGAAGGCCTCAACCTTCTCGAGTGCGGTGGAAACGGCGACGAAGTGCTTTGCCACGGCCTCGGCGTTCTGCTCATCGGAGCCGTCGATGGCGCCCTGGGCCTTGAGCTGCTCGAGCATCCAGGTCTTGACCTCGCGGGCGTTGGTGAGGGTCTCGAGCGTGGTGAAGGTCTTGGAGACGATGATCACGAGCGTGGTCTCGGGATCGAGGCCCTTGAGCTTCTCGGCCTGGTCGTTGGGGTCGATGTTGGAGATATAGCGGCAGTCGATACCGGCGTCGGCATAGGGACGCAGGGCCTCGTAAGCCATGACCGGGCCCAGATCGGAGCCGCCGATGCCGATGGACACCAGGTGCTCAATCTTCTTGCCGGTAACGCCCTTCCACTCACCGGAGCGCACGCGCTCGGCGAAGGCATACATGCGGTCGAGGACCTCGTGCACGTCGGCGACGACATCCTGGCCGTCGACGATGAGCTGGCCCCTCTCGGTTGCGGGGCGGCGAAGCGCGGTGTGCAGGACGGCGCGGTCCTCGGTGGTGTTAATGTGCTCGCCGGAGAACATGGCGTCGCGGCGCTCCTCGAGCTTCACCTCGCGGGCAAGATCGCACAGCAGCTTGACGGTCTCATCGGTCACCAGGTTCTTCGACAGATCGAAGTGCAGGTCACCGGCGTCAAAGCTCAGCTTGTTCACGCGCTCGGCATCGGCAGCGAACCAGGCCTTGAGGTCGATACCATCGGCCTCGAGCTTCTCCTGATGAGCCTCGAGTGCCTTCCAAGCGGCAGTCGACGTAGCATCGATAGGTGCGGCAACAGTTGCCATAGAGTCCTCCTCAGCATACGGGCGCACGCCTCCATGCGCCCGGACATTCAGATGCCACTATTCTAGCGCAGGTCAAGACTACAATCAGCGAGCGTTGCCAATCGGCCCCCAAACGGCAACCGATCAAAAAGGGACAGGCTTATTTTGGCAGGTCAAACGCTTTACCAACCAAAAATAACCCGTCCTTTTATGGCAAATATTAGGCCGCGGCGCAGACGCTACCGAGTAACTCACGCAGAGGAGACCCGATGCCCTCCAGCAGTTCGGGCGCGATAATGGCAAAAACGGGAACCTCGCCGGTGCCCACGACAGCAGGCACCTTGCCCTCCGAGACAATGCATCCATAAGGCACAAAGCCGTCTTCGCCGGCATCGAGCGCCGCCATGCGACGCGCGAGCTCGCGCGCAAAGCCGGCAGTATCGGCATCGCCAATCGCCAGGACAAAGTCCACGCCTTCGTCGGTCGCCAGGGCTACGGCCTCATCGACCAAATCGTCTCCCCCATCGCCCCCGACCAAGCCGCAGCGAAAAAGCACGCGTTCGAGTAGAGCTCGATCAAGCGAGCCGAGCGCCGCCGAGACGAGCTCATCGTGCGTATGTTTGTCACCGCCCAACACGACCAGCGCCTTGGTGCCACCGTAGTGAGCGACCAATCGTCCGCACCAGCGAGCCACGTCTCCATCCGCAACAAGGCGCGTCGGCATACCAAACCCATAATTGACCATCTTTTCCACAACCCTTCCGTGCGTATAGGCGGTATCAATCGTTAGGCTCATGCTACGAAGCGAGGTTTTCCGAGCTGTTTCGCACTCTTTAGAGCTGCGTTAAAACCCGATCCAACCGCACGACCATACCTACCAAAACAAACCAGTCCCTTTTTGACAGGTTTTGACGACGTCCGGACGAGCGGGTATTATCGAACAGGTATTCGATAAGAACATGTGTTTGATGAAAGGACACGGATGGCGCACGAGCAGCACACCTATATCTGCATCGACCTCAAGACGTTTTATGCCAGCGTCGAGTGCGTCGACCGTGGGCTCGATCCGCTCACCACCAACCTGGTCGTTGCCGACGAATCGCGCGGGCGCACGACCATCTGCCTCGCCATCACGCAGGCCATGAAGGACTTAGGGATTCACAATCGCTGCCGCCTATTCGAGATTCCCGATGGTATCGACTACATCACGGCCGTACCGCGCATGCAGCACTATATGGAGGTGTCGGCGCAAATCTACGGCATCTATCTGGAATACGTAAGTCCGCAAGACATTCACGTCTATTCAATCGATGAATGCTTTATCGACGTGACGCCCTATCTGGACCTCTATCACACAGATGCGGAAGGGTTCGCCTGCACGCTGCGCGACGAGGTCCTCGCGCGCACCGGCATCACGGCGACGGTCGGCATCGGCCCCAACCTATTCCAGGCCAAGGTAGCGCTCGACATTACCGCCAAGCACGTACCCAGCCGCATCGGCATACTCGACGACGAGACCTTTCGCAAGGAGATCTGGCCCCATCGTCCCATCACCGATATCTGGGGCATCGGTCCCGGCGTGGCAGCCCGCCTCGAGAAATACGGCGTCTACGATCTGATGGGCGTCGCGGCGCTCGACGAAAACCTGCTTTACGACGAGCTCGGCGTCAATGCCGAATATCTCATCGACCATGCCTTCGGGCGCGAGCCGACAACCATCGCCGATATCCAAGCCTATCGCCCGCAAGCAACTTCGACCACCACAGGACAGGTGCTCTCGAAGGGCTATGCCTACGAACAGGCCTATACCGTCTTGCGCGAGATGGTCGACAACGCCGTTTTAGACTTGGTCGATAAGCACGTGGTCTGCGACAGCATCTCGCTCTTTGTGGGCTACGCGAGCGAACGCGCCGACATACGCCGCCTCGACGCCAGCGGTACAGCGCAGTATGTGGACGGATGCGGGCACCTGCGCTCGAGCACATCGAGTATCGAACCCACCGCAACCGCCGGCCCCGAGCTCGCGCCCCGTGCGCCCAAGCCCGTCCAGCGCGATGACGAACGGCGTCGCCTGGTGCGCGAAGCGCAGGCAATCGATGGCATCTTTGTGGGAGAGCATGGCGGCAAACCGCGCGGTGGCTATGCCGCACTCTTTGCGCACTCTAACGCCTCGCGAAAGCTGAGCGAGCGTACCAATTCGTTTAAGAAGATCATGGGCTATTTCGATGAGCTCTGGGCGCAGACTGTCGATCCCAAACGACCGGTCAAGCGCATCAACCTGGGATTTGGCAACCTCATGCCCGAGGAATTTGCCACCATCGATCTATTCAGCGATATCGAGGCCGATGAGCGCGAGCGCGACCTGGCGCGCACCGTCCTGGCCGTGAAAGGCAAGTACGGCAAGAACGCGCTCGTCAAGGGATTAAGCTTTACCGCCGGCGCCACCGCGCGCGAACGCAACGAACAAGTTGGAGGACACCGTGCCTAAACCCAAACAACAGCCCGTGCGCCCGCCGACCGCCTTCGAGCGCTTGGCGGACCCCGAGGGCAGACGCCGCGCCGCCGACCCCAACCTCACTGCCAACGGTGCCGTGCGCGCCAACCGCGCCGCACAGTTTATGCCCTTTGCCGCCCTCACGGGATACTACGAACTCGTGCGCAAGCAGGAAATCACCATCGAGCCAAAACGTGAGCTCACGGAAGAAAAAGCCCTCGTGCTTTCTAAAAAACTCGAGGGTCTCAAACGTGGCGACTTGGTTCGTGTCACCTATTACGATACATACGGCTATCGCAGCCGCACCGGCATCCTCGACGAGGCGCTCCCCGCCTTCAAGCTCCTCAAGCTCCGAGACATCGCCATCGACTTCGACGGCATCCAAGACATCGAACTGCGCGGACGAGCCTAGCCAAGGAAGCGCATCCAGAGCGACGCTTACAGCGTCATGACGTAGTAGCCCGCGTCTTTCACGGCCGTCTCGAGGACATCACGATCAACCGGCTGCTTAGAGCGCACGCGTGCCGTGTGGTCCGCATACGTCACCGTTGCCCACACGCCATCCAGTGCATTGAGGGCATTGGCTACGTTCTGAGCGCAGCCGTCACAGCTCATGCCGCCGATGAGCAGCTCATCGCTATAGGGATAGTGTGACGCATCGGTATCCACCACAACAACCTTTTTGGCCTTCTTGCCGCTCGCACCATCGCTGCAACAACTCTTCCCATGTGTCGAAGCGGCAATGCGACGCAGTCCAAAAAACATGCCGACGGCAATGACGG
>URRN01000140.1 GCA_900550185.1 uncultured Collinsella sp.
CTACGCAGACGAGCCGATTCTCAAAACCGGCCGACAGATGCAGAATTTCCTCCCCGACCAATACCGCAAGATGCGCGAGATATCGCGCTGGCAGGATGACCCCAAGGGCGGCGCGGGCCGCTGGCTATCGGAGGCCGAGCTTTTCTACCGCCAAGGCTTGCTGATGGCCGACTTTGAGGACGACTGTCCCTACAACGGCACCTTTAAGTCGTACTTTCCCACCTACAACGCCATGAGCGACCGGCAGCTGCGCGGCTACTTTACCTGGCGTGCCCAAGTGCGCCGCGGAACCGTCGAGGAAACGTCTACGTCCTTTGCCTTTCTGTATCTCTATGAGCTGATCTGCGGCATTGGCGTAGATGATCCACTCGATGGTTTTAACAAGATCAGGGCTTTTTGGGATGTCTATCGCGCCTTCGAGCCCGGCATCGACCGGTTTGCGCGCGTGTGGCTGCAAGATTACGCCGTGTTCCACGGGCTCGACCCCAAGCTGCTTCGCGACTCTAAAACCGTCATGTTCGATAATGCCCTTATCGAACTGCGGCGCGCGGCACGAGACCTTGTACCGGCACCGTCCGGCCAGACCCCTAAGCGTCGCAAAACCTCCGAGCCCACGCTCCCCCTTCCGCCCGATGAGGTGCGCGAGGAGCGACTCATGGCCGCCATCAACGCCCTCTCCACGTACAACCTAAGTAACTCGCGGCTCGACCGCAGCCACCACCGCGATCTGCTCCACGTGGCGTGCGCCGTGTATGTCCGCATGGTGCGCTACTATGACACGCACCGAAAGACCGGCATCGTGGCAAGTTTATTTGGGGAGGAGACGGCCATGCCCTACACCATGTTTGCCTCGGCCGTATTCTTTGCGCCCGAGCGCCACGAGGACTGCGAATACCGTCTGGACCCCATCCATATCTACCGTTGCCAAAACGGCTTTTGGGAATGCATGCGTATCCACGGTAGTAGGCAAAAGAGCAGCAAGCTCGGTGAAATGATGCGCGCCTGCGACCAACGCCTGCGCCTGGCGCTGGACCCTGCCCATCCCCTTAAGGAAGAAAAGGTCCCCAAATATCTGGCCAAGATTATCGATGACGAGATTGTGGCATGGCTTTCGTGGGACGCCGCACACCAGCCCGTCAAGATCGATATCGATCTGAGTCAGCTGGAGCACATTCGGAGCGCCGCTGCGCAAACGCGCGAAGCGCTTTTGATCGACGAAGAGCGCGAGGACGACGCATCCGCAGAAGCCGAGGCAGCGGACTCAGGGCAACCGGAAGCCGAGCCCGTAACCGACGCGATTGTCGAACCGGTCGTGGCACCCATTCGGCAGGACTTGACCGACGAGCCGACCATATCCA
This sequence comes from uncultured Collinsella sp., assembly GCA_900550185.1. Taxonomy (GTDB): domain Bacteria; phylum Actinomycetota; class Coriobacteriia; order Coriobacteriales; family Coriobacteriaceae; genus Collinsella. Next base: position 1,359 of record URRN01000140.1, read on the forward strand.
CCGAACAGTTTGGTGTCGTGGCACCGCTTCTCGCGCCGACGCCCGCGTTCGCAGCTGCTACGCCCGCTGACGCCACAAACGAACTCGCGCCCGCCGCAGACGCCTATCTCCGCGCGCTGCTCGAGCACAACGCAGTACAGGCGGAATCGGCGGTAGTGCAATCGGAGCAGAGCGAGGACATGCTCGTCGATACCATCAACGAGGCGCTCTTTGACCTGGTGGGCGACACCGTAATTGAATTTAGCGCGGCAGGGCCGCAGATTATTGAGGACTACGAAGCAGACGTGAGAGGATACCTAGACCATGAGTGATACCGCATCCGCAGCACCTCGCGTGCCCAAGCGCGTCGCTGCCGTCATTCTCAACTCGCTCAAGGGCGGCGTGGTCCCGCGCATCGGCCTTCCTTACATCACCGTAGGGCGCGAGGTCGAGATCCGTGCCCTGCTCACCGATCTGAGTCTCATCGCCGACGGTGGCGCGAGCTTCCGCTTTCTGGTTGGTTGTTACGGCGCCGGCAAGAGCTTTTTGCTCCAGACTATCCGCACGCACGCCATGGGCGAGGGATTCGTCGTCGCTGATGCCGACCTGTCGCCCGAGCGCCGCCTGCAGGGCGGTCAGGGACAGGGCCTGGCCACCTACCGCGAGCTCATCCGCAATATATCGACCAAGACGCGCCCCGAGGGCGGTGCGCTCAACCTTATTCTGGATCGCTGGGTCGCCTCGTGTGCCGACGTCGACGAGTCGGTCGTCAATGCCCAACTGGCCCCGCTCGAAGAGATGGTCCACGGCTTCGACTTCACCCGCATGCTCCGCCGCTATCGCATGGCCGCATCCGGGGGCGACGAAGAGACCATGAGCCGCGTGACCAAATGGATTCGCGGCGAATACCGCACCAAGAGCGAGGCACGCGCCGAGCTGGGCTCCTCGACCATCATCAGCGATGACGACTGGTACGACTACGTTAAGCTCATTGCGCGCTTTTTGGTTTGCAGTGGCTACAAGGGCATGCTGGTGCTCATCGACGAGCTCGTGAATCTGTATAAGATTCCCAACGCCATCACGCGCCAATACAACTACGAGAAGATCCTGACTATGTACAACGACACGCTCCAGGGCAAGGCGCAGTACCTGGGCATGATCATGGGCGGCACGCCAACCTCCATCGAAGACCGCCGCCGCGGCGTGTTCTCCTACGAGGCCCTGCGCAGCCGACTCGCTCAGGGCCGCTTTGCGCGCGAAGACCTTAAGGACATGCTCGCGCCCATCATCCGCCTGCAGCCACTCACCTACGAGGAGCTACTGGTGCTCATCGAAAAACTCATGCAGATCCATGCCGGCTACTTTGGCTGGACGCCCACGCTTGCCGAAAACGACTTGGTGGACTTTCTCAAGATTGAGTTCGGCCGCGTGGGAGCCGATACGCACTTGACGCCGCGTGAGGTTATCCGTGACTTTATCGAGCTGCTCGATATCCTGTGTCAGAACCCCGATGCAAATGTGGCCGAGCTGCTGCAAAGCGTCGGCGGCGACGCGCTGGCGCCGGCAGCCGCAACAGGCGACACCGGCACCGCAGGCGGCGACCGCAACTTCGCCGAGTTCACCATCTAACCTACCAAAAAGGGACAGGTTTATTTTGGCAGGTTTTATCTGGGCAAACGTTGAAGCAGTAATGCAGCAAGCCGTTGCCAGCCGCGTTGAGAGATTCGTTTTTGAGAGGAGGCCCCGTGAACGCCTTTGACCGCTACGCCCCGTTTATCCAAGACTTCATCTACTCCCACGATTGGGAGAGCTTGCGCTCTATCCAGGTTGCGGCGGCAGATTCCATCTTCAACACACAGGACAATGTGCTCCTGACGGCATCCACGGCTTCCGGCAAAACCGAGGCAGCCTTCTTTCCCATCCTGACCGAGTTTTGGGAGAACCCGCCCGCAAGCGTGGGCGCCCTCTACATTGGCCCCCTCAAGGCGCTCATCAACGACCAATTCGTCCGCCTCAACGACCTGTGCGAAGAAGCCGATATCCCCGTCTGGCACTGGCATGGCGATGTCTCGCAATCACACAAGGCCAAACTCATCAAAAAACCGAGCGGCATCCTACAGATTACGCCCGAGTCGCTCGAGGCGCTCCTGATCCATAAGCACATGGCGATCCCTCGTATGTTTTGCGACCTGCGCTATGTGGTTATCGACGAAGTCCATTCGCTCATGCGCGGCGACCGCGGCGGGCAGACGCTCTGTCTTATCGAGCGCCTCTCACGCATGGCAGGCGTGCAGCCCCGCCGCATTGGCCTTTCGGCCACCATCGGCGACCCCGAGCGCACGGGCGCCTTTCTCTCGCAGGGAACGGGGCGCGACTGCGTTATCCCCCGCTTTGAGGAACCGCGCCGCGTGTGGCGCATCTCCATGGAGCACTTCTACAACTCGGGCCCCCAGGCTCAGCAACGAGGATTCGAGAGTGCAGGCCCCCAAGAGGCCGAGGTGCTTGCTTGCGAGCGTATTGAGACGGCGGCGCCCGCGGCGCTGCCCGCATCCGGACAAGACATGTGCCACAGCGGACAGCTTACACAGGAAGAACACCGTCAACGTCGTGAGCAGGCGCGGGACAAGGCCGCCCCCAAAGACCGTCGCACTTCCTCGGCCCCCGAGGGCGAAGTCGACATCCCGCGAGCGACCGAGCAGGCGCTTCTCAACCCCACCGACACGGCGCCCGACAACGCCGACCCCGGCATGGGCTATATCTTTGAGCATACGCGCGGCCGCAAATGCCTGGTCTTTGCCAACTCGCGCGAGGAGGCAGAGGCCGTGTGCTCCATGCTGCGCAGCTACTGCGAGAGCCGGCACGAGCCCGACCGTTTTCTCATCCATCACGGCAATCTTTCGGCATCGCTACGCGAGACGGCCGAGGAGCTCATGCGCGACGAGGAGCAGACGCAGACAACCGTCACCACCTCTACGTTGGAGCTGGGTATCGATATCGGCCGCCTGGAGCGCGCCTTCCAGATTGACGCGCCGTTTACCGTCAGCTCCTTTTTGCAGCGCATGGGGCGCACAGGCCGTCGCGATCTTCCGCCCGAGATGTGGTTTGTCATGCGCGAGGAAGAGCCCGAGCCGCGCACGATGATGCCCGAAACCATTCCCTGGAAGCTCCTGCAGGGTATCGCGCTCGTACAACTCTATCGCGAGGAAAAGTGGGTCGAGCCACCCGAGCTCGATCGTCTCCCCTACAGCCTGCTCTATCACCAGACTATGTCGACCCTCGCCAGCACCGGCGAGCTCACGCCGGCCGAACTTGCCCAGCGCGTGCTCACGCTCAGCTATTTCCACCGTGTCTCGGCAGACGATTACCGTGTGCTGCTACGTCACCTCATTAAGATCGACCATATCCAGGTCACCGAAGGTGGCGGGCTCATCGTGGGTCTCGCGGGCGAGCGCATCATCAACAACTTTAAGTTCTACGCCGTGTTCCAGGAAAACGAGGAGTTCACCGTTCGCAGCGAGTCGGCCGAGTTGGGCACGATCGTCAACCCCCCTCCGCCCGGTGAGCGCATCGCCATCGCCGGACACTGCTGGATTGTCGAGGAAGTGGACTGGAAGCGCCACACTGTCTTTGCCACGCAGGTCAAGGGCCGTGTGCCGGCATACTTTGGCGATTGCCCCGGAGACATCAATACACACGTACTCGAGCGCATGCGCAAGGCGCTCAACGAACATGCCACGTATCCGTATCTTATGGGTAACGCGCGGGCCCGCTTGGCGCAGGCTCGCCATACGGCTGAGATTTCGGGTGCGGGAACTAGGCCGCTCATTAACCTGGGCGGCGACACCTGGGCGCTCTTCCCCTGGTTGGGAAGCTACGCCTTTCTGGCGCTCGAGCGTATGCTTAAAATCAAATGCGCAGCTGAGCTGGGCCTTCGCGGACTCGACCCGTCACGCCCGTACTTTATGCAGTTTAAGATGAAGGCCGACGAGGAGACGTTCTTTGAGGTGCTCGCCGCCGAGGCCGAAAAGGACTTCGATCCCATCGAGCTCGTCTATCCTGGCGAGGTGCCTTACTTTGACCGCTACGACGAGTTTGTTCCCGAAGAGCTCGTGCGCAAGGGCTTTGCCGAAGGCGTGCTCGACATAGAGGGCATGAAGCAGCGCGT
>URRN01000141.1 GCA_900550185.1 uncultured Collinsella sp.
TTGGTGTAAACCGGGGTAAAGCAGTTGATCATGCCGATCTTGGCATCGGCGCGAACGGCGCCCTTGTCATAGGCCTTGCGATAGTTGGCAACAGCCAGCGCGTGCGCCAGCGAAATGTGGTACTGCACGGTGCGAGCACGGTTGAAGTCGTGGAGCTGCGGGAACCACACGCCCTCCTGGTAGCGCTGCTCGGGCTCGACGATGGGCTCGTTAAAGGTAAACCAGTACTTGATCTCTTGACCGAACTCGCGGAAGGCGACGTCGGCGTAATGCGCGTAGGCCTCGACGACCTCGCGGCTCTCCCAACCGCCACGGTCAAAGAGATAGGTGGGCATATCGAAGTGGTAAAGGTTGACGAACGGCTCCAGGCCTGCCTCGCGGGAAGCGCGGAACAGCTCGTGGTACCACGCAGCACCCTCCTCGTTGAGGTTGCCGTCGGCATCGAGCAGGCGGCTCCACTGGATGGAGGTGCGATAGGTATCCAGGCCCAGGTCCTTCATGATGCGAAGGTCGTCCTTGTACTTGGCCATAAAGTCGTTACCGGCATAGGAACCCACGCGGTTATAGAACGAGCCCAGATCCTGCATGGACCAGGTGTCCCACAGGTTCTCGAGCTTGCCGCCCTGGTTCCACTGGCCCTCGGTCTGCGGACCGGACATGGCCGCGCCAAAGAAAAAGTCGCTGGGCAGCTGATACTGTGCCATCGAAGTCCTCGCTTTCGTGTCTTTGAGCCTCCGATTGGAGGCGGGTTTGCTTTGGCGGGTAATCCGGCGCGGGCGCGCACCGGTTATCCGGATATCCGACCCACCAAAACAAATCCGTCTCCAAGCGGTACAGGCGATGCTCATGCATCTCGCTTGTTATCTATAACTATAGCGCTCTAATTTTTTATGTAAAGCGTCTTTTTTGTTTTTCTTTCTCGAACTTCTTTGATTAAAGCCATATAGATGCTTTTATAGTAGGTATACTTTCTTTTACAGGCATTCATGTTAGAAAGGGGGTTCCATGATTCCCAAATATGAGTCAATAGCTGCGGATATTCGTCGCAGTATCGAGGATGGCGCCCTTAAGCCCGGCGACAAGCTACCCACTGTCGTTGAGTTCTGCGAGCTGTATGGCGTTTCCAAGATCACCGTCAAACGAGCAATTGAGCAAATTACCGAGGAAGGCTTGGTCACGAGCCGTCGCGGATCGGGCACCTACGTCAAGGACACCGCGGGGCTTCCCGGCAAAGCGTTTTTCCAAGGCAGAAACGACCGCGCGCAGGGCTTTACCTACGAGCATCGCGGTGAGAAGGTTGCCTCGGTGGTCTACGATTTCTCGATCGTCAATCCGCCGGCAGAGGTTGCGACCCAGCTGGGAATGGCCGAAGACGACTTTGCCTATCACATCGTGCGCGTACGCGAGGTCGATGGTCAGCCCATCGTTATTGAGTACACCTATATGCCACTCGAGCTGATTCCGGGTCTTAAGAAAAAAGACCTGTACGCGTCGGTCTACAGCTTCATCCGCGAGCAGTGCGGACTCAAGATCTCGAGTTTCCACCGTACCATTCGCGCCGTCGCGGCAACTGAGGAAGAGGCTGAGCGCCTGGATACCAAACCCGGCTCTCCCCTGCTCGAACTCAACCAGATTGGCTTCTTGGATAGCGGCACCTCGTTTGAATATTCTATCTCGCACAACGTAGGCGACCGCTTTGAGCTGCACAACGTAACGCTGGCCTAGTTTTGTAATCCGGTGGGTGCTCATTTTGAGCTGTCTTACGCGGCACCCGCACAACCTTATGGGAGTATGCACATGTCCGATTTGATTAAACTCACGCCGATTTTCCACGAGAAGATCTGGGGCGGCCGCCAGCTCGAAACCGTATTTGGTTACGACATTCCCGAGGGTCCCATCGGTGAGTGTTGGGCTATCTCGGCCCACCCCAACGGCGACTGCCAGATCGCGGAGGGCCCGTACGCCGGTCACACGCTTTCGTGGCTGTGGGCCGAGCACCGCGAGCTCTTTGGCAACTGCGAGGGCAAGGAGTTCCCGCTGCTCATTAAGATCCTGGACGCCAAGGACGACCTTTCGATCCAGATCCATCCCAATGACGAGTACGCCGCCGAGCACGAGAACGGCAGCCTGGGCAAAACCGAGTGCTGGTATGTACTGGACTGCGAGCCCGGCGCCACGATCATCGTCGGACAGCGCGCGCACGACCGCGCCGAGGCCGCGCGTATGATCGAGGACGGCCGCTGGGACGACATGCTCAACGTGCTGCCGATTCACAAGGGCGACTTTTTCCAGATTGATTCCGGTACCGTCCACGCCATCAAGACCGGCACGCTCATTTTGGAGACGCAGCAGTCGAGCGACGTGACGTATCGCCTGTACGACTACGACCGTCCCGGCACCGACGGCAAACTGCGTCCCCTGCACATTGAGCAGAGCCTCGACTGCATCGACTTTGATGCCCAGGCTCCGACCGACGGCACGGTGACCGCGCCCGAGATCGACGGCGTGACCGAGCTCGAGTCTAACTCCTGCTACACCGTCGATCGCGTGCGCGTCGACGGCAGCAAGACCCTCGAGCAGCGCTGGCCCTTCATGTGCCTGTCGGTCATCGACGGCGAAGGCACCGTCTGCGGCGACCCCGTCCACAAGGGAAGCCACCTGCTAGCCCCGAGCACCGTCAGCTCCATCGACCTCGAAGGCAAGATGGAACTGATCATCAGCCACCTGTAAGCTACCGGTCCCCGAGCGCTCGCCGGGACGGGGCGCGGGGTTTGGTCGCCTGCTCGGACAGTCCTGCTCGCACGGAGAGCACATTAAGTGCTCTCCGGCTCGTGCGGAACTCGCGATCGACCAAACCCCGCGCCCCGTCCCGGCGAGCCTCCGACTAGCAACAACAATCACAACGCAACAAGGGGCTCCCCCGTTCATCAACGGAGGAGCCCCTTGCCATATCTAGCTATCAGCCCACCCGGCTCTCCAGACCAAAAAACGAACGAGCAAAGCGACGTTCGCAAGCAGCGTTATCAAAGGACCTGGGAGGGCGTATGGGGCAACATCGATCGCGAGTTCCGCACGCAAAGGAGAGCACTTAATGTGCTCTCCGTCTTGCGCAGGACTGTCCGAGCAGGCGATGTTGCCCTATACGCCCGCCCAGGTCCGCCGGGATTACGACAGCTTGACGATCGGTGCGAAGCCCTTCATGAGCTTTTTGGTCTGGCCGGTCTTTTCGAATTGAACCTCGATCATGTCTCCGGCGACCGAGATCACGGTGCCCGTGCCAAAAGTCTTATGGCTCACGGTATCGCCCGCGGCAAAGTCCTGCGATGCGCTGGCACGATCGACCTTGCGCTCCACCGTCGGCGACACCTTGGACGACGGCTTTTTGGCTCGCGGCGCGCCCGAACCAAAGGTCGAGGCAACACGGCCGGCATCGGGCGAGACCCCACGATGGCGTTCGGCCCCGTAGCTGCTGCCGCCAAAGAAATCGTCGAAGCTCGATCCGCCGCGCGAACCGGAACCGCCAGTCGAGCGCGTATGCGAGCCGAACACCTTGCCGCCATACATATCCGAACCCATGCCCGAGCCAAAGGTGCCGTGACGGTCGCCGCGTTTCTCCCAGCCCGTGCCCTCAAAACCGGCAGAACCGATGCCGCTAAACTCGATGTCCTCGAACGGAATCTCATTGAGGAAGCGCGAGCGCGGGTTGGCAGAGGTCGAGCCGTAGGTGCGACGCGTGGCCGCATAGGTCAAGAACAGGCGCTTACGGGCGCGCGTGATGGCGACGTAGGCCAGGCGACGCTCCTCCTCGAGCTTACCCGGGTCATCGCTGCCGCCAAAGTCGTGCACGTGCGGGAAGATACCCTCCTCCATGCCGGCCACGAACACCGCCGGGAACTCCAGGCCCTTGGCGGAGTGGATGGTCATCATGGTAATGGCATGCGTCTCGCCGGCCAGGGAATCCAAGTCGGAGCGCAGGGCCAGCCACTCCATGAGTGCCGGCAGCGCCTTACAGGTGAGCGGACCGTAGGTGCGCTCGATCTCGTCGGCATGCACGGCGCCCGCCGGTAGCTCTGTTGGCACGGCATACGCGTTGCCCGCGATGGCGGCGGCCAGGGCATCCTGCGGCGAGAGCGCCGGGGCGGCTAGGCTATCGAGCGGATTGGAGCCCGCGGCGTCACGAGCGCCGACAAGTGCCTCAAACGAGGATGCCGGAGCGGACGGTCCCGGCTCGGGCGCGGGCGCACTCACCACGACGGGCTCGGACTCGGCGCCGGCAGGCACGTCGGCAACACCGGCCGCGCGCAGCTCTTCCAAGCTCTCAAGCGTACCCTCGATATCCTCGTGTGTCTCTTCAAATTCGGCCGCAACGCCCAGGAATTCCTGGATGTTCTCGGCGCGGCTCTCGGACTCCATGGTGCCCTCGGCGCGGAACGCCTGCAGCAGGCCCGTCTTGTCGACGATCATCTCGACGACGTCCTTGAGCTCGCCGTCCATGCGACGGCCCTCGCGCACCAGCGCCACAAAACTCGACAGGCCGTTGCGCACCTTGGCACTAAACATGCCCGTCTCGGCTGTTGCGATCTCGCAGGCCTGGAAGAACGAGCAGCGGTTGTCGCGCGCCAGCTGCTCGATCTTTTGGATCGAGGTGGAGCCGATGCCGCGGCGCGGCGTGTTGATGACGCGCTTGACGCTCATCTCGTCGGCCGGGTTCACGATCATCTTGAGGTAGGCCATGACGTCGCGGATCTCGGCACGATCGAAGAATCGCGTGCCGCCCACAATCTTGTAGGGCACGCCTGCGCGCAGGAACATATCTTCGAGGATACGCGACTGGGCGTTGGTGCGGTAGAACACAGCAATATCGTCGTAGCTCGTGCCCTTGGAGTGCAGCTTTTCGATCTCGCCGGCAATCCAGCGGCCCTCGTCGCGCTCATCGCTTGCCTGGAAGGCCTGGATCTTCTCGCCGTCGCCCTCGGCCGTAAACAGGCGCTTCTCCTTGCGCTGCGAGTTATGGCGCACCACGGCGTTGGCGGCACTCAGGATATGACCAGTAGAGCGGTAGTTCTGCTCCAGCTTAACGGTCTTGCAGTCTTTAAAGTCCTTCTCAAAGTCCAGGATATTGGTGATGTCGGCACCACGCCAGCTATAAATGGACTGGTCGTCGTCGCCCACGACCATGAGGTTTTGGTACTTGGCGGCCAGCAGGTTGGCGATCTCGTACTGGACGTGGTTGGTGTCCTGATACTCGTCGACGCTAATGTAGCGGAAGCGCTCTTGGTACTTATCGAGCACCTCGGGGCGGGTGCGCAGCAGCTCGAGCGTGCGCACGAGCAGGTCATCAAAGTCCATCGCATTGGCAGCGCGTAGGCGGCGCTCCAGCTCCAAGTAGACCTGCGCGGCCTTTTTGTCGTTGGGGCTATCGGCACTCTTGAGCATGTCCTCGGGGCCGATCATGGCGTTTTTGGCCGAGCTGATCTTGCTGCGGATCATGTTGATGGGGA
>URRN01000142.1 GCA_900550185.1 uncultured Collinsella sp.
TTCCCATGCCGTTGATGTGCACCGCCTTTGTGCCGGGGCAGATTGACGCTGCGGTTGCAGGCATTTCCGACCCCGATTCACGCACCATCGCCACGGCAGAAGTGCTGTACTTTCGCGGACAGGCCACACTCGCCGCCAAGACAGCACGCCCCTATCTTGACGCCACCGACCCCGCGCTGCGCTATTCCGCATGCCTTATCTGCGGATATGCCAGTCTGTCGCTCAACCGTATCACCGATGCCCGTCGTTGCCTTGCGGGCATCCTCGATACGCCAACTGACGAGGAATCGTCTGCCGTCCACGCCACGCATATCCTGTTCGCCTCCGCCGCGAGCGTCCTGTTGCACTTGCCTTCCCCGTATTCTGCCGAAGAGTTTTATCCACTTGCGGCGCATCTGCCCGAAGGCCTGCGCCTGTTCGCCAGCTACGTGATGGCGCACGCGTTGTATCTGCGCGGCGAATACGGCCGCAGCCTGGGCATGGCGGAAAACGCCCTGATTATGAAACAGGGAAGCTACCCCATCTCGGAGCTATTCCTGCACTTGTCGGCTTCGATGGCCTGTATGAGTCTCAAAGACGTCGACGCCGCAAAAGCGCATTTTGGCGCCGCTTGGGACATTGCGCGCCCCGACGGCCTTATCGAACTCATCGGCGAACACCACGGCCTTTTGCAGGGGCTCATCGAGGCGTGCCTAAAAACGCAATACCCCGACGATTTCGCACGCATCATCGAGATCACGTATCGATTCAGCTACGGCTGGCGGCGCATCCACAACCCCGATTCGGGCGAGGACGTGGCCGACGATTTAACGACCACGGAATTCACCATGGCCATGCTCGCCTGTCGTGGATGGACCAACGCCGAAATCGCACGCCATATGGGAGTATCGCCGGGCACCGTCAAAAACCGCCTATCCGGCGTATACGCAAAGCTTGGCATCGGCACACGCGCCGAGCTGGTCGCGCATATGTTGCGTTAGCGACCGGGCTGCCAAGCGCATCGAACGCGTTCCGGAACCCGGCGCTTCGCTCGATCAATTTGGACATTTTGACCCTTGAACGGCACTACCGCCACGAAGCGGCTTCTCGCAAAATTGGATTATTTCCATCGATACCTGCGGGATGGGAGCCAAAGATGCTTGATCGCCGTTCGTTACTTGTTGCCGGAGCGTCCTCGCTGGCGAGCATTATGTTGCCGCGCGTGCCGGGAAGCGCAAACGCCTTCATATTGCCGTTTGCGCCCACCGAAGCCTATGCCGACGAAAAAGACCCCTTCAGGGTGCTCGTTCTCTCGCGCACCATGTTTGGTGTGGTCGTGGTCGACGTCGCCAACAAGAATGCGCCCATCGCAGGTGCCCAGGTCACGCTCACATCACGCTATGCCGCAGGCAAGCAGCTCACCGCCATGACCGACGACGAAGGCACGACCATCTTTGAGGTCGCGCCGCTTTCGGAAGGCTACGTGGACGAGGCAACGCTCCTTGACGCGTACGACTTTAACGGCGGCATCTCCATTAGCATGGCAGGCTACCGCGATGTCGAGATTCCCCTTGCGCGTATCCAGGGCGGCACCGCTATTACCGCACCCACACGTCCGCTCTCCGATGGCGAGCCGTACTTTCGACAGCTCACGTTCGACGAATGGGACATCCAGTACGCCGACGCCACGTTTATGGCAATGCCAGCGGACGAAGCAGCAAACGACCAGCCCGACACGCACGCTTTTACCGTGCAGGCTCATCTGCCGCAGGGCGGGCAGGCAACGTTGCATATCAATAAAGTGATGCCCGCTGCGGGCAGCTCAACCGAAACCGTCACGCAGATCGGTCAGATCAAGGCCAGCGCATCGGGCGCGGATAATCTGGCGACGTTCACGCTCGAAGACACGTTCCTCGATGCAGCTTCGGGCCTTCTGGAGGAAGGGTGCAAGCTGCGCTTTATGCTCGACTACCAGGGCAAAACCTACACGCTCTCATCCCCTATGGCCGTTGTCACCGCGCCGGCCGCAAAGGCGGAATCGGGCTCGACCACCATCATTCCCACCACCATGGACCAAGAGATCACTCCGTTTGATTTCCCCGCGGCGTTTCCCGGCATCGGCGGCAATAAGTTCACGTGCTGGATACCCACATTTCCGATCCTCTTCGATTTCTCGTTTGCTGGATACGTGCTGTTTGGCGGAGGATACAAACCAGCCAGCTATATGAACGATTCGGGCAATCCTGATCCGGAATACTGGAAGAAATCACCGCGCGAGTCGGGTGCCAAGCAGGCAAACCGCTACCTCGACGAGATGGAGGGGAAGTGGAATCAGTACAAGAGGATGAGTGCCGGTTCGGGCACCGATCCAAGAAACACCAAGCTCCTTCGCCACCATTGCACGCCGCTGTTCACGATGGATATCGCCACACAGCTGTACGGCTCGCTCGCCTACGATTGGGTGGGCAAAACCTGGGGTAACAACAACGACCCCGCATACGGCAATATTAAGGCCCTCTTCCAGGTAAGAACCGACCTCAATTGGACCGAGCAGTTTACCCTAGGACCGGTGCCATTTTTCCTAAACGTCAACCCCTGGGTGCTGGCAAAACTGGCGCTCGCCGTGGGTGCCCACACGCACGGCAGCGGCGCGGCGTTTTTTAAAAACATTTCGCTCGACTATTCAAACACGTCGGGCTCGTTCACCATCCAGATCGGGCTCGCCGTCACCTTTGGCGCCGGCGTTGCAGGCGTCGCTTCGTCTGCCGTGCGCGGCGCCGCATCCCTCACGCTGTTCATTGGGTACGAGAAGGCGGATGGACACCAGCTTCCGCGACTGCGCGTAGGTGCGGACGTCGATGTCGATGTGATACTCCAGTTCGTCATGTTCAAGTGGACCACCAAAGCTTGGTCGGGATCGTGGCCCACACTCCTCGATTCGTGGAATATGTCAGTGAACAATGGCGATCAGTATGTGCTCCAGCGCTCTGAGCTGGCATTGGGTGGAAATACGCCTTATACGTTGGATGCCTGCTTCGGCACGCCCGGCAACGCCGAGACAGGTGGTGTGCCGCAATTTATCGCATCGGCCACCATCGTCACTAACGCCGAGCTGCTCGCACGCGCCGAGGTTAAGGCCACTGCCGTAAACGCCGCGCCTGTCGTGCGCGATTGGGATCAAGCGGTCACGCGCATTGAGCTCGAGGCGGATGCAGAAAGCGACGACACGGGACAGATCGAGCATTTCGTCCATGCACTGATAGAGAACGACGAAAACGCCGCGCCAATGTATAAGTACACCTATATCGGGCAGGCGACGAACGCCGTTGCGGACCCCAACGCCAATTCTGCCGGCGTGTCGGAGGACGAGCGTGGCGGCATAAAACCCTCGAGCGACAACGTGCTGTTTTCCGGCGTGCTCAGCGAAGCCCACATGAAGCTGGCAATGATTGCCGGCGTAGAATGCCTGTTCCGTATCGCCTCGGTGTGCTACGGCGACAATGGCCGCTCGCGCCTGGTGGTGCACACAAGGGCAAACGGCACGTGGTCCGCCCCCACGCCCGTGGACTTTCCCCTTGGGTTTGGCGAGGGCGACGTGGAGCGCGACGGCATATACGATTACGACTTCGACGTGGTGGAATATACGGACGAGAGGGGAAACCAGGACGCCTACGTGCTGCTGGTCTCGGGCGAGCGCCCCGACGGCGACAACACCCTTTTCGATACGGCAAGCACAGCCGGCATACTGTCCGTCGTGCGCCTGCGCATAAGTAATGACGAGACCCGCGTGGTGTCGCATACGTCATGGCGCAGCATCTCGCGCGGCCGCCTGCAAGAGGATGGCTACCATTGCCTGCAGTGCCCGCGTATCACGGTGGGCAAGACGCTGGTCGACGGGCGCCTGTCGGGTGCCTACCTCCACCGCCGCGGAACCACCGCAGAAAAGGCGCTCGGCAGCGAGGCTGAGGTTGCGCTGGAGTGCTTTACCCTGTGGTCGGACGTTTCGGGCGACAGCCTGACGTTCCGCCAAGTTCTCCGCTTTCCGCAAGCACCGTCGAGTATCGAGCTGGGCGAGCCCGAAAATATCAACGGCAAAATGGTGGTGCCCGTTGCGTACGAGACCGCAGACGGTTGCGGCTGCGCATCGTACGCCGTGATCGGCCAGTCCATTGCGGGCTGGGGCGTTATGTCACCAGACGCCACGGTACCCCGTGCGGTGCCGTGGCCACAACATTCGGGCTTTTTGGCCACCGTCAACGAGCAACTGCAGCATATTACTTGGACGCGAGGCGCATCGGCATTTGCAACGCAGCCCGTGGGTGCCGCAGGCTGTGGCCCGGCATCGTTTAGCGTAAGCAACAACGGCAGGTGTGTACTCTATGTAGAGAACACCGACGGCAAGGTGGAACAAACCTACGACGAAGAAGGCAACCCGGTAGCAGTGATGGGCAAGCACTTCCGCATCTTCGCCAGCACCTTGGCAGGCGACCTGTTCACGGAGCCGTTCGTAATGTGCGAGCTGGACCATCCCGTCGATCAGATAACGACATTTTTGACGTCGGGAGGCATGCTCTCCGCGCTCGCCACGCACATTGTGAGCGCGGAGAAGAGCGAGGCAGAACTACACGGCATCGAAGTGCCCTTGGTGGCGTGTGCCACTCCGACGGGCGCAGTCGCTACCTCGGGCGCGGTGGTGCCCGGAGCAGCAGGCGAATCCTTCATGGTCACGGTTCGAAACGACGGCAACACCTTGCTGACCGCCGGCACGATCGATCTGTACCGAGAGGGCTCCAGCCAGCCGTTCTCCAGCGCATCCATCGGATTCGGAGCGAACGCGCGCATGGCTTCGATCTACGATCCAGAGCTTGCCGAGGACGCTTCGGCCAACGACATGGCACACGTGAAGCACGCGCTCGAGGCGCTGGGCGCACGTTTTGCGACGCACCCGCTGGTTGCCGACAATGGAAACGCCGTGCTGGCACCAGGCTGCACGGCACAGTTCCGCATGAGCTTCGCCATCCCCGAAAGTTGGAGCGACGAAGTGGGCAAACGCGTAACGCTGTATGCGAAAGCGCGTGATCTGGTGGCGCTCGATCCCGTAACGCTCGGGGAAATTCGACCAGGCGCGAACTCGGCGCTGGGTGCCGTACTGCACGAGCTTCATGTGCCCGACGCGGCATGCGAACGCTCAGAAGTTCAGGTCGGCGTATGCGACAGCGCGGATACGACAGAACTTCACGACGCCCCGATGACAGCAGACGACGATGGCGGCTCGAGTGGCGGCGGTACCGACGAGGGCGGCGGCTCCGGCGGAAGCAGCTCCGGCAGTGGCAAGGACCACGGCAATAACAAGCGCTCCGGGAAAGCGGGCGCGCTTGCGGGCACGGGCGATGTCAACGTCCCCCTTACAGCAGCCGCCGCAGCACTCGCCGCGGCAGGCGCCGGCCTCGTCGCCTACAGCGCCCGCCGCACGGCG
>URRN01000143.1 GCA_900550185.1 uncultured Collinsella sp.
CCCATGCATTGCTCGGCCAGTATGGACCCCGTCACGCATGAGACCGCCGTGTTCTTTGGCCTCTCCGGCACCGGCAAGACCACGCTTTCGGCCAACCCCACGCGCCTGCTGATCGGCGACGACGAACACGGTTGGTCCGACATGGGCATCTTCAACATCGAGGGTGGCTGCTACGCCAAATGCGAGGGCCTGGACGCGTTCCACGAGCCTGAGATCTTCAACGCCGTCCGCTTTGGCGCGATCTGCGAAAACGTGGTGCTCGACGAGAACCGCAAGCCCAACTACGACGACATCTCGATCACGCACAACACGCGCGTGGCATACCCTGTGGAGCACATTCCCAACGCGTGGACCAAGGGCATGGGCACCACTCCAAGCGTCGTGCTCTTCCTGACCTGCGATGCCTTTGGCGTGTTGCCGCCCATCTCACGCCTGACGGCCGACTCCGCCATGTATCACTTTGTGACGGGCTTTACGGCCAAGATCCCCGGCACCGAGCTCGGCGTCACCGAGCCCACGCCCACGTTCTCTTCGCTGTTTGGCGAGCCGTTTATGCCGCTCGACCCCATGGTCTATGCCAAGATGCTCGGTGAGCGCATCGCCGACGGCCGCACGCGTGTGTACCTGGTCAACACCGGCTGGATCGGCGGCGGCTACGGCGTGGGTCATCGCATCGAGCTTGCCTACACGCGCGCCCTGGTGGCCCGCGCCCTCGACGGTACCATCGAGGACAGCGAATTCGTGCATGACGATATCTTTAACGTCGACATTCCCACCACGTGCCACGGCGTGCCCGACGGCATCCTGGTGCCGCGCCAGTACTGGCAGAGCACCGCGCGCTACGACGAGGCGGCGCACAACTTGGCCGTGATGTTCGAGGAGAACTTCGAGAAGAAGTACTCGCACCTGCCCGAATCCGTTAAGGCCGCCGGTCCGCACGCTCAGGTGCACGCCGACGCCCGTCATCGCGGCCGCGGCCTGCTGGGACTCCGACACTAGCGTTGCTTCAGGCCCAAAACCACCATAAAGGGGACAGGCACCTTTGTGGTGGTTTTACTCGCGCGGATGACTCGGGTTACAATACGCCTGACATATTGCCCCCTTCTCCGGATGGGGGCAGCGTAAGCGCTCTTGTGGCGGCACCGTAGGACTTTGAAGGTGGCCGCTGTGAGGGCGCTTTTTGTTTAGGCGCCCTCGCTCGGGCGTACGCTATGAAGGGAGAGCATATGAAGAGTTTCGTTGCCGAGGATTCGTTTTGGGAGCTGTTTCCGCAGGCGGCGGTCGGCGTCGTAGTCGTAAAGGGCATGAAGCCCGCGGCCCAGATTCCCCAGGAGGACGTGGATGCGATCGCCACGTTGCTCAATCGCGCCAATATCGATGCGGAGCGTCACCTGACAAGCGATACCATCAGCGAGAACGCGCCGGTTAAGGCATGGCGCGAGGCGTATCGCCTGTTCAAGACCAAGAAGGGCGCGCGTTGCTCAGTTGAGAACCTGCTCAAGCGCGTGCTCAAAGGCAAGCCGGTCGGCCACATCACACCGGCGGTGGATATCTACAACACGATTTCGTTGACTTATGCGCTGCCCGTTGGCGGCGAGGACCTGCATGCGATTGAGGGGGATCTTCGCTTGAAGGTGACTGACGGCGGCGATGCGTTCCTGCCACTTGGCGAGGAAACGGATGACCCGACGCTGCCCGGCGAGCTCGCCTACATCGATGATGCGGGCGCCGTATGCCGCTGCTGGAACTGGCGCGATGGCGTTCGCACGGCGCTGTCCGACGATTCGGCCGATGCATTCCTGGCGATTGAGTGCGTGGAGCCCGAGCGGATGGGGGATTGCCAGGCTGCCGTTGATCGTCTCGCCGAGTTGCTCGAGCGCTATCTGGGAGCGACGGTTGTCGTTAAGACGCTTGTGACCCGCGACAATCCCTGCGTGGAGCTGTAGCGACGCCTGCGGATCATGTTCGCCGGTCAAAACCACCACAAAGGTGCCTGTCCCCTTTGTGGTGGTTTTTATGTTGATGGGTTAACAAATGGGATATTTGGGTATGGGTGTTGCCTCGTGCGGCTAAGATGTTTACCCGTTAGCATCATGTAAGCGAAAGGCGGTCGTCTCCCATGCAGCAGAGCGACGAGACACGTTTCGAGGACTTTGTCGGACTGATCAGCGGTCTCTACAAGGAGATCCAGCGCATTAAGACGTCTGAGGGCGCAAGGCTGGGCCTCAAGGGCTCCGACGTTATGTGCCTGTACTATCTTGAGCGCAGCAAGGACGGCCTGACTGGTGCCGACCTGGCTCGCATGGCAGGCGTGACCCGCGCCGCCGTCTCGCGTACGCTCGCGCATCTGGAGGAGGGCGGCTACGTCGAAGTCGATGATTCGGGCGATGCCGCCGTTAAGTATCGTGCTCCGGTTCGCCTGACCGCTCTGGGCGGCGAGAGCATGAGCGAGGCGGACCGCATCATTCGCGAGGTGCTCGATACCACCGGTAAGGCTATGGGTGTGGAGCAGCGCGAGCAGATGTATGCATCGCTGCGTACGATTCTCGACACCCTGCGCGAGATCTAAGGCCGCCAAGGCATTTGCTTCCCATTAACAACTGCATAGTCCCGTTTGAGCGCGTATACCGTGCCGGGGCATTGCTGTCAAAATTCCCCGCGCGAGCTCCGCGCAAGAAAGGATTTGTTATGTCCATTCGTATTATTACCGATTCCGCAAGCGATATGTCGCCGGCGGAGCACCCCGCTCTGCGTGTTTTGCCGCTGTCCGTCACCTTTGGCACCGATGTGTATATGGATGGCGTCGACATCGATCATCAGCGCTTTTACGAGATGCTCGTGGAGCGCGATGAGCTGCCCAAGACCGGCCAGGTCAACCCGTACGCGTTTTCGCAGACGATTGCCGAGGCACGTGAGGCCGGCGACGAGGCAGTGATTATTACCGTGGGCGCCAAGCTTTCGGGCACCAATCAGAGTGCCCGTACCGCACTTGCCGAGGCGCCGGGCGGCGACGTGTACGTGGTGGATAGCAATAACGTCACTCTGGGCGAGCGTGTCCTGGTCGAGTATGCCCTGCGCCTGGTGGATGAGGGCCGTAGTGCGGCCCAGATCGCGGCGGCCGTCGAGGCCGTCCGTGACCGCGTGGTCGTCATCGGCCTGCTCGAGACGCTGGAGTACCTGGTGCGCGGCGGTCGTCTGTCTGCTGCGGCCGGCGCCGTGGGCACGCTGCTCAACGTAAAGCCTGTGGTGGCTGTCGAGGACGGTCTGATCGTGCAGCTGGGCAAGGCGCGCGGTTCCAAGAACGGCCGCAACCTGCTGAACCAAAAGGTCGAAAAGGCGGGCGGCATCGACTTTTCCATGCCGCTGGCGCTCGGCTATACGGGTCTTTCGGATGCGGTGCTCAAGAAGTATATCGAGGACAGTGCCGCGTTGTGGGCCGGCCATGCCGAGGGTGAGCTGCCCATCCACACTATCGGCGCCACCATCGGCACCCACGTGGGCCCCGGCGCTGTAGCCGTAGCCTTCTTCCGCCCCGCCAACTAGCTTTCCGGTCAAAACCACCACAAAGGGGACAGGTACCTTTGTGGTGGTTTATGCTGGGTTCGGTTGAAAGGAGCACGCAATGGCGTCTGAGGGCTTTTTTGAACGGGTGTACGAGGTGGTCGAGCAGATCCCCGAGGGGATGGTCGCCACGTATGGTCAGGTGGCGCTGCTTGCCGGTCGACCACGAAGTGCGCGGTATGTGGGGTATGCCCTGCATAGCAATCCGCGCCCCGGCGAGATTCCCTGTCACCGCGTGGTGTTTGCCGACGGGCGCATATGCGAGGGTTTTGCTTTTGGCGGTCCCGATGCTCAACGTGAGCTTTTGCTAGGGGAGGGTGTGGCGTTTAAGGACGACATGCACGTCGACCTGGCCGTCTGTCGTTGGCCTGCCGGACTCTAACAGCTCTGCCGTGGCCAGAACCACCACAAAGGTGCCTGTCCCCTTTGTGGTGGTTTTCTGTTGCAGGTTTACCGGGGCTAACTTATGGAGAAGCTATGGCGGCGAATATTGATGCTGCAAAGTAAACCACGGTGAACTATATTGTATTCAGCAACGGAGCAGGCAATAGGCGATGAAAAAGCCTGCCCTGTTGAGTTTGATTCGCATTCCTCCCCTCTGTGCGATTCAACGGTGTACTTCGGGAACAGGCCCGCTGGCAGCTAACTGCCGGCGGGCCTGTTCCTGTTTGTCGAGGGGGTGCGATGGACGGAGCCGAAGCGGTCCGGCTCCAAAAAAGGCGGACGCCGCAGCGCCCGCCCTAAAGCAATCGAAAGCTCAAGCCAGTAGATCGGTCTAGTACACCATGCCCATGGCGTCCTGAACCTCTGCCAGGGTCTGATCGGCGATCTCGTTGGCGCGACGGTTGCCCTCGTGCAGGACGTCCTTCACATAGTCCAGATCGTTCTCGTAGCGCTGGCGACGCTCGCGGATCGGTGCGAAGTACTCGTTGACGGCCTCGGTCACGTACTTCTTGAGCTGGCCGGAGCCGCCCATGCCGATCTCCTCGGCAATCTCGACCTCGGAGCGACCGGTGCAGATGGCGGCTGTCGAAAGCAGGCCGGACACGCCGGGGCGGTTTTCGGGGTCGAACGTGATCATGCGCTCGGAGTCGGTCTGGCTCTTCTTGATGCGTTTGGCCGTCTCCTCGGCGGTCATCGAGATATTGATGGCGTTGCCGTAGCTCTTGCTCATCTTGCGACCGTCAAGGCCGGGAAGCAGCGGGGTCTCGGACAGCAATGCGTCGACCTCGGGAAATACCTTGCCGTAGCGGTTGTTAAAGCGGCGGGCGATGGTGCGGGTGAGCTCGATGTGCGGCAGCTGGTCGCGACCGACCGGCACCACGTTGCCCTTGCAGAACAGGATGTCGCAGGCCTGGTGCACCGGGTAGGTGAGCAGGAGGCCGGTAAGCTCGTGGCCCGAGGCCTCCATCTCGGCCTTGACCGTGGGGTTGCGCGCCAGCTCGGCCTCGGACACCAGCGACAGGAACGGCAGCATGAGCTGGTTGGCGGCGGGCACGGCGGAGTGCGCGTAGATCATGGTCTTGTCGGGGTCGATGCCGCAGGCAAGGTAGTCCATGACCATGTTGTACACGTTGTCCTGGATGTGCTCGGTGGTGTCGCGGTCAGTGATGACCTGGTAGTCGGCGATGAGCACGTTGGTCTTGGCGCCCATGTCCTGCAGCTCAACACGGCCCTTGAGGGTACCGAAGTAGTGGCCCAGGTGCAGACGGCCGGTGGGGCGGTCGCCGGTGAGCATGGTGAACTTCTCGGGCGTCTTGGTCAGGCCCTCGCGAATGGCGTTGCTCTTTTGCAGCGCGACTTCGTAGCTGTTCTCGTTTGGCATGATTGCTCCTAACGTATGTTCATGGGTCAAGATGATAACGCGTTTATTGGAGGGGTGGTGCGTAAGTA
>URRN01000144.1 GCA_900550185.1 uncultured Collinsella sp.
CGCGCATAAAGAAAGCCTCCCATTTCTCATGTCCAAGAAATGGGAGGCAGTTCATTACGGTAGCGGGGCTCTTTTGTTTTGCATGATGGGTTTGGATCGCCGGGTAAGGCTGCCGAGCGGCTGGCTGTGGCGACCTACTCACTCAAGGGGCGCAATGACGCCTCCTCAAAATGGAAGGATCGCAAGCCGTCTTCTGTTTCGATGCACGCACGACCAAAGCCATCGACCGTTTTAAAGATGCCTCGCGCCAGCTCGTCACCGGCAGGGGAGCGGGCGATAACGTGCTTTCCAATCCAATTGAGGTGAGCGACATATTCGCCGTGGACGGGCGCGAGCGGTCCGGTGTTTTCTTCCATGGCGTTGAGGCGTTCTGCCCAGGCATCTACAGCGTCTATAACTGCGTGATAGACCTCATCGAGGAGCATGTCGACAGCAGGAACGTTCTCGTTAAGGTCCGAGAGACCGATTGCCGGCAGGCCGCCATCGGGCACCTCTTGGGGCGCATAGTTCACATTGACACCAATGCCACAGACGGCGAAAGGTTTGCCTTCGTTATCGCGTGCGGCCTCGACCAGAATGCCGCCGAGTTTGCGTCCACGCGCGACCAGGTCGTTGGGCCATTTGAGGCCAATCTCGTTTGCAAGACCCTGTTTTTCGAGCGCCTCGAGCACCGCTAGGCCGCTGACGGCAGCAAGACCAGAGTACTTCGCAGGATTAACACATGGACGCAGGACAATCGAAAGCAATAGGTTGCCGGCGGTTGAATCCCACTTGTGGCCGCGCCGGCCGCGTCCTGCTGTCTGAGCCCGGGCGGCAAGTCCTGTGCCGTGCGGCGCTCCCTGTTTTCCTGCTTCGAGCAGGTCATCGTTGGTCGATCCGGTTACGTCGACTATCGTTAATTTGGCATCCATAACGGCTGCTACCTCCTTAATGAATAAGTGAATAACGCAATGGTGTCGAGAGACAGACGCAATGTGAAGCCTTTGTCGCATTTGGACAATTTAATGTTAACACGTCAACAACGACTGAAATGCGCTATCCTCTCTTGGTCGATGTAAACACGTCAACAACTCAAAGGAGGTTAGTGATGGGTTTCACGATTCTTGGAACAGGCTCGGCGCTTCCTGAGCGCAGTGTTTCCAATGACGAGCTGTCCGAGTTCCTCGATACCTCACATGAGTGGATTTTTACCCGCACAGGTATCAAGAGCCGCCACGTCTGCACCACCGAGTCACTTGATGACCTTGCCGTAGCGGCGAGCGAGCGGGCACTCCAGGTGTCCGGAATCGACGCGAGCCAGTTGGATTTGATCGTCTGCTCGACGACGACGGGTGACCATCTTGTTCCCGCTGAGGCGTGTGCCGTTGCTGAGCGACTAGGCGCGACGTGCCCTGCCTTCGATGTCTCGGCGGCCTGCGCCGGCTTCGTATTTGCGCTCGATGTTGCCGAGGGCTATATCGCCCGAGGACGAGCCAAGCATGTGCTTGTCGTTGCTGCCGAGCAGATGACGCGCGCGCTCGACTGGACCGACCGCGCCACCTGCGTGCTCTTTGGCGATGGGGCAGGCGCCGCGGTGATTGAGGCCGGGGGAGACAGCCCCCTTGCCGTTGAGCTTTCGACGGCGCCCGACGTCGAGACGTTGTGCGTTCCCGGACTGGTCGGCACCTCGCCGTTTAAGGCCTCCGCAGATAGCGAGAGCGTGCTGTCCATGAATGGCCGCCGCGTGTTCAAGTTCGGCGTCAACGCGATTTGCGACACGGTTCATAAGCTTGCGAGCGATGCGGGCATTTCGGTCGAGGACATCGACCATTTTGTATTCCATCAGGCTAACGAACGAATCCTGGGTCAGGCGGTCAAGCGCCTCGGTGTGCCAGACAAGCGCGTGGTTCGAACGCTGCGCGAGACCGGCAACATTTCGAGCGCATGCATTCCGCTTGCCCTCGACCGGCTGGCAAACGCCGGTGCACTTCACACGGGCGACACCATCGCCCTCGTTGGATTTGGCGCCGGTCTGGATATAGGTGGCTATCTACTTCGTTGGAAGTAGTCGCACATAGGAAATAAAAACGCCCCTAGGGCACAAACAAAGGAGAACTACCATGGCAGATCAGAAGACCTTCGAGCGCGTTTGCGATGTTATCCGCGAGACCGCCGGTCTTGACGACGTCGAGATGAAGCCCGAGTCCACGCTCGAGGAGATTGGTCTCGACAGTCTGGGCACCGTCGAGATCCTCGTCGCCGTTGAGGACGAGTTTGGCATCCAGCTCGATACCGAGGAGAACCCCAAGACGGTCGGCGAGTTCGCCGATACGGTCGAGGCGGCATTGGAGAAGTAGAGATGCTCAAGACTCCTTTCTGCGATCTGCTCGGCATCGAAAAGCCCGTGTTCCAGGGCGGTATGGCCTGGATCGCCGACGCCTCGCTGGCGTCCGCAGTGTCCGAGGCGGGCGGCTTAGGGATTATCGCGGCCATGAACGCCGACGCCAACTGGCTGCGCGACCAGATTCATGAGCTGCGCGCCAGGACGGATAAGCCCTTTGGCGTCAACGTCATGCTCATGAGCCCGTTTGCCGACGAGGTCGCGCGGGTCGTGATTGACGAGCGGGTGCCGGTCGTCGTGACGGGTGCCGGCAATCCCACCAAGTACATGAAGGCGTGGAACGAGGCGGGCATCAAGGTCATCCCGGTCGTTGCCTCGGTGGCGCTGGCGCGCCTCGTGGCGCGTCGTGGAGCCACTGCCGTGGTTGCCGAGGGTACCGAATCAGGCGGCCATATTGGCGAGACCTCGACGATGGCACTGGTGCCGCAGGTTGTCGATGTGGTCGATATTCCCGTGGTTGCGGCTGGCGGAATCGCCGATGGCCGCGGCGTGGCGGCCGCCTTTATGCTGGGCGCCGCCGGCGTGCAGGTGGGTACGCGCTTTCTGATCGCAGATGAGTGCACCGTATCGGAGCAGTACAAGGAGATGGTCCTGAAGGCCAACGACACCTCGACGCGTGCGACCGGCCGCTCGACGGGACACCCGGTGCGTGCCCTCAAGAGCCCCTTCACTAACGCCTACGCCAAGAGCGAGGCGGCGGGCGTAAGCGTCGAGGAGCTCGGGGCCATGGGCACGGGCGCCCTTCGCAAGGCCGCCAAGGACGGCAATTACGAAGAGGGCTCGTTTTTGTGTGGACAGATTGCCGGCATGGTCAACGAGCGCCAAAGTGCACGTGAAATCGTTGACGACCTAGTCGATGGCGCCGAGCACGTCCTGAAGGGTGCGTGCGCATGGGTGGCGTAGCGTTTCTGTTTGCCGGCCAGGGCGCCCAGCACCCCGCGATGGGCGTCGACCTGATCGAGGCATCGCCGGCGGCCGCCGAGGTGTTCGCCATTGTCGACGAGGTGCGCCCGGGGACCAGTGAGCAGTGCCGAAGCGCCTCCAAGGAGGAACTCTCGCAGACCGAGAACACGCAGCCGTGCGTGTTCGTTCACGATCTGGCAGCGGCTGCCGCCCTGCGTGAGCGCGGCGTGGTACCTGCCGCCTGTGCGGGATTCTCGCTGGGCGAGGTCGCCGCGCTCACCTTTGCGGGGGCGTTCGATACGCGAGCGGGCTTTGGGCTCGTGTGCGAGCGCGCGGCGCTGATGGCCGCGGCTGCCGAGCGCCATCCGGGCGGCATGCGCGCCGTCATCAAGCTCGATGCGGCGCAAGTCGAGAACCTGGCAAAACAGGCCGGCGAGGACTGCTGGCCGGTCAACTACAACAGTCCGCAGCAGACGGTTGTTGCCGGAGCGCCCGAGGCGCTGCAGGAGCTCGACGTCCTAGTAAAAGAGGCTGGCGGCCGCGCTATGAAAGTCGCGGTGTCGGGCGCATTTCATAGCCCCTATATGGCCGAGGCGACTGAGGGGCTGGCGACGTATATCCAAGCCGGCCACGCGCCGTCACCGCTGCTGATTCCGGTCATGGCAAACATGACGGCGGCGCCCTATCCGGCGGACCTGCGAGCGGCATCGGATGTCTTGGCCAATCAGGTGAGTCATGCCGTTCGTTGGGTCGACACGCTGCATACTCTGCAGAATCAGGGCATCGATACGTTTATTGAGGTCGGCCCTGGCAAAACGCTGTCGGGCCTGGTCAAGCGTACGCTGAGCGACGTTCGCGTGTATTCGTGCGAAACGGCCGAGCAGGTCGCAGCTATTGCCGACGAGCTCGCATAGTCCACAGGGCTGTAACCCGAAAGGAATGACATGGGCAACTTGAACAACGGCGCGCTCGAGCGCAACGACTCACGTCGCGTGGCACTGGTCACGGGCGGCTCGCGGGGTATCGGCCGCGCCTGCGCTGTCGGTCTGGCGGAGGACGGCTTTGATATCGCCGTCGTCTATGCCGGCAGCGTCGATGCGGCGCGCAAGACGTGCGAAGCCTGTGAGGCGGTTGGCGCCACGGCACGCGCATATCAATGCGACGTGGCCGATCCCGCTGCCGTCAACGCGTGCGTGGAAGCGGTCCTCAACGACTTTGGCTCCATTTGGGCGCTCGTCAACAACGCCGGCATCACCCGCGATGGCCTGCTCATGCGCATGGGTGATGACGCATTCGATCGCGTGCTCGATGTCAATCTCAAGGGAACATTCAATATGACGCGCGCGCTCACCAAGACCTTTATGCGCCAGCGCGGCGGTTGCGTCGTCAACATGAGCTCGGTCGTGGGCCTGATGGGCAATGCCGGGCAAGCCAACTACGCTGCTTCCAAGGCGGGCGTGATAGGGCTTACCAAGGCGGTGGCGCGCGAGCTTGCGCCTCGTGGCGTACGAGCGAACGCGGTCGCCCCCGGGTTTGTCGAGACAGATATGACGGCAAAGCTCTCGGAGAAGGTGCGTACGGCAACCGAGGAACAGATTCCCCTTAAGCGCATGGCACGTCCCGAGGAAGTGGCCGGCGTGGTGCGCTTTTTAGCGAGCGATGCGGCTGCTTACATTACGGGCGAGGTCGTGCGCGTCGACGGCGGAATGGCGATGTAGAAACCAGGGCCGAAGAACGGCTTGGATGAGGAGACCATGATGGAACAGAGAGTTGCAATCACCGGCATCGGTGCCGTATCGCCGCTCGGCAACACCGCGCTTGCCACCTGGGCGGCCATGTGCGCCGGGACCTGTGGCATCGGCCCGATCACGCACTTCGATACCGATGCGTTTACCGTCAAGGTGGCGGCCGAAGTCAAGGGCTTTGACGGCAACGAGTACTTTGGCAAGCGTGACGCCAAGCATCTGGACCCCTGCGTTCAGTTTGCGATGGCGGCTTCGGACGAGGCAATGCACGATGCGGGCTTTGATGTCGAAGGCGCCATCGATCGTGAGCGCCTGGGCGTCTAC
>URRN01000145.1 GCA_900550185.1 uncultured Collinsella sp.
CTGCCGGGTGTCTTTATGGCCGACCCCGAGACCTGTGCTCGCATCGATGCTGCCAATCAGACGCCATCCAAGCAGGTTGACGGCCACGCGCCACTTGTTGCCGGTAAGGACCTCAACGCCTATGCCGCAGCGGGCATTATCGCCGACCACGAGTCGACGATTCCCGAGGAGGCGCTCGACAAGCTGTCCCGCGGCATGTATGTGATGCTGCGTGAGGGTACGTGCAGCCACGACCTGGCCAATTTGTCTCCGATGCTGCTGGAGAACCCTGCCCGCGCCCGCCGCTGCTGCTTTGCGACCGACGACCGCGCTCCCTCCGATGCTCTTTCGACCGGCATGATCGACAATGCCTGCCGCGTGGCCATCGAGGCCGGCATCGACCCGGTGGCCGCCATCTCCATGGCGTCCCTTTCCACGGCTGAGGCATTTGGCCTGGACCACGGCTGTCGCGACCCGCATGAGCTCCGTGGCGCGATCGCCCCGGGCAAACGCGCCGACCTGCTGTTGCTCAATGACCTGACGTTTGCCAAGGCTCCGCATCGCGTATATGCCGCCGGTGCTCTGGTGGCGCAGGACGGCACCTTTGTGGGCGAGATCGCACCCGAGATGGCCGAGGTCGCAGCGCTTGCCGATGAGCTGCGTGCTTCCGTTAAGCTGCCGAAGCTATCGCTCGACGTGTTCGACTATGCCTTTAAGCCGGGCGAGGCCGTGATTGACGTGGTGCCGGGTAAGGCCATCACGGGTATGGCTCGCCCCGAGAGCGCCGAGGGCCTGCGCCGCATTATGCTGATCGAGCGCCACGGCCGCGGTGTGTCGCTGCAGGCCGAGGGCGCCGACGGTGATGGCCCTGCGGGCCTGGGTCTTGTCGGCAAGCACATCGGTCGCGGCTGGGTGCGTGGCTTCACCATCACCGGTGGCGCCATTGCCTCCACGATCGGCCACGACTCGCACAACGTGTGCGTGGTGGGCGACAATGCGGCGGATATGATGGCTGCCGTTGAGGCCGTGGGCCAGGGCGGCCACGTGCTGGTGCGCAACGGCGAGGTCGTGGCGCGCATTCCGCTGGCGCTCGGCGGCCTGATGAGCGAGGGCGCTGCCGAAGACGTTGCGGCGCAGCACGACGACTTTATGGTCAAGGCGCGCGCCATGGGCATCGAGCCGCCGCTCGACCCCATCATGGGCATCATCTTCCTGCCCCTGCCGGTTATCCCGACGCTCCGCATCCGCCCCGAGGGCATGTTCGACGTCACGACCTTCACCTACGCCGACTAGTCATCGGGGACGTTCTTAAACGGCTAGTCATTGGGGACACTCTTTGACGTGTTGCCTGGCGCTGCGAATGTGGGACCCCTGGCGCGCGTGAGCTATTTGCTAGGTCCATGTAACGTTTATAACTACGGGGTCTTATTCGAGCTCCCTTTGGGTACGGTGTTTTCAGATATACATCTGTTTTCACTACTAAGCCCGAAGGGAGCTTTTCTATGTTTAAACTGATTGCATCCGATATGGACGGCACACTGCTTGACGAAAACGGCCAGGTGCCTCCCGAGACCTACGAACTGATTCTGGCGCTACACGAGCATGGCGTGCATTTCGCCGCATCGTCAGGTCGTCGCTACGATCGCCTGTGCGAGTTCTTTGCGCCCGTTCGCGACAAGATGGACTTTGTCGCCGCTAACGGTGCCCAGGTCTACGCCGACGGCAAAATGGTAGACCGTGAGGTGTATTCGCACCTGGCGATTCGAAGGCTCGCCCAGGCTGTCGCGACGTTTCCCAATCTGCATCTTGCGCTTTTTGACCGAACCAAGTCCTTCCTGCTCGATGACGAGTGCAAGTTCGTGCGTGAGGTCGATAAGGACCTTCCCAATGCCGAGCGTATTTGGGAGCTGCCCGATCCCAGCGTAAATATCATCAAGGCGAGTATCTTTTGCGATGACGGTGTCGTTATGGACAGCGCCTACGTGCTACAGCGTGAACTTGGCCAGCTCTTTACTTTTGCACCTTCGGGCAACGCGTGGATCGATGCCATGCAGCCCGGTGTGTCGAAGGCCTCGGGCATCGCACAGCTCGCGGAGCATTACGGCATTGGACGCGACGAGATCATGGCGTTTGGCGACTCGATGAACGACTACGAGATCATTCGCTTTGTCGGCACGGGCTGCGCGATGGAAAACGCGCGCCCCGCGCTTAAGGCGGTGGCCGATCGCGTGGTGGGTTGTAACCGCGACCACGCCGTCCAGCAGGAGCTCCGTCGCGTGCTGGAGAGTCTCTCCTAATCCGGCAGATGGGGACGTTCCTTTTCTGCCGACAGTGGGGGACAGTCCTTGCAGCTTTTTCGTGAAGGCTGTCCCCAACGACTGGTCATTCAAGAACGTCCCCAATGACCAGACGATGACTAGGCAAGGGCGGCCATGATGGTGTGGGCGACGCCGTCGTGGTCGTTGTCGTATCCGGTGACGGCGTCGGCGGCCTCGCGGTCTTCGGGCTCGGCGTTGATCATGGCCATGCCGTGGCCCGCTGCCTGCAGCATGGGGATGTCGTTGATGTTGTCGCCGAACGCCCAGGCGTCGACGAGACGCTCGCCCAGGTGCTCGCATAGCCACGTGAGGGCCGTTCCCTTGGTGGCGCCCTCGCCCATAACCTCGATATTCATGGCGTACGAACGCGTGACCTCAATGCCTCCGAGCTTGTCGAGCGCCGCCGCGATGGCGTCGCGATCGGCCGGGTCGTGCCAGTACATGGCGATGCGTTCGAGCGTCTCGACTTCGTCGATCTTGCTGTCGATATCCATGTCGATCGGTGTTCGTGTGCGCTTGAGCGAAGCCGCGATGTGGGGGTCACCGCCGCAGAACTCATCCAGGCGCCCGTAAAGCGAGCGGGGGAGGAAGCACTGCCCATCCGCGAAGATATCGAAGGTCACATCGTGGCCGGCGGCGATGCGATGGACGCGATGGGCAATGCCGCGATCGAGCGGACGGCTCAAAATGCGCGTGGCGCGCGAGGCATCGTTGGGCACATCGTCGTCGAGCTGCCAGACGCTGGCGCCATTGGCGCAGACCGCGTAGTGCACGGCAGGATGGGCGAGGATGGGCTCAAAGACGCCCGACAGCGGACGCCCCGTGCACGGTACAAACTCAATGCTGCGACGTGCGAGCTCGTCGAGCATCGCCCAGGTGGCGTCGCCCATCTGCTTGTCGCTCGTCAGCAGTGTTCCATCCATATCGGAAAAAACAATCATTCGATGCAGCCCTTTCTACTGGCATAAAAAGCGTGGCCGAGGGCGGTGATGCCCTGGCCACGCTCGAGTTCTATAACGGTCCGCGTCCTAGCGGTCGGCGATCGGCTTGTACTCCAGCGGCTCGATCACCGGACGATAGGCCGGGCGAATAATACGGTGCGCGCAGAAGAGCTCTTCCATGCGGTGTGCCGACCAGCCGGCCATGCGGGCGACGGCGAATAACGGCGTAAAAAGCGTCTCGGGCACGCCGAGCATCTTGTAGATAAAGCCTGTGTACAGGTCGATGTTGGCGCAGATGGGCTTGGTCATGCCGTGGTCGCGCATGACCTGGGGTGCCAGGCGCTCGATACGCTCGATGAGTGCGAACTCTTCGCCCAAGTCCTTCTTGGCTGCCAGTGAGCGCGCGTAACGGCGGCAGACCTCGGCGCGCGGGTCGCTGAGCGTATAGACGGCGTGGCCCATGCCGTAGATGAGGCCCGTGCCGTCGAAGGCCTGCTTGTCGAGGATCTTGCCCAGGTAGGCCGCGACCTCGTCCTCGTCCTCCCAGTTGGAGACATGCGCGCGGATGTCCTCGTGCATAGACACGACCTTGGCATTGGCGCCGCCGTGGCGCGGGCCCTTGAGCGAGCCGATAGCCGCGGCGTAGGCGGAATACGGGTCGGTGGCCGAAGACGACAGCACGCGGCAAGCGAAGGTGGAGTTGTTGCCGCCGCCGTGCTCGGCATGCAGCATGAGCATAACGTCGAGCAGCATCGCCTCATCGCGGGTGAACGCCATGCCGCCGCGCAGGACCTGTAGGATGGTCTCGGCGGTGGAGAGACCGGGCGTAGGGTGCGGCACGTGAACCTCGGAGCCGCGAAGCTTGGCGACCGAGGCCATGTGTGCGAAGGCGGCGATGCGCGGGAGACGTGCGAGCATGGAAATGGCGACGTCGATTTCGTGCTCGGGCGTGATCACGTCCGGCTCGGCATCGAAGGCGTAGAGCAGCAGTACGGCGCGCTGGAGCACGTTCATGATGCTCGACGATACCGTGGTCATAGGGAACTCTTTAACGTACTCGTCGCTCAGATGTCTAAAGGCGCCCAGGCGCTCGCAAAAGCCGTCGAGCTCTTCCTTGTTGGGCAGCGAACCCGTGATAAGCAGATAGGCGACTTCCTCGTAGCCATAGCGATTCTCGGCCTGGGCATTGTTGACCAGATCCTCGATGCTGTAGCCGCGAAGCGTGAGCTTGCCCTGATCGGGCACGACCTTTCCGTCGACCTTGTTGTAGCCGTGCACATCCGAGATACGAGTGAGACCCGCGACCACGCCCGAGCCGTCGGCATTGCGTAGGCCGCGCTTGACATTGTGCTCGACAAACAGGCCCTCGTCATAAGGGTCGGTCGGCAGGCCGTGGTAGAGGCTTTCGCTCTCAGACGAAATCTGGCGGCTTGCTTCGTAATCCAGAACCAGGCGGCTCAAGTGGTCATCGAAGCGGTAATAGATTTTCTTGGCGTCGTAGGCCATGCGCGCTCCTCTCCGGGCCGCATCGGGGTGGCCTGCATGGGCATGCGCGTGTCAGGCTATCCCCAGCGGCCTGCTCGCTACAGGCGGTACATAAAGTTAAAGACGTCCTCGCGCTGGATGGACACGTTGACGCCCGAAAGCTCGCCGGCCTCGGCCAGCGCCTTCTGCAGCTCGGCGAAGTCGAGCTTGGACTCGGCGGTATCGGCCAGCATGGTCATGGTGAAGATGTCCTCGATAATGGACTGCGTGATGTCGCGGATGTCGACGTTGGCCTCGCCTAGGACACGGGTGACGCCGGCGACGATACCGGGGCGGTTCTTGCCAAGGACGGTGATGACGATGCGGGAGGACGAGATCTCGGCCATGGGAAACCCTTTCGCGTGATTGCGGCGCGCGCGGGGCGCTCCGCTACGGTACAGTGTTCATCATTGTACCTGTCTGGCGCAAAAAAGGCGCGCTCGCTGCGGCGTTACATGCCTGCAACATGAGCGTAAGGGGGAAGGCCGCACGGGGAAGAGCCGTCTGGCGCGTGTCCGGCTCGTGTTGGGTTGATTTCCGATCTCAGCCGAACACATTGAGCAAATAGGCCATTCCCGCAGC
>URRN01000146.1 GCA_900550185.1 uncultured Collinsella sp.
AAAATCTCCTCACCGGCACGCGCTATCTCAACGAAACGGGCATGCTGCCGTTTGAAGAGCAGATTCTCAACTATATTCGCGATACGGGCAACCATGTGCTCTACCGCGTCACGCCTATGTATAACGAAGAGGAACTTGTCTGCCGTGGCATGCGCCTTGAGGCGCAATCGGTCGAGGACCACGGCAAGACCCTCTGCTTCCACGTATATTGCTACAACCTGCAGCCGCACGTGCAGATCGACTACACCACCGGCCGCAATCAGGCCTCGGGAGACTAGGACCGACCAAGCTGCCCCAAAGCCTAAATGATCCGTTTTCCTCCGTCCCCAAGGAATCAAAAAGAGCCGCCCCGGTTACCCAGGGCGGCCCTTTCGTCAGCACCTACATTGCAGACAAAATCACGTGCTACTTGGCGCGGCCCTCCTCATAGCGCTCGACCAGCTTGGCCTGAACGTCATAAGGCACCTGCTCATAGCCTGCGGGCTTCATGGTAAAGTCACCCGTGCCGCGCGTGATAGAGCGCAGGCGCGTCGAATAATCCGTCAGCTCTGCCAGCGGCGCCTGGGCAATAACCACGGTATCGCCGCGCTCATCGGTCTCCATGCCCGTCACGCGACCGCGCGATGCCGAGATGTCGCCCATCACAGCGCCGGCGTAGCTCTCGGGGATGGTCACCGTAATTTCCTCAATGGGCTCCAGCACCACCGGGTCGGCATCGGCACATGCCTTGCGCAGGCCGATGCGAGCTGCCGCGCGGAACGCCATCTCGTTGGAGTCGACGCTGTGATACGAGCCGTCGTACACCGCAACGCGAATGCCCGTGAGCGGATAGCCGGCGATAATGCCGTCCTTCATGGTCTCCTGCACGCCCTTGTCCACAGCAGGGATGAGCGAACGCGGAATGCGGCCACCCACGACCTCGTCCACAAACTCATAGCCGTCGCTCGTGCCGTCGGGTCCGATGAGCGGCTCCACGCGCAGCCAGCAGTCGCCGTACTGGCCGGCGCCACCGGTCTGCTTCTTATGGCGACCCTGGGCGCTTGCCGTGCGGCGGATGGTCTCGCGATACGGAATGCGGATCGGCACGCTCTTGGCCGCAACCTTGGTGCGGTCCTCCAGACGGTTGAGCAGCACCGAAACCTGCGCCTCGCCCACGGCGGAGATGATGGTCTGGCCGGTCTCCTCGTCGCGGTCGATGCTCATGGTCGGATCGGCCTTGCAGGCCTTCTCGATAAACGTGTAGAGCTTCTCTTCGTCGCCGCGATTCTCGGCCTCGATGGCAATGCGGTACTGCGAGTTGGGGAACTTAAACGCCGCGGCCTCGACCTTACCGGTAATCGAGAGCGTGTCGCCCGTCTCGGCAGCCAGCTTGGGCGCCACGATGATGTCGCCGGCATAGGCGTGACCGACCTCGGTCATATCGCGGCCGCACATCACATACAGGTGAGCCAGACGGTCGCCCTTGCGGGTACGCGCGTTGATCAGCTCAAGACCCGGCTCAAGCGTACCCGTCAGCACCTTGATAAAGCTGATGCGACCCTGCTGCGGATCAGCCAACGTCTTAAACACAAACGCCACCGGACGGTCATCGTCGCTCGAAATCTTGAGCGAATCACCGTCGATAAGCGGCATCTCACCGTAGTCGGTCGGCGCCGGGAAGTACGTCGCGATGTCGTCCATCAGCGAGTTGACGCCCTGCTCCTTGATGCAATCGCCCGCAAAGACCGGCACAAAGATGCGCTCGGCAATCGCCTTCGACAGCAAGCCCTCAAGCTCCTCCTGCGTCAGCGTCTCCTCGCCTTCCAGGTACTTCATCATCAGCTCATCGTCGGCCTCGGCCACCAACTCGCACAGATGGTCATGGGCCTCCTCGGCCTGGGCA
This sequence comes from uncultured Collinsella sp., assembly GCA_900550185.1. Classification (GTDB taxonomy): domain Bacteria; phylum Actinomycetota; class Coriobacteriia; order Coriobacteriales; family Coriobacteriaceae; genus Collinsella. The sequence goes on from URRN01000146.1 coordinate 1,883, forward strand.
CGATACTCCTCGGGAATCTCCGACTCAACGGCTTCGGTGCCGTTGCAATGGCGCGCCTTCATGCGCACCAGGTCGATGATGCCGTCAAAGTCCTCGCCCTCGCCCCAGGGAAGGGTCACGGCACCCAGGCGCGTGCCAAAGCGCTCTTGCAGCAGGTCCATCGTGGTCGCAAAGCTGGCCTCGGAGCGCGACAGGCGGTTTACGAACACCGCACGCGCCAGGCGCAGGTCCTCGGCGGCATACCAGAGCTTAACCGTCGTAGGCTGCGGGCCGGCCTCGGCGTCGACCACAAACAGAGCCGTCTCACAGACGCTCATCGCGGCAAAGGCGTCGCCGATAAAATCGGGGTAGCACGGGGCATCAAGCACATTGATGCGCGCGCCCTTCCAGTCGATCGGCGCGATGGTCGTCGAGATGGAAAATGCACGCTTGACCTCTTCAGGATCATAGTCGAGCGTGGGCTTGGTGCCGTCGTGGCCGCCCAGGCGGGCGGTCTTGCCGGAAAGGTGGAGCATGGCTTCGGCGAGTGAAGTCTTGCCCACCCCGCCTTGGCCTACGAGCACCACGTTCCTTACGTTACCGGTCTTGGGAGCACCCATGATGACCTCCTTGCAGGGCCGCGCGCAATGCGCGACGCCAACGGGGAGAGTTCGCGGTCGGTGCCATCCCGGGAGCAGCATGGTCGGCAACCGAGCCGACTCACCCTCCAAATGTCCTATGCCACCACCCTACCCTCACGGGCGGCTGTCCATGCATACCTTTCGGCGCACGTATGAATACAGGCGGCGAGAGGAAGAGACAAGCTTGTGAGGAGATTATTGAACCCCGTCGATGCAAACAAAAAGCCGCCACAGACCGTAAGACCTGCGGCGGCTTCGCCTCAATTAATAGTTGAGTAAATACCCGAGCCTATCCCTCGATACGGCTCAAGAACTCACGGGTGCGCTGCTCACGCGGATGGTCGATGACCTGCTCGGCAGGACCCTCCTCGACAATGCGGCCGCCATCCATAAAGACCACGCGGTCGGCAACATCGCGCGCAAACTGCATTGCGTGGGTCACGATCACCATCGTCATATTCTGCGCGGCAAGGTCTTTAATGACACGCAGCACCTCGGCCGTCAGCTCGGGATCGAGTGCCGAGGTCGGCTCGTCAAAGAACAGGATCTCCGGATCGAGCGCCAGGGCGCGGGCAATACTCACGCGCTGCTGCTGACCGCCCGAAAGCTCACACGGCACCTTGTTCTCGTTGCCCGTCAGCCCCATTTGCGCAATCAGCTCGTGAGCGCGGGCTTCCGCCTGCTCGCGCGGACGCTTAAGCACGCGAATCGGCGCATCGATGATGTTTTTCATCACGGTATAGTGCGGGAACAGGTTGTAATTTTGGAACACCAAGCCGAATCGCGAGCGTGCCCGCTTGGGCACATCGCCCTTCGCATAGACCGCGCCCGAACCCGCATCCGTCGCAACGGCAAGGTCACCAAACGAGAGCGAGCCTCCGTCGAGTGTCTCGAGCAGCGTGGCACACCGCAGCAGCGTGGACTTGCCGCCACCCGAAGGCCCGATAATCGCCACGACCTCGCCACGCTTCACCTCAAGCGAGATATCCTTGAGCACCTCATTGCTGCCAAACGCCTTACGCGCGCTTTCGATTTTCATCACTGAGTTAGTCATGATAATAGTCCAACTTCTTTTCGGCGGCGCCCAGCAGCATCTCGACCACAAAGTTAAAGATCCAGTAGATCAGCGCCGCGATCGCAAACGGCACCATGCTCACCTGCGAGGCGACCAGCGCCTTGGCCGTCGAGAACATCTCACCCACGCCAATGGCAAACGCCAGCGACGTGTCCTTGACCAGCGTGATGATCTCATTGCCCATCGCCGGCAGAATGCGCTTGGCGACCTGCGGCATCACGATATACAGAAACGTCTGCATGTGCGAATAGCCCAGCACCTCGGCTGCCTCGTATTGACCGCGCGGAATGGACTGCAGGCCCGAGCGATAGATCTCGGCAAAGTAACCGGCGTAGTTGATGATGAACGCTACGACGCACGCCGTCCACTTGGAATCGGGCGTGAGCGAAATGCCAAACACGTAGTACGGGGCAAAGTAGATGGCAAACATCTGCAGCATGAGCGGCGTGCCGCGCATGACCGAAATATAGATGCGCGCAATCCAGCGAAGCGGCGCGATTTTGCTCATGCGCATAAACGCCACGGGGATTCCCAGCGGAATCGACCCCAGCAGTGTCAGCACAAACAACTGCAAGCTGACCAAGAATCCCTGGCCAAGCATCTGCATCATGACCTGAATAGACATTACTTGAGCACCCAATTATCGAAAGACAAACCATAGCTTGAATATTTATCGCAGAGGTCCTTGACCGTGCCGTCCTCATAGAGTGCCTTGAGCGACTCGGTCACGGCGTCGGCCGACTTGGTGTCGCCCTGCTTAAAGCCGACGGCGTAGTGCTCGCTGGACAGTGGCTCATCAAGCTGCGTATAAGCATCGGGCTTGGCGGCAAGCTGATACTGGGCAATCGAAAGGTCACAAGCCACGGCATCGACCGCGCCACTCTCGAGCTGCATAAAGGCCGTGTTGTACTCGCCGATCGTGTCGAGCGTGGCAAACGTCGCCGCCAGATCCTTCTGGTCACCCTCGAGCACATCCTGCGCAGCGGAATCGGTCTGAGTGATCACGGTCTTGCCGGCAAGATCGTCCCAGCTCTTGATGCCTGCATCCTTCTTTACCACCAGCACCTGCTCGTTGAGCATGTACGGCTCGGAGAACGTGTAATCGTCCTCGCGACCCTCCATGGTAAAGCCGTTCCAGATGCAGTTGATGGCACCCGAGTTGAGCAGCGTATCCTTGGCATCCCAGTCGATGGCCTCGTATTTGACCTCCCAGCCCTGCTTATCGGCAACAGCCTTGGCCAGATCGAGATCAAAGCCGGTGTACTCACCATCGTCGCCCACAAAGCCGTACGGAGGATAGGACTTATCAAAGCCCACCACGAGCTTCTTGGACTCCGCAGCGCCCTTCACATCCTTGGCCGCGGCAGAGCCAGCAGCGGAGCCCTTGCCGGCACCACCGCCGCAACCGACAAGACCAAGGCCAAGCACCGTGGCGAGCGAGCCGGCTAGACCAACAAACTGACGACGAGACATATCGGTGTTCATGGTATTCCCCCTTGATGGCACTTTAGTTAAGTAAAGTGAGTCGTGTAACGTCCAGAATCATACACTCTACCTTGATAAAGTACAAGGGAGAGGTTGCCCGGCGTGGGCGGGGAGCGGCGCGTAATTAAGTTTCCTGCTCTACAGTCCTGCGCAAGACGGAAAGCACGCATGGAGCACTAGGTTGGAGCACCCGGCTGAGTGGCGCCCGGCGCGGAGTTTAATTTGCTGCTCTACAGTCCTGCTCACGACGGAGGCCACATTAAGTGGCCTCCTGTTCGTG
>URRN01000147.1 GCA_900550185.1 uncultured Collinsella sp.
ATTAAAGACCGTCCGATCAGTCGTAAGCTCGACGGGACTATCATCGTCCAGCGACCTATAGATCCTGCCTTCGAACGGACGCTCATCGCTGCCAAGGCCCTGGAAAGACATGCCGTTATCAGCCGACTCAGTGAGCTTCGCATCGCCCGTGATGATAACCTTGATCTGCGCATCATAGTAAAGCGAAGCGTCGGCGTTAGACAGGACGGCGAACGCTTTCGACAACGTGACATTGAGGCTTTGGATTCCGCTCCTGTCGTCTTTGCACACGATGCTTTCCGCGCCGTTCGCCTTGAGCAGGTCGACAAGCTCATCAAGATTTGTAATCGAAGCATCGGCCTGGGCCTCAGCGTCTTCCGAAACCGCGGCATCGGCATCTTGCTCGGCATCGCCAGCGGCGGCATCCCCTGCCGCATCGTCGCCTTCCGTCTGGTCGCCCGTAGAATCGGAACCCGTAGCACTATCGGAAGTATCGCCCGTTGCAGCGTCGTCCTTCGCAGCACCATCCTCGGCACCGTCACCCGCGGCGCCGATATCACTCGACCCAGACCCATTCGCGGCGTCGCCGTTGGTCTCACCGCTCTCGGCTGCATCCGATGCCTCCGCAGACGCGGCGGCGATCTCGCTCGAGATGTTCTGCCAGCCTGCCGCCACGGCGGCCACCGTGGGCGAGCATGCCTGGAGTACCATGACCACCGTCATGAACTCTGCGAGTATGCGCTTTGCCGTTCTCATCGATTCCGTACCTCTTATCCTAAAACTCCGCTTCCAGAGTTATCGAGTCCCCGTCGTGCCCGTCAGGGTAGTTCCGCTCACGCTAATACCCAGTTTGTTCCAGCCATCGGGCGTTTTGCCGTCCGCTCGGTAAAAGTTGACGACCATCGAACCCGGCTCCATGGTGAACGTAGCCGTGCGTTTTTCAACATTCACCGTCGCGCCATGGTTGATCTTGAAGAACGGGTCGATCTCCACGTTCTCCCCCCACGTGAGCGTGACGTTTGCCGGTGCGCCCGTAACCGTCACGCGGTAGTTGTACGCAGCGTAATCAGCAAACTTGCCAGCCTCATCAACAAGCGCGCCCTCAACCGCCGCGGTCTTGACCTCGGCCCTCTTTGACGGCACGACTTTCGCCGCCAGGCAGGTAAGCTCGGTGCCGGGGCTCTTCTCCGATACGACCGTGGCCTTAATCACAAAGTACGCATATCCCAACTTACCCTCGGGGAAGGTCACGGTGTAGGTGTTCTTGGTAGGTTGATTCTCCGGAAGCGTGACGCTGCTACCGGGCTGGGGTTCATAGCTCCACGTGGCGCCATCGAGCCCATGCCCCTCGACCGTCAAGGTGTACGTCACGTTTTTGTCGTTGCAGAAGTTGCTGTTGCTCAGCAAATAGTTGTAGATGCTAAAGGTGAAGCTGCACTGTCCGCCGCTGGGATACACCGTAACGGAGCGCTGGGCACGGGCGAGGTCGTCGTTGCTAGGCGTACTCATATAGCCCGTGAGCAAATCGCTCGCAAACAGGCTCTGCGCGGTGCCCGTTGCGGCGACGGACTTTAGAAATCCGTTGGCGGTGTAGGCGGAATAGGTAAAGTAACCACCCGTCACGAGCGCCACGGCGCAAACAAGTGCGATTGCCGCCACAACCAGCTTATTCTTGACTAGGCTTTTGCTTTTTGCCAGCTGCTCGCGCTCGGCATCCTGCTGCCTCCCTTGCTTCTCCATGTGCGCCCCCTCTCCTACTTACCGCTCGTGTTGCGCGCGATCAGGTAGATCACGTCGGTCTCTTTGGTGCTCTCGTCCCACGAAAGCTTGATGATGAAGTTAAGCGTGTCGTTGCCAGTCGAGCCGTCGAGCGTCTTGGCATTGAGCTCGTCTTTGTTGAACACCTTGTATCGGTAGAGCGGGCGCGCGTTGCGCTGGACCTTTTGATAGTCCTTGAATGTAGGGTCGCTTGCGCCCTCGCCCGGGTCTTCGATGGGCGTGAAGCTCTTCAGCAGATCCGTTTCATACATTTTCCAGCTATAGGGCTTGCCGCCCGCAGTGCCCCTCACGTCGGGAGCATCACCTAGGCCCGTATCCTCAGCTTTATACAGCTCGATAGTGAGGCCCGTAATGTTGGTCGTATTCGCAAGCTGCAGCTCAAACCCATCGCCGCCCGTCTGCACGCAAAACGGGCGCTTGAGCGTCACCGTGCTGCCAGTCTTGGTATCGCCGTATTCGGGGTTGTAGCTCAGGTCGATCTGCTCTGTTGCCGTAGCGTTGGGGCCCAGCACCTTGAGCTCTGCCGGCTCCTTGATCTTGCCGACGGTGGAGCCGCGATTGGCATCGACGAACCATCCGAGCGTCAATCCCAGCAACACGAGAAGCACGGCCACCAGACCCACGATGGCCAGGGATTCGCGACGGTGGTCGCTCACCCAAGCCTTGATGCGCTCGATGCGGCCAGCCGGACGCGCTTCGCCGTGCGAGCCGAACCCGTTGCCGCCGGGGTTTGCCGCTCCTTCGTTGTGTTTGATATCGCCCTGCTCGCGGGCATTAAGCTGCTCGTCCATTTATTTATCCGCCTCCTTGGCGGTGAAGCGCACGCGAATGTACTTGACGTTCTTGCCGATAATCTCATCGGCGTTGTTGTAATAATTGGCGCAGGTTTCCACACCTGCAGAGGGCATGTCGGCCTCGACAGTCGGAACCTCGCTGGGCGCCTGGCCCGGAACGCTCGTGCTGTCGGCGCGGAAATAGCGCGCGTGGTTACTGTTGATGTCGCCGACGAGGGCAGTGTAACCGGCGTCCGTGCTTGCAAAAAGGTTGCCGCCGTAGCCGGCATTACCCGTGCGAACATAGCTCTTGAACTGCTCCGGCCAAATCCAGTAGAGGGTTTTGGGTGCGGTTCTGGTCGTGCTGTTTGAGTCCGCAGCGTAAAAGCTCGACTTTGGGATGGTAAAGCTCTGCGTAATGACGGTGACGCTGGCCCCGTCCTGGGTCACCGTGGTGGTCGTGGGGACCAGCGGATTCGAGTAAAAGCCAGAGTCGTCTTTGCCCTGGAAAACCAGGATATGGCCGCGCACCAGATTTTTAAGCGAGTTGATGATCCCTTCGTTTGTCGATGCGTCCGTAGCGGTGCCGCCCGTGCCCGCAGCGCTCGTCTGGACAGAGATTTCCCAGGTCATTTCCACCGTGATATCACGCAGGTCATTACAGAGCGGCTTGACGTTGAGCTGAAGCTGACCGGCCGACCCCGGAGAGAGACTGCCATCGGCACTCATGTTATTGAGGTTGGAAAAATTGTTCACGGCAAGGCTTGTACTGTCCGACGCGTAGTTGTCCTGGGCGTCGTACTTGCCCGCCGTGCCGTCCTGCGTTCCCGAGAGCACAAACCGCGGGCCCTTCGCTCCGATCGTACTCCCCGTGGCGCTCACTCGGTTATTCGCGGCAAACCAGGCCAGGCAGGCAAAGATGGCAACGATGGCGGCCAGCACAAACAGACCACTCACCAGGAAATCCTTCCAGAAATCCTTGAGGGTCCGCACATGCTCGTCGGCAGCTTGGCGGTACTCGGCCGCCGTCTTGTGCTGCTGGAGCTCGCTATGTCGGTCCATGCCACTCATCGTTTACGTTTGCCCTGCTAGCGGGCGTGCCATCCTTTCCGCTTGGTCGCGATCAATCCGTTGCTCGTAGGCATAGAATTCAGGCAGAATACAACACCATACGATAAGGTAAAAGAATAGCATTGACCTGCGGTTTGCTCCACAACGCAAGCCTTAATGATGTCTTAAAAGTCAAACCCTTGGTGCAAGGGGGTCAGGTTGCTTCGCACCAACATGGTGCAAACAAACCTGACCCCCTTGTATCAATCCCCTTGCATCAAATTCGGATTTTCGGGTGTCAGCGATTCGGATTTTCATGTTCTAGGAGTTCGGATTTTCGGTCGCTCAAGATTCGGATTTTCTGAACCCGCTGGTCAGAGCATCCTCATTGGCAAAAAGGCGGGGAGCACCGATACGGCACTCCCCGCCCGCTCAACCGTGCGCGCATTGTTCACGCAACGGTTCGCACGTCCATTCAAACTTTGCCTCATCTTAACCTCATCTTAGCCTCATTTGAGGTGAAGATGAGGTTAAGGGTACGTTTAAGCTAGTCTGCCCCCTACCCCGGTTGATGGTCTATGTGCGCAGGGACACAGCCGGGCGAGGCGGATCCGTGCTACCGCCCTGCCTGACCGCGATGTTCAACTACAGCTCGTTGGCCGCGTGATATGCCGTGCGAATGGCGCTCGCGATGTCGGCGGTGCGCTCGCCCGAGCAGTCGCCCACGCAGGTCACGGGCACCGTTACGCCGTCCAGGTCAAACCCGTTGGCCTTGGAGCCCACGGCCATCACCACGTAATCGCAGGCGATCTTCACCGGCTCCTCGGCGCCGTCCTCGGTGGTGCGAACGGCCTCCACGCCCTCGTCGGTAATGGCGGTCAGGCGGGTCTTAACATGCTGCTCAACGTTGTGGGCGGCAAAGTCGTTCATAATCAGCGGCAGAATGGTCTCGGACTCGCCTGCGGCAATCTTGTCGAGCATCTCGACAATCGCCACCTCGCAGCCGTTCTGCAGCAGGTACTCGGCAGTCTCGGTGCCCACCAGGCCGCCGCCGATAACGGCGACGCAGCCCGCGAGCTCCGCCTTGCCGGCCAGCACGTCCCAGCTCGAGACGACCTTGTCCGAATCGGCGCCCGGAACGGGGATGACCACGTCGTGCGCGCCCACAGCCACAATCGCGGCGTCGGCGGCGTTGAGGTCCTCGGCCGTAGCGGCATGGTTGAGCTCAACCTTTACGCCCAGGCCGGGCAGAATCTTCTCGTAATACTCCACCGAGCGCATGATCTCGTCCTTGCGCGGAGGCGCGGCCGCCAGCACAATCTGGCCGCCCAGATGATCGCTCGCCTCATAGACGGTCACGTCGTAGCCGCGCTTGGCCGCCACGCGCGCGGCCTCCAGGCCGGCAATACCGCCGCCCACCACGGCGATCTTCTTGTCGCCCTCGCCCGGCTTAATGGCGATGGTCGCCTCGTCGCCGTTCTCGGCATTGAGCACGCACGAGATGTACTGGCGGTTTTGGATCGCATCGACGCAACCCTTGTTGCAGTTGAGGCACTCGCGGATGGGCTCACCCGTGGCGGCCTTGAGCGCAATGTCGGGGTCGCACATGAGCGAGCGGCCGTACGCGACGATGTCGGCCGAACCGTCTTCCAGGATCTTCTCGCCCGCCTCGACCGAGACAACGCGGCCGACGGTTGCCACCGGCACGGAGACCAGGGCCTTGACGCGCTCGGCCACGG
>URRN01000148.1 GCA_900550185.1 uncultured Collinsella sp.
CCCATGCCCACGTCGTTAACCACCAAGACGGGTAGCAGCACCACGGCAAACAGCAACACGACGTACTTGATGTACGTGAGCGGCTTGAGCTTTTTCGTGGAGAACTTTTTGCCGGGAATCTTGTGCAGCAGCTCCTGCAGCCAGCCAAACGGGCACAGAAAGCCACATACAAAGCGTCCCAGCAGCACGCCGAGCAAAATGAGCGTACCGGTAACATAGCAAGAAAAGTTGAACTTGGACGAGCCCACCACCGACTGGAACGACCCGATGGGGCACGCACCCGATGCCGCGGGGCACGAATAGCAATTAAGTCCAGGTACGCAGACTGTTTTTCCCGCGCCCTGATAGATGCCGCCTTTGGCAAAGTTTGGCAGGTGAATGTTGGTGACGAGCGTCGCCGCCGCCTGAATGAATCCGCGAAATCGAGCCAAAACATGCGACGCAGTGTTTTCTCTTTTATCCAATTCCGATACACTCCAAGCACAGCCTAATCGCTTTGGCCAGCACGGCATCTGCCTCGCCACGCATAACGCCAAAGCACACCATGGCAATTCCGACGATCAACAAAGCGACCTGTACCACGGGTTTTACCGCTTTGAACAACCTGACCACTCCTTTCGTTACGCGACCATTGGACCATATCGGCTATAAAATCCGTGTTAAGCGCGATTTGAAATGTGCAAGGAGACTGTTATGCGTATTTTGATCGTCGAGGACGAGCGGGCGCTGTGTGACGCAATCGCGCGCAGCTTGCGAAACTTGGCGTACAGTGTCGACTGCTGTCACGACGGACAGGAGGCGCTCGACCTACTGGACGTTGAGGCCTTCGACCTCGTGGTACTCGACCTCAACCTTCCCCGCATCGACGGCATGACCGTACTCAGGGAACTTAGGAAAACTGACTGCGAGACTAAGGTACTGATTCTGTCCGCACGTGGCGAAGTATCAGATAAAGTCGCCGGACTCGATGCCGGCGCCAACGATTACCTCACCAAGCCGTTTCATCTGGACGAGCTTGCGGCAAGGATTCGCAGCCTTACCCTAAGACGCTTTACACAAAGCGACGTAGTTTTAACCTGCGGAAAGCTCAGCTTTGACACCAAGGCGCGCATCGCTTCCGTGGACAGCGAGGCTTTATCTCTTACGCGCAAGGAAACGGGAATCTTGGAATACCTGATGCTTAATCAGGGGCGACCGGTAAGCCAAGAGGAGCTTATCGAGCACGTTTGGGATAGCAGCGTGAACAACTTTAGCAACGCAACCCGCGTTCATATTTCGTCGCTCCGAAAAAAGTTGCGCAGCGCTTTGGGATACGACCCGATTCGCAATCGGATTGGAGAGGGCTACGTTATGGAGGATAACGAATGAAAAGGCTTTCGCTGCAATGGCGCATAACGATTATGACGGCACTGCTCACGTGTGCGGCGTGCGTGCTGACGAACTGCCTGGTTGGCTATACGGGCATGCGCTACATGGATGCCATCGGCAGTAACATCTCGGCCTTTAACGCAACCGGCGAAGATTCGCCCCAGGCGTTCGACCCGACGAAAGCGGTCCCCGATGACAGGGTCACGATCGTCGTAAACGACGCACAGGAGTCTTTTGGCACGACAGCCTGGTACATCACGGCTGGAGTCACACTCCTTGGCGGCGTGCTGGCATACTTTGTGAGCGGCCGTGCACTCAAACCGCTACGGGATTTCGCCGCCCAGGTAGAGCGCGTGCAGCCTGACAACCTAAGCGAAATCAGACTCAGTGAAGATGTGCCCACCGAGCTACAACGATGCAGCGCCTCTTTCAACGACATGATCGCCCGTCTTGGCGAAGGATTCTCTGCACAGCGTCAGTTTACCGGCAATGCCGCACACGAGCTGCGCACCCCGCTCGCCCTTATGCAAGCACAGATTGAACTATTCATCTCCGAGCACTCCGGTTTGCAACCCGAAACAGCCGAGCTGCTCGGCCTGCTACAAGAACAAACCGAGCGCATGTCTCGAATGACCAAGGTATTGCTTGAGATGAGTGAGCTCCGCAGCGTTCCTTGCGAGGACGATGTTGAACTCGGTCCCTTGTCCGAAGAGGTCCTCACTGACCTTGCGCCACTTGCCGAAAATAGGAGCATAGCCCTCAACTGTGCTGGAGACGCTTTAGCAATCGGGAGCGACACGCTCCTCTATCGGCTGGTGTTTAATCTGGTCGAAAACGCCATCCGTTACAGCCGCTCCGGCTCGACTGTCAACGTCTCCATCAGCGACAGCGACAGCCACGTGTTCCTGCGAGTCGAGGACCGGGGCCCGGGAATACCCAAGCAGTACCGTGAGAGCATCTTCCAACCGTTCTTTCGCCTGGATAAATCCCGCAGCAGGGCATACGGCGGCGCAGGGCTCGGGCTAGCGCTTGTTTGGGAGATTGCAGTCCTACACGGCGGCACGGTAGAGGTCGAAGCAAGTTCCGAGAACGGGACTACCATGCTCGTAAGCCTTCCAAAACGATCCGCAGCGTTAACCGAACAGTAAAACTAGAACGAGGCCCAGTGGGTCCCGCCCTTACAAAACCCGAAGGCTTTCCATGTGTCTGTACTATGAGCCGTTGGGGAACCAGATGTCAACCAGCATGCCGAGCTCAGTCACCTCATCCTAGGGAAAGGAGCAAAGGGGCGTCACTGCTTTTGACGGTGCTCTTAGCTACAGTAGACCTTCCACGAAAGGTTTGAGCTTGTCGAGCATCGCGTCGCTTCTGATGACTGTACCTAAATCGAGGTGCTCACTCTTCTCCTTCGTAATCGTCTGAGTGATTACGCCCATGAACAGCAGCCTGGAGCCGATGGCAATTCCGTCGGTCGTGGGATAGCTGCCCTGGTTGAGGATGAAGGCGGGACTGCCGCTGGAGCCCTCGAATACAGATGCGTCAACGAGGAACTCGCGCTTACCCTTGTAGTCGTTCCAAGCGGGCGTGGAAGTCCAGCCTTGCCTGATGAGGGGGGTCTTGTTGTAGTCGTCATAGAGCCCGCTGGGGTATCCGATAAAGGTGATTTGCTCGAGCGCCGCCAAATTGTCCAGCACACTCTTCTTCGGGATGAGTCCAGAGTCGATGGATCGGTAGAAGGGCCTCTTCCCGTTTTCTTCAAGCATGCTGAGAACAGGGGCCACCGGCATCGCAACCAAGTCGAGCTCTCCGAGCTTCTTCCCCTCGATGAATGACTTGTCGAAGTTCACGCTGATGGTCTCGCATGACGGGGCGTCACCTTCGGCTAGATTGATGACGAAGCGACCCTGAATCACATCCTTGAGGACATGGTGGTTGGTAATGAGCAGGGGCACTTTTCGCCCGTCTTCAAGGTCATAGGAAAAGAAGAATCCTGTACCCGAGACGCCCGTGCCTTCGGTAGTAATGCCCACGATGGGGACCGTGGTAAAGAGCAGCTGCGTGCTCGTATCATTAATGTTCATCGGTCTTGGTCTCCTTGTCATCGGGATCCGCCAGGTGTTCTAGGACGCGCTCGGCCAGATCAGATTTGCCCTGCTTCTCTTCTTTTCGGATAAAGATAAAAGCGACAAAGAGTCCTACTGCGCCACACGGTGCTACGCAGAGCATCAAGATACCGGGCAAAGATGCGAGATTGACAGATGACGACAAACCCCCGAGAAACCAGCCCAGGAACGTTGTCGCAAGACCTAAAAGGATGTCAGGTTTGTAGGAAGGGCGCTCCTGCTTGGCCTGAAGGAGCATCTCCCTTGCTTTTCTCAGGTCGCTGTCGCGCTGTCCGACGTATGATTCCTGCAGGTATTCATTGGGGATGCGAACCTCGTGGTCCTGGCGCACGGCGACGTGCTCCCGGTCATTTATGAGGTGGATGCCGTTACTTGCCTCTCCAACGCTAGCATTGTCGCCCATGTGCTCGAATACGCTGTCGAGGTCAGCCCACCTGACTCTATGGGCAAGCGCCTGGTCTTGTGGTGGGTTCTCTTGACCTTTCTCCACCAGATCTCCTTAGAACAAGGTCCTAGCGTCTTGCGGAAGTTTATGGTCACAGCAGAGACACCATGGTTCAACCAATATATCGATGGATAGATTATACCGTGCGGCTGATATGGCGACCAAGGGATGCTGCCGGCACGGCTGTGGGGTGCTAGTGACTTGCAGATTGCTGGCGACAGGCTACTAATAGCGGCATGGCTTTGCTGTTGGCTCACTCCGCCGCCCGCCTCACGGCGCCGGGGGTTTCTCGGCGCAGTGAGGCGGCATCGGTTGTTCTAGCTGTTCTGTGCCAATAGGTTGTTTACACCCGGGTAGTGACAAATAGGGAGGGCTCCCACATGCTGTGAGTTGTCTAGACGAACAGCAGAGGAGCCCTCCCATGGAGCAACATCCTAACGCAAGGCTCACCCCGAGGGGGCGCGAGACGCTCGTCTCGCGCATAGAGTCCGGCCTCGGCGTCGCCGAGACCGCGCGTCAGATGGGCGTCAGCCGCCAGACGGCGAGCAAGTGGCTGCGCCGCAGCAGGTCCGGAGAGCCCATGTCCGACCGCAGTAGCCGCCCGCGCAGGCTCGCGAGGTCCACGCCGCGCGAGATCGAGAACCGGGTCCGCGAGGCGCGCTCGTCACTGCCGCTCGCCCCGCCCGGGCTGGCGCCGGGCGCGCTATGCTTAGGGAGCGGTGGGCGCCTCCGGAGCAGCAGGGGACTCGGACGCGGTGATGCCGGAGGTGTCGATCTCGCCCAGATTGGCGAGCTGCTCGATGAGGGGGAGGCCCATCGGGTCGTCCACCTCGACGCCGCCGAGCACGATGGTGCTGTAGCGCGTGTCGACATGGGTTGTGAACACGGCCGGGTCGAAACCCGAAGCGATAAAGCCAATGCCCGCGAGGACAACACCCGCGGCAACGAGCCCGCCCGCCACGGCGAGGTAGATCTTCTTCGCACTGGTCATGGTACTCACTCCTTTCTACGCCGCGAGATGCGCGGCAGCGCCGCCCTTCTCGCCCTTACCCTTCCAGAAGGGCGAGGCGGCCTTCCTCGCCCAGAGCGCCGAGAGGCGCGCAATTTGTTTTGAGGCGGCCCAAGCGCCAGCACCAACGAAGAGCGCCACGCCGACGAGGCCGAGCCCCACGCCCGCCGAGGCGAGGGCGTACGGGAAGTGGCCGATGATGACGCCGCTTACGGCAAGCAGGAGCCCAACTACGCCCACGCCCCCGAGTGCCACCGCGACGATCCACACGCAGAGCGCCAGCACCCAGATGCAGATATAGACCGT
>URRN01000149.1 GCA_900550185.1 uncultured Collinsella sp.
GCTGGGACATGCCCCAGGCCCGGCGTCGTGTAGGAAAAACTACTTAGTCCTCGAGAGCCTTCTCGATGCGGCTCGTGACGCCCTTGAGGTTAAGACCGACGACGTACTGCTTGATCGGGCGCTTGATGTGCTCGATGACAAAGCGCTTGCCGTCGATGTCCTGAGCGGCGAGGTTGCGGTAGAGCTTCTCGACCTGCTCCTTGACCTCAGGATCGTTGAACGCATAGTGACCGGAGACATCCAGGATCTTCAGGCTGAGCTCATCGTCGGCAAGAATGTCGTCGACCTGCAGGTTGACGTCGTCGCCAGTCATCCACTTGCGCCAGCGCTCGGTCTTGATAGCCTTGACCAGCAGGGTGTGATACAGGTCGGAGGGGTCATCGCACAGACCGTTGTCGACCAGGATCTGCTCGGTGGCGCAGAGCTTGAGGTAGGCGCGGGTCTCCTCGGTGCCATACTGCGGAGCAACGTTGGAGGCGGTCACGTGTGCCGGGATGTGCTCGAGCAGCGTCGCGTCGTCCAGGTAGTCGGCGTTGTGCTCCTTCAGGCCCACGCCATAGCGCTTGGCCATATCGGCGAGCTCGCGGGCGTTCTTAAAGTTGTAATGACCGACCTGCTCGGTCCAACGGGTGAGCGTACCGGTCTGGCCGACGATAAAGGTGGGCATGGGGCAGCCGCGCTTCTCGAGCTCGGGCTGCAGCTGAGAAATGAACTCCTCGTACTTATCGGTAGAGGTCAAGCCACCATTGGTCTCCTCTGTACCGACCTCATAGGCAACCTCGGGCAGGTTATGCTCGCGACGGTACTGCTCAAGATAGTCGATAAGATCGATCGTGCGGCGAAGCACCACGTCGAGCGGAATAACCTTGCCGATCTGATAGGGGTCCTTGGTGGGGTCAACCATCAGCAGGTCAAAGCCTGCCTCCATGTCGGCGACGAAGGACTTGCGGGCAAGCTCCATGGCCTCGTCCTCGGGCAGGTGGGCGTTACGCTCCTCGTCGCGCTGCCACGGACCGCCGTGATCGCGGCACAGGTAGTACGGACCGGTGTAACCCACCTCGTCGGCAACCTTCTTGATGTCGGCGGCAAAGCGCGTCTGGTCCCAACCGTTGACGTAGCCGGCGCCCATCTCGTCCATATCGACCTGGTTGCGGCTAGCGATAAACATGGGCGGGAAATCCTCGTCCTTGGCAAGCTCGAACACGGCCTGAATCAGGTTGGGGCTCATGGGGCCAATGCCGACCATGGTTGCGTGATCGCCGCTGTCCTGCAGCTTGAGCATACCCTGAACGGCCTGGCGGATGGTGAGGTTGGACATTTTGTTCTCCTTCTCCAGAGGATTTTTGACAAAAGTTCCCTGGGACCCAGATGCGGGCCCTGTCAGTACGGATGGATTTTGTTGTGTAGGGGCGGTTGTGCGGAGTCAAATCCATCCCTCCGCACAACCGGAGTCCTCAAAGGTTTACTTGGCCTGCTTATCGAGCGTGGGCTTCATGGCAATCAGGATTGCAGCGGCGACCACGGAGCCAATCACGATGTCCAGGCAGAACAGCGCGACGTTGTTGGTGGCCAGGGCGACGATAAAGCCACCGTGCGGGACGTAGCAGTCGATGCCCTGGAAGGCGGCAAGTGCCGCACCCACGGCAGAGCCGATGCAGATGCCGGGCAGGGTGTGACCGAGGTCCTTGACCGCGAAGGGGATAGCGCCCTCGGTAATACCGATGCAGCCCATGAACAGTGCGGAGATACCCATCTGGCGATCGGCGTCATCGAACTTGTTCTTGGCGATGAGCGCAGCGAGGCCACAGGCGATCGGGGGAATGGCGACGGCGACGCGGAACATACCGTTAGGACCGTAGATACCGGAGGCCATGATGGCCATGGTGAAGGTCGAGGCGGTCTTGTTGATGGGGCCACCCATATCGAAGGCGGTCATAACGCCAATGACCAGACCCAGGACAACTGCGGAACCGCCCTGCAGGCTGCCGAGCACGCCGGTGAGCCAGTCCATCACAAAGCCAAGCGGCGTGGCCAGGATGTAGATGTAGGCCATGCCCAGGACGAGCGAGGTCAGAATCGGGATGATCAGGATCGGCATGATGGTCTGGATGGTGTTGTTGACCTTCCAGGTCTTCATCCAGCGGACAAAGTAACCGCAGATGACAGCCATGATCATGGCGCCCAAGAAGCCAGTCGAAACGCTGTTGCCGCTCGGGGTGACGACGGCGTTGTTGACCAAGTAGCCCAGGACAAAACCGGGGGCGAGCGCGGGCTTGCCGGCCATCGAGTAGGCGATGTATGCCGCAAGCACCGGAATCATCATGGAGATGCCGGCCATGCCGATGGTGTTAAGGCTCACCATCAGCGGATTCGTAACCTCCATGCCGTTGGCGCCGGCAGTACCGGATGCCAACGAGAAGGCGAGGAACACGCCACCGATAACGACAATGGGGATAAAATAGGAAACGCCGGTATTGAATGCATTGAGCAGCGTCTTGCCAGGATCGGCAAAGATAGACTGCTTGGACGCCGGTGTCGGGGCCTGCGGGGCAGCGGAGACGGCCTTCTTCTCTGCCTTGGCCTCGGCCTTGGGCGCGTCAACGGCGCCGCCCGTCGCCTTGATGATCTCAACGGCCTGGTCGATGATCTTTACCGGATCGGCGATTACATCCGATGTGCCGACCTTCAGGAACTTACCCTCGGCTATCTTCTGCTCAAAACGGTCCTCGTTCTCGACACCCACGTCGACGGACTCCAGGACCAGGTCGGCGGAGTCCACGTCTTCCTGCGTCAGCTCATTCTCGATACCCAGGCCACCCTGAGCCTCGACCTTGCACTCGATGCCACGGGCGGCGCATTCATCCTGAATCGCCTTCTGGGCCATATACGTGTGGGCGATACCCACGGTACAGGCGGCAACGCCTACGATCTTCATTGCTTCCCTCTTTTCATAGAGTTGCGTGCGCAAGACACCGTTTGCGGAGGCCTCCGGAGCATCCCCTGCCGTTTGGACTTGCTGTCTTTTCGACAAGACCAATATAGGTGCTCGTTTTTCTTAATGCCAGCTTATTTCGGTAAACGCGCAGGTCAGAGCGTTGGTTATGCGATTTAGTTATGCGTTTAACCAAAAATGAATCCTGCGATTTTACCCTCGATTTCAAAAGTCAAGAAGTATTTGATTTTCTCGGTAGACGGCAGATGCGCATGCCGGTCACAAATTTCGACCCCACCCGTATGCCGCATTTGTTGCATACTCATATGAAAGGATAAAACCGCTCACCGAAGCGCATCCCTCACCAAGACTCAAAGTCATCATGTTGGAAAATGCTCATCTGTCGGAAGGAGTCGCTGTGGCAAAACAGCGCGTTACGATCGCAGACGTCGCTCGAGAGGCGGGAACCTCGACGGCAAGCGTCTCGTATTACCTCAACGACAAACGAGAAAAGCTTAGCGAGAAGACGCAGAACAAAATCGCGCGCGTCATTAAGGAACTCGGATACGTTCCCAATGCCCAGGCGCAAACGCTCACCGGCAAACAAACCCACGTCATCGCCATCATCATTTTGGATAACACCAACAAATGGGCGGGGCTCGTTCTCAATGGCATGGAGCAGGTCATGCTCCCCGCGGGCTACCAGACGGTCGTTTGCACGAGCAACTTTAACCCCGAGACCGAGCTCATGTACGTCGACAAGATGCTCTCGCTGGGCGTCGATGGCTTTATCATCCAACCCACGGCAAATTTCAAAGCCGTGCACGACCGCATTAGACGCGCCGGCAAGCCGGTCGTCTTTTTCGATGCGGCCATCTATAGCCCAGGTACCAGCTGGATCAAAACCAACCTTTACGACGGCGTGTACAACGCCACACAGGCACTCCTCGACGCCGGCTACGAAGATTTCTTTTCCATTGCCGCCAACATGACCGAAATGCGCACCCGCATGGAGCGTTTTCAGGGGTATGCCGAGGCGCTGGCAGCGAACGGGCAGCTCTACAAAGCGATTCCCATCGATCACAACAAGCCGTCAATCAACGAGCTCACTGAATACTTTAAATTCAAGTTCAATCCCGCCAAGCGAACCCTTATCTTCGTGCAAAATCAGTGGGCACTTCCCCGTGTCTACAAGGCCCTCCAGCCAATGGCCCATCTGCTTCCGCAGCAAATCGGCCTTTTGGGACTCAACTGCGAAGACTGGACTAATCTCACCACACCGACCGTCTCCACCATCATCGAGCCCGTCGACCAAGAAGGTCGCGAAGCAGCCGAGATGCTGCTCGCCCTACTTGACGGAAGCAGCGAACCCGGCGAGCAGCGCATTCTCGAGTGCAAGCTCAACTGGCTCGACTCCACCTCGATCTAGACTGCGGGACAAATGAATCCGTAGCGTTTGTCCCAAATCTTGAGTATTTGTTCGGTGGAGCGGCCCCTGCCGGCTCCTGCTAGACTGGTAGATTCCCAACCGTCCATCCAGGAGCCTTCATGTCGCGCAAGTCCGCCTACAAGCAAGTACTTTCCATCGGTACCGCCGTGGTGCTGGGGTTTGCGCTGTTCACGGGATCGCTTGACGGAGCGCCCAAGCTGCTGTCGCCGCAAAGCGATGAGCAGGCGGCAGCTCTGGCCGAAAAACAAAGCGAGAGTCCCAGCCGCACCGACGACGAGGCAGACCTGGTTGCCCGGCTCGAATCGGGAACAGCAAGCTCCGAGGACTCCGGCGATGGCTCCGATTCCGCCGCGACCGACACCGATGACGACGTTTCCGTGGGCAGTGCCGCCACCCCCATCGACGAGGTCGAAAACCCCGACCTCAACCGCGCCCGCGGTGTTTATCTCAGCAGCATTCCCGACTACGCCGGCAACCCCTACGTTGCCCTTCGCGCCGACAGCACGCACCCGCTCGGCACACCGTCATTCACGCTCGATGAATACGAGCGCGCTACAGAAGAGGGCTGCTTTAAGAAGTTCTCCAAGCTCGACAGCCTGGGCCGCACCCGCAAAGCACTCGCCTGCGTGGGCCCCGAATCACTCGGTCAAGGCGAGCGCGGCGATATCTCGCGTATCCATCCTGCCGGTTGGCACCAGCAGCGCTACGACTTTATTCCGGGCCAGAGCCTCTACAACCGCTGCCACCTTATCGCCTGGTCGCTCTGCGGCGAAAACGCCAACCGCAAAAATCTCCTCACCGGCACGCGCTATCTCAACGAAACGGGCATGCTGCCGTTTGA
>URRN01000150.1 GCA_900550185.1 uncultured Collinsella sp.
GCGCAGGGTCGTAGTCCACCAGCATAGAGCCGGCGAGCAGATTGACCGCGACGCTTTGGACGCCGTCGAGCTTGCTCACGGCGCGGTCCACGTGCGCCTGGCAGGCAGCGCATGTCATGCCGCCCACATCGAACTTATCTTGAGCCATGGCTTCTCCTTTCTGTGACGTAGTGTCGGAAATGTTAACCAACCGATACTATACACCCATACCCCCTGGGGGTGTCTAGTAATAGTTGGAATGTATGACTTTTCATTACGGATGAGGGCGGCTGCTCAATCGTTGGCAGTCCCTGCCAAACATCTCAATCTGTAACGTCTGGACCGGTTTTTGAACCATAGCTGTTACAGATTTAGACAAACAGTTGACGGGAAACTTAATGTCTCAATCTGTAACATCTAGCAGCAAATATGACCTCTAACTGTTACAGATCGAGACAGACCGTCCGCGGTCAACTCAAACATCTCGATCTGTAACATCTGGACCGGTTTTTGACCCCTTACTGTTACAGATTGAGATGTTGTCTCGCAGGGTTGGGGTTTTGTCTCGTTCTGTAACATCTAGACCTGTATCTGCCGAGCTAGTGTTACAGATCGAGACAATTGCCGGGGAGGGGTCCCGTCACGGCAAGACGCCCGCCGCCTAGATACAGAACCCGGGGATCACACAGGTTAGCTTGTTTGGCTTTTCCGCAGGCGTTGCGTACGTAAAGACGTCGCCGTCGTGCCCCACGCGGTTCATATAGAGCGTGCCTTCGCTCTCCGATGTGTCGGGACTCACCGTTCGTTCCCACCAGCAGGTGTCCTTGCCCTTCCACTGGCGAACCAACGTCTCGTTCGTGGTATACGGACTTACCTTGAGCTCGCGGAAGAGTTGGTACTCCTTGCCCTCGCCGTTATAGATGTCGGCCAGGTAGTGAAAGTCCTTGGCAAACGAATTGGGCGGTTGCGTACCGCACAGCTCGACCATGGCGGGCAGCCAAAGGGTTGCGGGCAACTCGCTCTGACACGATGCACTGTTGGCGGCGCCAACGTTATTCGAGATCTTTTTGACAGACTTGATGAGCGCGCGCAACTCGTTGGGCAGCAGCTTAAGGCCGTCGCTGTCGAGCCATTCCCGCAGCTCGCAATCTGCCCAGCCGGCGCTCGGCGGTTCAGCCGCAGCGTTGCGCTCGGCAATACCCGCATCGAACATAAACGTCAGTCCGGCCTTGCCCGTCCCGTCCAGAAGCTCATCGTGACGGATGCCCACAAGCTGCGCGCCGACCTCCAGCCCGTTGGCGAGCTTCACACGCTTGGTGCACGGATAGGGGATATGCCCATCAGCGTCGAGCAGGTGGTAGCACTTGGCAATCTCGCGTGCCTCGCTACGGGTCTCGGCGGCCTTAATCTTGAGCGAAATCTTCTGCAGCTGGTCCCAAGTGTAGTCGTCAAGCGAACCGCGGATGCCGTCCAGGTAGTCGGGGATGCCGAAGCCATGGGTTGCCGCGCCAACGACGCCGAGTCCCGCAACGACCGCAACGACGCCGCCGATAATAAAGCGACGGCGGGTCATGGCGTCGTGCCGGGCCTGCTCCAGGATCTCTCGTGCGCGCTCGCCGGCGACGTCGACCTTAAGGTGCGTACCGGAGTCGATGTCGATTGCGGCGTCACTGCCCGCGCCCTCGCGGCCCTCGGATTCGGCGTCGGTGAGGTATGTCGAGAGCACCTCGAGCATCTGCTGCTCGGTAGGGCGATCGCCCTGTTCGACCGAGATGCCTTTCATGATGATCTGGACGAGCGCTTTGTCGCCCTCGCAGCGCGGCTCGAGCGGCGCCGGCTTGGTCTTGGTCTTTATGAGGTAGAACGAGCCGGTCGCCGCGGCACCCGTCGACTCGACATCGAACGGTTTGCGACCGCTGTAGAGCTGGTACAGAATGCTCGAAAGCGCATAGACGTCGATCGCGGGCGAGCGGCGAAGGGCCGCGATGCCTTCGATATCCTGCGTGAGCATTTCGGGCGCGGCGTATGCGGGCGTGGCAAAGCGCCAGATGTCGGCGCGCCGGGTGATCGTGTCGTCGCCGAGGGCCATGGTCGCGGAGCCCATGTCGATGAGGCAGGGGTCAAAGGAGCAATCGGCAATCTGCTGCTCGAGCGTTCGGCTGGTGGTGCGGAACATGATATTGGCAGGCGACAGGTCGCGATGGATGACCGGATTCACGAGGCCTTGGGTCATCAAGAGCGCGCGAAGTACGGCGTTTCCGACGGCGGCGACCATCTGGGTGGTCAGCCCGCCCGAGGCGTCGTGCGGAAGCAAGGGCAGCGCCTGCTTGAGCGAGGTGCCCTCGACCCACTCCATGAGGATGAGCGGGTCGTTCTCGCACGATCCGTAGCCATAGACGCGCGGAAATCCGCGCAGGTGCGAGACGGTACACAGATGACGGTACTCCTCGAACAGCGCAGCGGTGTTGGCCAGGTGCGCTGCCGATTGCTCGGCGGAGCGGTCGGGGGCTTGGCCGGAAAGGATGGCGTTGTCCTTGAGCAGCTTGACGGCAAAGACCTCGCCGCTCGTGTTGGTCGCGCGCAGCACGTGCCCGATGTTGCCGTTGTTGCGGTGGGCCGTCTGGAGAATAAACGTCATAAACCGACGCTTGGCGTCGTCCTCGGCGCTGGGGTCGACCGCCACGGCGGTATCGAACGTATCGAGACGGATGAGTTTGTCGCCATAGGCGCTATCGGTAGTATCCATGGCGTTCCTTTGTCTAGCATGGGTTGCTGCGCGTATACGTGGGCAGTGTGGATATCGGTAAAGTACCATGATAGCCACACTGCCCACGTATACCGCTGAGTATTGTCGTTTACGACGCAGAAGGTAGAAGACGAAAGACGGACGGCGACCGTCTTTCGATCGCCGTCCGCGCTAGTCCACAATGACAAGGAATGTCGTGTAGAGACCCAGATGGAGCCTGTCACTGTTTTCGATTTCCACTGGGGGATAGATCTTGCCGGGCTCGCGTTGGTCGCGCGGCGGCTCAATCACAATATCGCCGTCGCCCGCGCCCGATTCGAGCACTGTGCCGTTGGTCGATCCAAGGCCCTGGGCGTACCAGCGTCCACCTTCGAGCCAAATGCGGAGATGCTCGCGCGATGCATCAGCGCCTACATCGGTGATGCTGGGCGAAGTTTTGGGCAAGGACCCAATTACCGTGCCGCGCGGATCGCGTGTGAGGGGATGGATTTGCATGTCGGCGCAGTTGTCGGCATGGGTTCTGAGCAGACCGAGGTTGGGGGCGACAGTGCGCGGCTGCTCCAGGCTGCCCATAAAGCCACGTCCGACGGTAGTTTCGGTGGTGCCAAAGTGCCCGCCCGTCTTGCTGTCGCAAAAGCGCTCGACGGTGGCCACGCCTTGAACGGGATCGGCAAGTGCACCCGTTGCCACAAAGAGCATCAAGAAGAGCGTGCTTTTTTCGCGCACGGCATTGCCGTCAAAGTTGTCGATGCGATTGAGGGCATTTGCATATAGGCGGCTGTCCAGCTTGTAGCTGGCGAGAGCCGACATCATTTCGTTGGCGGCCGGACCGCGATAGTGCTCGGCGATTGCCTGATAGGCGGACTCGCCGCCGCCGAGCTTGCTGCAGATTGCCGCGGAAAGGTTGAGCGTGGTGACGGTAAAGTCGCTGTAGATGGCGGGTGCGCACTGGTCGGGCTCGCGATGGACGATGTAACGGGTGAGATACGAGCGGTTGGAAGAGCATTTCTCGAGCAAGGTGCTGCCGAGATAGGAGTTTCCATTGATAAACATTCGGGCGATTTCGAGATGCTTAAGACCGCCGAACGAGCGAATATCGTTATAGAGGACCGAGCAAGGCGTCTCTGCTGCCACGGATACCTCCTTTGATTGCTTCCTAGCCAATATGGCGATAGGAATTAATGGCCCCCGGTGGGCGACGTATTAAATGGCTGCGCAATATATAGCGTAACCAAAGCAACATTATAGGCCACATGTTCGAAATTGCAGGAAGACTGAGAGATTTGGTTTGGACTGGACGGAAATTCCCCTCTGTCTTGATCTGTAACAATTGGGGCCGGTTTTGCTCCGTAACTGTTACAGATTGAGACGTTTGTGGGTCGTGTCGACCGTTTGTCTCGATCTGTAACACGTAGAGGAAGATTTGCCCTGTAGATGTTACAGATCGAGATGTTAGCCAAGGGGCTGACTGAATGTCTCGATCTGTAACAGTAGGAACCTGGTTTTGCCCCGTAGCTGTTACAGATTGAGACAATCGACCCAGGCCCACTCCTCCTGCACCGTCATCTGTGGTTTACGTGGGGGCATGCGAAGCACGGGTATACTAACCGGCGGCGAATCTGCTCCATCGCTTAGAGCTGCTGCGTCTGGACGGCGCGTGATAGGGCTGCCAAAGCGATCGCCAGCGTGCTGAGCAACGTCCTCTCTGTGCGCACCCGTTTTTGTATGTATTAGCGCACTACCAAGCACGCCCGCGCGGCCGCATGCCGTGCCCATTGCGCGTGCAGATAAGGAACAACAACATATGCGTAATTCTGTATCCGACGTCACCGACGCCGAGATCCTGGACGAGACCCGCGAGGCCATGACCCAGGCTGCTTTCGATGCCGCCGATGAGGCCAATGCTGCCCAGGCCGTCGAGTCCGCTACCGAGAGCCTGCCCGCCTTTGACGAGCTGGGGCTTTCGGACGAGATGCTTCGTGCTATCGAGAACCTGGGCTACACGGTGCCGACGCCTGTTCAGGCCGGCTCGATTCCTGTGGTGCTCGAAGGCCGCGACCTGCTTGCCGCCGCTCAGACTGGCACCGGCAAGACGGCCGCTTTCTTGCTGCCGACCATGAACAACCTGGAGCACATCGCTCCGCCCAAGCCTGTGCGCGAGCGCAGCGGCCGCAACCGCCGTCGCGGCGCTAAAAAGCCCGAGGGCAACGGCCGCGGCCCCGTGATGCTCGTCATCACCCCCACGCGCGAGCTTGCCCAGCAGATCGCCGACGTCTGCGCCACCATCGAGGGCCGCACGCATCACCGCAGCTACACCGTCGTGGGCGGCGTGGGCTACGAGCCGCAGAAGGCCGCCCTTCGCCGTGGCCTTGACATCCTCGTTGCCACGCCCGGCCGCCT
>URRN01000151.1 GCA_900550185.1 uncultured Collinsella sp.
AGTTGGCAGCGCATGTGTCCTCGTCCTCGCCAAAGGCAGCGGACAGGTCGACGACATGCACCCAGCTCGCGCCCTGCTCGGCAAAGGAGCGGGCAACTGCCACGGGGTCGTCGGAATATACCTTGCAGCGGTTCCGGTCGCCGCGCTCCAGGCGCACGACCTTGCCGCCGATCAAATCGATTGCGGGAAACAGAATCATCGGCCGGCCCCCTCGACGATGCTCACGAAGTTCTTAAGGATACGCTGACCCAGCGCGGAGGATTTCTCGGGATGGAACTGGCAGCCCCACACGTTGCCGTGGCGCACGATGCACGGAAAACTCCGCGTGTAGTGCGTGCGCGCCAACACATCGGCGGCATCGGCATCGTCGGTCACCGCGTAGCTGTGGGTGAAGTACATATTGGCGCCCTCGGCAAAACCGGCGAGCAGCGGATCGGCCGCGCCGGCAGGCGTCATGTGCACCTGATCCCAGCCCACATGCGGGACCTTCAGACGGCTCGACTCTAGGCGCGTACACGAGCCGCGCATGATGCCCAGGCCATCGACCCAGGGGCCACCGACCTGCTCGGAGGCATCGTCGTCCACGTCCGCACCCTCGTCCGCCGGCACGCCCTCGTCGCCACGCTCAAAAAACAGCTGAAGGCCCAGGCAGATGCCGAGCAGCGGAGTTCCGGCGGCAACGGCGTCGAGCACCGCGTCCGCCTCGCCGCTCTCGCGCATAAAGGCAATCGCGTCGTAGAACGCACCCACACCCGGGATGACCAGGCCGTCGGCGTTGCGGATCTGCTCCGGATCGTCCGACGTGCAGGCGGCAGCACCGGCGCGCGCGAGCCCGCGCACGACGCTCGACAAGTTGCCCTTGTGGTAGTCGACCACCACGATCTTCGGTTCGCCCACGCGACCCTCCCTTATCTCATTCAAAACCTGCCAAAAAGGGACAAGTTTATTTTGGTCGGTTAAACGTTCACCCACCGTATGAGACGGCATTTCCGCAGATAAAACCTGCCAAAAAAAACCTGTCCCTTTTTGGCAGGTTACAGCGAGCCCTTGGTGCTGGGGATGCCCTGCACACGGGGATCGAGCTCGCAGGCGCGGCGCATCGTGCGGCCCACAGCCTTAAAGGCGGCCTCGATAATGTGATGCGAGTTGCCGCCTGCCAGCTCGCGCACGTGCAGCGTGAGTTTGGCGTCGCGCGCGAAGGCATAGAAGAACTCGACGGCCAGCTCGGTATCGAAGGTACCCACGCGCTCGGTCGGCACGGGCAGCTCGCAGTAGGCCTGCCCGCGACCCGAAATGTCCACGGCGGCCATCACGAGCGTCTCGTCCATGGCGATCGCCGCATCGGCAAAGCGCGTAATGCCCGCCTTGTCGCCCAGCGCTTGGCAGAACGCCTCGCCCAGCACAATGCCCGTGTCCTCGACGGTGTGGTGTGCGTCGACCTCCACATCGCCTACCGCATGCACCGTCAAATCGAACAGACCATGGCGTCCAAAGGCGTTGAGCATGTGGTCGAAAAACGGCACGCCGGTCGAGATATCGCACGTACCGGTTCCATCCAGGTCGAGTTTGACGACAATATCGGTCTCCCCCGTCTTACGGGTTACCTCGGCATAACGGCCCATCTACATCTCCTCCTTCACCAGCGCGGCAAACGCAGCCAGCACCTCGTCGTTTTCCCGCGGCGTACCCACGGTAATGCGTAGGCAGTCCGCGAGCCCCGGCGCGTAGCTAAAATCGCGCACCAAAATCGAATACTCATCACGCAGACGCTCGCGCACGCGCGTGGCATGCGGCGTGCGCACGAGCACAAAGTTCGCCGCGCTCGGCCACGCCTCCACGGGCAGGCCCTCGGCAGCCATCGCGCGCAGGGCGCACAGCTCGCGCTCGCGCTCGGATGCGACCTGCGCCACCACGGGCGCATAGGCATCACGGGCACGCACGCAGGCAAGCGCGGCGGCCTGGCTCAGCACGTTGACCGAATAAATCTGGCGAATCGCCGCGAACACGTCGATGACCTCGGGCGCCGCGATCACATAGCCCAGGCGCGTGCCGGCGGCGCCGAACGCCTTGGACAGTGTATGCAGAATCACCAGGTTAGGATGCTCGGCAATAAGGCCTTGCGCCGTAGTTGCCGCGCCAAACGAATCGTCGGCAAACTCAACGTAGGCCTCGTCGACCATGACCATGCCGGGGCACGCATCGCACAGGGCCGCGACAAAGTCGAGCGGTGCCACGTCGCCCGTGGGGTTGTTGGGCGAAGTCACGATGGCCAGGCTGCACTCCGGCGCCGCGGCAAGCACGGCTGCCTGGTCGAGCTCAAAGCTCGCCGGGTCGCGCCACACGTCGCGCACCTCGGTCTGACAGAGCGATGCAAAGAACGCATACTCGCTAAAGCACGGCGGGCAGTTGAGCAGGGTCCGTCCCGCGCCGCCAAACGCCAGCAGGTAGTTATAGAGCAGCTCGTCGCCGCCGTTGCCCACGCAGACATTCTCACGTGCCACGCCATGCCAAGCGACAAGCTCGTCGCGCAGGTCGTTGGACATGGGATCGGGATAGCGGTTGAGCGGTGTGGCAGCCAAGGCCGCGTCGATCGCCTCGCGCACGCCAGCGGGCACGGGATAGGTGTTCTCGTTAGCCGAAAGATTGATGCGCGTGGGCGTAAAGTTGGGATCGTAGGACTCAATACCGGCCAAGTAGGGCTGGACGAGCTCCTTCATGCGCGGCGTGAGTTCGGCCATATTAGGCCCCCTCGACGACCGCGCCAGTGGCACCGCCCGCAGCTGCCGCCAGGTCCACGCCCTCGGCGACCGTCGCGGTCGTATCACCCGGCCAGGCGACCTTGGTCAGGTCGGCCGCGGCCAGCGACTCGGCGCTCACGGCATCCTCGCCCTGCTCCAACACGCGACGGCGCAGTGCGGCAGAAAGCGCGTGTGCCCACAGGCCCTCGGCCTCGGCCAGACGCTGCGTAGCGGGAGCGTCGGAGAGCAGGCCCTCGGGCGTATAGCAAATGACACTCGAGCGCTTGACGAACTCCTCCACCGAAAGCGGGTTGGAGAACATGGCGGTGCCGCCGGTCGGCAGCGTGTGGTTGGGGCCGGCAACATAATCGCCAAGCGGTTCGGAGCTCCAAGCGCCCACAAAGATGGCGCCGGCGTTGCGAATGCCGCCGAGCAAGCCCATCGCATCCTTGCAGTGCAGCTCCAAGTGCTCGGGCGCCACGGTGTTCACGGCCTCGACGGCGGCAGCCATGTCGGCTGCCACCACGACGGTGCCCTCATTGTCGAGCGAGGCACGCGTGATCTCGGCACGCGGCGACTGCGCTACCAGAATGTCGATACCCGCCTCGACCTCACGCGCAAACTGCTCGTCGCAGGTCACCAGATAGCAGGCCGCCAGCGGATCATGCTCGGCCTGGGCCATCAGGTCGGCCGCGACCACCATGGGCTTGGCCGTGGCGTCGGCCAGCACGCAGACCTCGGAGGGACCGGCGACCATATCGATACCCACGTCACCCGAGACAATCTGTTTGGCAGCGGCAACAAAAGCGTTACCCGGACCGGTGATTTTATCGACACGCGGAATGGTCTCGGTACCGTACGCCATCGCGGCCACGGCCTGGGCGCCGCCCACCATATAGATCTCGTCCACGCCGCCGAGTTTAGCGGCCGCGAGCGTATACGGGCTAATCAGTCCATCCTTTTGCGGCGGGGTCACCATAACCACGCGTTTGACGCCGGCCACCTTGGCGGGAATGGCGTTCATAAGCACGGTGGAAGGGTACTGCGCGCGACCGCCCGGTACATAGATGCCGGCCGCCGCGAGCGGGGTCACCTTAACGCCGAGCATCGTGCCGTCCGCACGCGTGGTAAACCAGCTCTGCTCGACCTCGCGCTGGTGGAACTCGCGAATCTGGCGCGCGGCCTTCTCAAGCGCGGCGACAAAGGCCGGGTCAAGGCCTTCGAGCGCGGCATCGATCTGCTCCTGCGGCAAGCGGAAGCCCTGCAGCTCAACGCCATCAAAACGCTGGCAATAATCGCGCACCGCGGCATCGCCGTTGACGCGCACGTTGGCCACGATATCGCGGGCGGCGTCGACGATGTTTTGTGGCAGCACGCCCTTGCGGTTGAGCTGGTTGGTAACGAGGCGCTCACCGGGAGCAAGCTTGATGGTCTTCATTTCGGTATCCCCTATCGGTTGAGGTTGCGTTTGAAAAACGAGATGCCGGGCGGCGGCGCCAGTCGACCCGCAGCCCGTACGTTGGGGCGCCCGTGCGCGCTCGCGCTATTGTGCCGAGCCCGCGACGGGCTCAAAATGCTTGTCCTTAACGGCCGCGGCCAAGCGATCTGCCAGATTGCGTACGCGCGGATCCAGGCGCGCAGCACCCGGATTGACAAAGAAGCGGGCCGTGCAGTCCATGATGCGCCCGGTGATGACCAGGTCGTTGTCGCGCAGCGTGGCACCCGTGGCGGTAATGTCCACGATGCGATCGGTCATGCCGACGATGGGGCCCAACTCGATGTTGCCGTGCAGCGAAGCTATGTCGGCGTTCACGCCTCGCTCGGCATACCAGGCACTCGCGATGCGCGGATACTTGGTTGCCACGCGAAGCGACCCGCGGCGAGCATAGTTGCGCTCGGCCTGACCGGCGCGCCATGCGGGCTCCGCCTCGATAAAGGTGCACAGGCCATAGCCCAGGTCGACCAGCTGCAGCAGGTTGAGGTCTGCCTCGATAAGCGAATCCCAACCGCAGATGCCGCAATCGGCACCGCCACAGCCCACAAAAGCAGGCGCGTCGCTGGGGCGCACGATGACAAACTCGATATCGCCGACCGCGCCCTCGCCGACACGCGTGTCGCGGCCGCGCACGATCAGGTGACGGCCGGGGTCACGCAGCTCGGAGACGTCCAGGCCCGCGGTCTCGAGCACGTCGAGCGTGTCGGCCTTAAGCGAGCCCTTGGGCACGGCAATGCGC
>URRN01000152.1 GCA_900550185.1 uncultured Collinsella sp.
CGAGCCCCAGTGATCGCGATGCAGTGCCCGGCGCGGTCGCAGGCGATCTTGACGAGGCCCTGGTCGACCGCACGATAGAGCGTGCTTTCTCACTGACACCCCGTGCGATGCGCGGCGCGCCGGACAAGAAAACGAAACTGGAGCGCCTGAATTTCCTCGACTCCCAGGGCAATGTCACTAAAGCCGGGCTCCTGGCTGCGGGTGCCTATCCTCAGCAGTTCTATCCCAAGCTCTTTATCGATGTGGCGGTCTATGCCGGAACGCAGAAGGGCGCGGCGGGGTCGTTGAGGTTCATGGACCGTACGATCTGCGAGGGAACGTTGGGCGAGATGATTTCGGATGCTGTCGCGGCTGTCGCCAAAAACCTGCGCCGCACCGCGACCGTCCAAGGCATTTCGCGTATCGACTCGCTGGAGATTCCCGAGGAGGTCCTGCGCGAGGCAATTGCCAACGCCGTAATCCACCGAGAATACGGAGACCGGTTCTGTGGGCAGTCGATCGCTGTTGACGTCTTTGATGACCGTATCGAAGTGACGAACCCCGGCGGCCTATACGGAGGAAAGACTCGCGAGAACCTGTTTGACGGCAGCTCCCGATGTCGCAATGCGACGCTTGTGAAGCTCATGTCGCTTGTTCCATTGCCCGACGGTGCGGGCTCTCCTGCCGAAGGCAACGGATCGGGCATTCCAATGATGCTCGATGCCATGCGTGCGCACGGTCTGGCCGAGCCATTGTTTTGCCCGGGTTTCGACCGGTTTAAGGTTGTCCTCTACCGAGCGAAGGTTGAGCAAATCGATCATGGCGGGGACTTAATTGTGGCGGCACTCAAGCGCAACGGCGAACTGGGAACACGTGAACTGGCAGAATGCACGGGGCTCACCGTCTCCCAGGTTAGGGTACGCGTCAATGCGCTTATCGCGCAGGGCAAGCTAGAGCCTACGGCCGCGACGACGAGCCGTAACCGCAAGTATCGACTAACAGGGCGTGCAGGGCGGATGCGCTAGCGGCTGCCGCGCCTCACATCCGCGCCATTTCACGCGCTGCACATCGAAACCTGCGGCAAAGCAGTTACAATAGCCCAATGTGCATCGCGCACGACGATGATATCGGCGCCCGCGACTGGGGGAGAAAACATGGCAGAGCAACAGATAACGCCGGGGACCAAGCTTCAGGTGGCATTCGACGTGCCCATGGGCCAAAAAACCGACTTCAACATGCTCGCCACGTACAAAGAGAACCTGGACGAGGCGTACTTCCTTATGAGCGCGCCCATGCTCGCCGGCAAGCCGCTCATCATGGACGAAAACCAAAAGCTGCTGCTGCAGTACAAAGTGGGCGAGGAGACGTTCGTGCTCGCCGGCTATCCCGAGTCGGTCGAGAAAAAAGGCATCCGCACCTACTGGAAAATGCGCAAAGTCGCCGAGCAGCGCACCTTCGTCAGGCGCCGCGACGAGCGTTTTAAGGTCGCCATGCGCCTGACCTACCAGCGCGACAACGCGCTGACCCCTGAGCCCGAGGACGCTATGACCATCGACGTTTCGGCCGGTGGTCTGGCCATCTACCTTAACGATTACCCCGACGTGGGCGAGGCCCTGGCCGTGCAAATGCCCACGATCCGCCTGCAGGGCGAGCGCCACGAGCTGCCCGGGCAGCTGGGCATCGTATGCTGGGTGCGCCGTGCGCCCAAGGGCAGCCTGTACCGCAACGTCTGCGGCCTGCAGTTCCGCTATGCCGACGACATGGAGCGCGAGCTCGTCAAAGAATACGTCGGCTACATCCGCACCAAATATAAGATCTGATCGCCATGGCACTGTTCAAGCGTAACGACAACAAAGATCAAGCTGCCGAGGATTTGGCCGAGAATTTGGCCGAGCACCAGCCCGAGGACGTGACCGATGGCCAGACTGAGCGCCAGCCCAAGGGCACGCCGCAGGACGTGCCCGGCGCCAATGCCGAGGACGCGCCCGGCGAGGACTCCGCACCCGAGCAGGCTCCCACCTCCCGCAAGCGCTTTGGCAAACCCAACCGCAAGCCCAAGCCCAAGCGCGACCTCCGCGGCGTGGTTCGCATCGAGGAGCTGGAGCAGGCGCTGGCCGACCAGGACCTCGACGACATCGACCCCGATGCGGTCGTGTCCATGTATATGCCCAAGCGCCGCATGGAGCGCATTGGCGCGGCGCTGCTGCGCATGGACAAGCTGCAAAAGGCCCTCGTGGTGCTGGCGCTTGCCTTTGGTGTGCTGTTCGCCCTGTCGTTTATGCAGGAAAACATGGGTAACTTCACCATCAACCTCAATCGCCTGGAGCTGTTCCGCCGCGGCGTGGCCATTGCCGACAACGGCGACTTTAACAACGCCACCGCGCGCCTGGCCGCCGACGCCTTGGACAACGGCACCAATATCGCTACTGAGGACCTGCCCGACAACCTGGACGATATCGACGGCAGCCACAACGGCAAGAACTACGTGGCGTACACCTTTTATATCCGCAACGCCGGCAAGACCGATCTGGGCTATAGCGCCAAGCTCAAGGTGGTCAGCGCCAGCAAGGGCGTGGAGAAGGCGGCACGTGTGAGGCTGTATCGCAACGGCGAGCCCACCACCTATGCGGCGGCCGCGGCCGATGGCAACCCTGAGCCCAACACCGAGCCGTTTGCGTCCAAAGACGTGGTGACGACCATCAGCCACGCGAACTTCTGCGTAGGCGATGTGGACAAGTACACCGTGGTCATTTGGCTGGACGGCGACGATCCGGAGTGCGTGGACAAGATCATCGGCGGGGCGGTGGAGTTCGGTTTTGACTTCGATTCGTCCGAGACCGACGATTCGAGTCTGTTCGTTAAGTTCGTACAGGATATTGCCGACACTCTTACCGGCAACGACCCCATTAGCGCGAGCGGCAACGAGGCGCCCGATTACTACAAGGAACACAACGTGACTTGGAGTAACCGTCGCAACCAAAAGAACTCGCCCGCAGGGGACGGGGACAAGTAGAACGAAGAAGCGCCGGGCCGGAATCGATTTTCCGGCCCGGCGCTTTTGTTATGCGGAGGCGTTGTCTTTGGAGGAGGCGACGTCGCCAGCGGTGCCGTCCAGCAGGAACAGCCGTAGCGCGAGCTTGATCGCGTAGCCCGGTTTGACCTGCGTCGCATCTCTCATGCGCTCGCCCAGGTCACTGCAGTAGGCGTAGAGGTCACGGATGAGGTCTGCGCCCGAGAGGGTGAACATGTAGCCCGCGTCCGAAAGCGCGTTGGGCGCCGCGGGCAGCCCGGCGGCCTGGCAAAAGTTTGCGAGGTCGGGGCCCATGACGGCCTTGTAGTCGATCGCGGCGCCACGGTCCTGAGCGGCCTGCTCCTGCTTGCGGGTGTACGACAATGCCGCCGCCAATACAAAGCTGGGCGTGGGCGCATTGACGTCGTCGGTGGTGGCGACGAGCTTACCGGCCGCTTGCGTGACCAGCCAGGCGACTTCGCGCTGGCAGCGAACGGCCTTGCGCGTCACCGGTTTGATCGATCCGGTGGAAACGCTTCCCTTGGGTTGATTGGCAAAAGCCATGGGGCCCTCCCAGCAAATAGTCCGTTTAGCAGGCAAAAAAATGACACGTTCTGCACCAGTATAGCGAGCGGGAAGGGCTAGGGCGAAGCTCGGCGGAGGGTGAATGTATGCGATGGCGTGGCGCTGCGGTCGTAAGCTTTAAGAGGGACTTATGACTGCGCGGGAGAGAGATCAAATAAGGTAAACGATGTTCACATAGCACCACAAATAACCCGAGGTAGACCCATGAATCTGCCGGAATGTAGGCTGTCGAAAACTCATAAGGAAATCGTAAGAATTGTGGTATTCTCAATTCCATGTCTAAAGGATGGGCAAGCAACATCCAACACGAAAGCGCGGGCTCCCCTTCCGGGCTTCTCGAGGGTCATCTGGGATGAATGGGGAAAGAAAGGGGTCCGTATGGATACCAAGGCATTAAAGAAGCAGATGGGCGCCGCCATCGCCATGGTCCTCGTGGCAGCCGTAGCCCTCGGCTCCGCCACCTTCGCATGGTTTGTGACGAACAATAAGGTCGACGCTACCACCACGAATATCGCCGCTCAATCTAATGCTGCGTATATGACAATCGCTAATGGGGAGACTGGCGCCCATAATTCTGATAAGACTAGTGCGGTAACTCAAATTACCGGTCCTATCAAGCTTTATCCTGCTACGTTTGGTGAGCAAGGTGGGGCCACCGAGGGTACGTTTATGACCGGTTACGGCACGGATCTCGATAATGGCGCTCTTGACGGCGATTTAAAGACCGTTGGAACTCCTGACCAGGCAAACGATAAGCAATTTGCCAAGAAGGAGCAATTCAACATCAGCTCCAAGGGACAGAACCTCAGCGATCTCAAGGTTGAGAGCGTTGACGGCTTGAAGGATGCAGCCGATGGTCAGCTTTTGAAGACTTCCTTCCGCGTGCTTATCACTAATGCGAATAACTCTGCTTGGGTTGTTTATGGTCTTGGGAACGATGGTAAGTACGAAATCAAGCTTTCTTCTGCGGGCAATAAAGCCGCACCGGTTCTCGGCACTGTGACTGCTGGTCAGGATACTCTTGTTAATGTGTATGTGTTCTACGAGGGCTCCGATACCAACATTCATACGAAGAACCTTCAGGATAATTTGCTTGATGAGTCGCAGAGCGTGAAGATTAACTTCACCGCAACTGCTAACAATCAGAACTAAGCCCAATTTGTAGCTGTTTGCTTTTTGGGTAAAAGGGCAGGTTCCCAGCCCGGGATCCTGCCCTTTTTTAACGGAGGGAGGCGACGGATATGCACGATTCGGTAAAGAAACTCAAGATTCAGCTGATTGGAGCGGCGCTAACCGTCGTCGTCTCGGCGGTGGCGCTTTCTGCAACTACCTACGCATGGTTTGTCACGAATAGTAGAGT
>URRN01000153.1 GCA_900550185.1 uncultured Collinsella sp.
GGCCTATGCCCAAGCGCCAACAGCGACCAACATGTTACTCGGCGTGCGCGTAATCAACCTTGGCGCGGCGAGCGGTAGCCTTCTCCCAATCGCTGGTGCCCTCAAAGACATCCTGCTTGTAGGGATTGCGGCCGAGCTTCTTGGCGCGGTAGGCGATGTAGATGATCGCGGCGACGTTGGCGACCAGCGCGGCGATCGAGACCGCGGTGGCGGCGGTAGGGTCGAGCGTGGAGTGGGTCACAAAGATGGACTCCTCCTGGAAGTACGGGAACACCTGGGCAAACATGCACCAAATGGCCAGCGTAAAGGCGCGGTTCTGGATCCAGCCGCCCTTATTCCAGATAAAGGCGGCGACGGTGGGCGCCAACAGCAGCGCAAAGCCGCAGAACCAGGAGTGGGTGGGCAGGCAGTTGTAGGTGTAGCAGAAGTTCCAGATATCGTAGGCGATGATGTAGACCCAGGTCATGTCGGGCCACAGCATGTCGGTCTTGTCCTCGGAGGCGTAGACGCTCCACCAACCGGTCATGCAGAAGATGTTGATGATACCCGCGATGCCGTTGAACACGTTGTTCCAGCCGGCCAGCTGCGTAGCACCTTCGGAGGTGACCCAGGTGGACTCGCCCAGGACAAAGAAGTGATAGGCGCTCTCGAAGTCGGACACGACGGCGATCATGATGTTGATGGCGACGATCACAAACGGCCATGCGCGGAACCAATGCGCCTTGCCGATCTTGCCCCACTGGTACTTAATGGCAATGAAGCCCCAGCAACCGGCCAGCGCCGCGTATACCTTGGCGTAGTGGAACCAGCTGTTCTGGTACACATGGGTGGGGTTGGTGAGCGCCCACTCGGCACCCTGCGAAACGCCGATGGCGATGGCGACGCAGTAGATGGTCATGGCCAGCGGAGCCACGCCAAAGATGATTGCCGCGCCCAGCTTGGTGCGGCGGCCGACCTCGTTGAGCACGATGAGGCCAATAAAGACCATGGCCCATCCGGCCCAGTGGATAAGGGTATCGCTACCCCAAACATCGAACAGCATGCTGCTCTCCTTTCACACGCCCGCGGCCCCTCTTCTGATCGCGGGCAGTTTGGCCAAATGACGTCAGTTCCGGGGCTTGCGCTCCGGATACTTGGCGGTATAGCCCTCGATGTGGAGTGTCGAGGCGATGATTTCCTTGACCGTCTCGTCGGGCACATCGGGGTGCGTGCGGATATACATCAAAAGACCCATGATGAGGGTGTAGAACGTTTCGTAGACATGGTCGATGCGCAGCTCGTGATGGGCGACAAAATCCACCACGGTGGTGTCGCAGATATACTGCGCCACGCGCTGGACCACGTTGTGCAAAAAGCCGCCGTAGAGCGCGCCACTGCTCGAGGTGAGCGTACTCGGCAGCTCGTGGCCGCTGACGACCAGGCGCTTGAAGAGCGGGGCGACGGTGTCGAGTGCGCCCTCGATATCACCGGCGATGCGGCTGGCATTCCACTGCTCGAGCTCGGCGATAAAACCGTCGATTGCCTCGTCCATGACAGCGGTGACGGCGGCGTCCATGTCGGCGAAGTAGTGGTAGAACAGCGAGCGCGTGCAGCCGGCTCGCTTGGTCACGGCCGAGACGGATAGATGGGACACGCCCAGCTCGGAGCTTACGGTGCGCACGGCGGCGAGGATCTCGCGACGGCGTTCGTCGCCCGTCAGGCGCTTTGCCGCGCTGTCGGGCGTGGGGACGGCGTCGGCCACAGAGATGTTCACTGTGTTATCGCTCATGCGTTTGCCGCCTTTCATCCTCTTTTGCCTGACCGTTCGCCTAACAGTCTTGAATATTGTTGACGGTTCGTCAATACTATTTTTGACACAATGTCAACAATGGCGGGTGAACGGCATGGGGCATGCTCGACCTGCAAAAAAAGAGGGGCGCTGCGGCCTCGTCGGGCTGCGGCAAGAGAAGGGACAACCATGATTCTCAACGGACCGGGAATTAGCTACACCGAGCCCGATATCGGTTCGGAGTTCGTGCCGCCGCTGCCGGAGCATCCGCGCGAGGCCATTGTCAAGCTGTGCGAGCATTGCACCAACCGACTGCTGCATCGCGACGAGCTGCTGGGCTACGAGTACTGGTCGTTTGCCGAGGCCGCGACCGACGAGCAGGCCGAGGTGCTCTGCAAGATGAAGATGCGCCGTCCCTACACGCTGCCCGAGATGGTCAAGCTCACCGGCATGCCCGAGGCCCAGATCGAGAAGATGCTCGACGACATGAGCTACACGGGTCTGCTCGAGTACAACTGGGAAAATCTCGAGCGCGCCAAGCAGTGGGTGCTGCCCATGCTGGTACCGGGTTCCGCCGAGTTCCTCAACATGCGCGTGAGCCAGCTCGAGGAGCATCCGGTCTATGCCAAGTTCTTTGAGCAGGCCTCCAAGGGGCCGTTGTCCAAAGCCACGCCGATGGTGCCGCCCGGAGGTGCCGGTATCGGCATGCACGTCATTCCGGTCGAGAAGGCTATCGATGCTTCGAGCACCTCGGTGCCTATTGAGCATATCGAGCACTGGCTCGACAAATACGAGGGTAAGTATGCCGCCAGCACCTGCAGCTGCCGCGCGAGCCGTCGCGTGATGGGCGAGGGCTGCGCCGACGACCCCGCCGACTGGTGCATTGCCGTGGGCGATATGGCCGACTATGTGGTTGAGACCGACCGCGGCCACTATGTGACGCGCGACGAGGTTTACGACATCCTGCGCCAGGCCGAGGACAACGGCTTTGTGCACCAGATCACCAACATTGACGGCGAGAACAAAATCTTCGCCATCTGCAACTGCAACGTCAACGTGTGCTACGCCCTGCGCACCTCTCAGCTGTTCAACACGCCCAACCTGTCGCGCTCGGCCTATGTCGCCAAGGTCGAGAAGGACAAGTGCGTGGCCTGCGGTCGCTGCGTTGAGGTGTGTCCGGCCGGCGCCGCCAAGCTGGGCCAGAAGCTCTGCAGCAAAAAGGCCGGCGGCCGCTTACCCGAGTATCCGCGCCAGGAGCTGCCCGATGCCACCAAGTGGGACCACACCAAGTGGTCGCCCAACTACCGCAACGACAACCGCATCGAGACGCATGAGTCCGGCACCGCTCCCTGCAAGACGGCCTGCCCCGCGCACGTTGCCGTTCAGGGCTATCTGAAGCTCGCGGCTCAGGGTCGCTATGACGAGGCCCTGGCACTCATTAAGCGCGAGAACCCGCTGCCCGCTATCTGCGGCCGTGTGTGCAACCGCCGCTGTGAGGATGCCTGCACCCGCGGCCGTGTGGACGCCGCCGTGGCTATCGACGAGGTCAAGAAGTTCATCGCCCAGCGCGATCTGGACGCCGCGACCCGCTACGTCCCGCCCGTGGTGACGCCGACGCGCGCCGGCGGCTTCGATCAGAGGATCGCCATCATCGGCGCCGGTCCGGCCGGCCTGTCCTGCGCTTTCTACCTGGCCGAGAAGGGCTACAAGCCCGTCGTGTTCGAGAAGAACGAGCGTCCGGGCGGCATGCTCACCTATGGCATCCCCAGCTTTAAGCTGCAGAAGGACGTCATCGAGGCCGAGGTCGAGGTCATCCGCCTGATGGGCGCCGAGTTCCGCTACGGCGTGGAGGTCGGCCGCGACGTGACGCTCGACGAGCTGCGCGCACAGGGCTTTAAGGCCTTCTACGTGGCCATTGGCTGCCAGGGCGGCCGCCTTGCCGGCATTCCGGGTGAGGATGCCGAGGACGTGACTGTGGCCGTCGACTTCTTGCGCGAGGTCAACAGTGGCAAGGTCGACGCGCTGCCCGGCCGTACCATCGTGGTGGGCGGCGGCAACGTGGCCATCGACGTGGCCCGCAATGCCTGCCGTTTGGGTTCCGAGCACGTTGAGATGTTCTGCCTGGAGAGCGAGGCCCAGATGCCCGCCAGCGAGGAGGAGCGTCGCGAGGCCATCGAGGACGGCGCGCACATCAGCTGCGGCTGGGGCCCCAAGGAGGTCCACCTGGACGAGGCCGGTCACGTGTGCGGCATTACCTTTAAGCGCTGCACGCGTGTCATGGACGATGAGGGCCGTTTTGCGCCTGAGTACGACGAGAACGACCTGCGCCGCGTCGATGCCGACCGTGTTGTCATGTCGATCGGCCAGTCCATCGTGTGGGGCGACCTGCTGGCCGGCTCCAAGGTGGAGCTTGGCCGCGGCCAGGGCGCTCTCGCCGATCCTCAGACCTATCAGACCGCCGAGCCCGACATCTTTGTGGGCGGCGACGTCTACACCGGTCCGAGCTTTGCTATCGACGCCATCGCCGCTGGTCACGAGGCCGCCGTGTCCATCCATCGCTTTGTGCAGCCGGGCTCCACGCTCACCGTCGGCCGCAACCAGCGCCGCTACACCGCGCTCGACCGCGACGATGTCGTGATTGAGAGCTATGACAACGCGAGCCGCGAGGTTGCCCACGTCGACCGTGAGCGCGAGAAGACTGCGCCGTTTAGCGAGTACGTCGAGACCTTTACCGAGGAGCAGGTGCGCACCGAGACCGCCCGCTGCCTGGGCTGCGGCGCCTCGATCGTCGATCCCAACAAGTGTATCGGCTGCGGCCTGTGCACTACCAAGTGCGCCTTCGATGCCATCCACCTCGATCGCGATCGCCCCGAGTGCTCCACCATGGTCAAATACGAGCAAAAGCTCCCGAGTCTCGGCAAGTACGCGCTCAAGCGCGCCATCAAGATCAAGTTCGGTCGCAAGTAATGAGGTTCCGCCGTTCTAACGAACGGCGGCACTGCCGACGCTGCGCGGCGCCCAAGCACCCCATCTTGCCCCTCAACTTCGGCGCCGCGGGCAAAAGCCCAGCGGACGCCTTGTTTCGGGGCAACCTGGGGCACCTGGATCGCCGCTCGCTGACGTTTGGCTGACATCGCATCAACCGTTGTTGAAAGGTTTCTAC
>URRN01000154.1 GCA_900550185.1 uncultured Collinsella sp.
GTCTGCGGATGCATGCCGGTCAGCTCGGCCGCCACGCTGATCATGTACAGCGGTTTGTTCCTATTGTCCTCGGCCATGCTACCTGACCCCTTTCCGTCTCGTTATCGTCCATCATAAGCCCGCGGGCGCGGGCGCGCGCCGCGACCGCCCTAGTACGTCGCCTTGTAACGGTTGACCTTCTCGCGATAGTCGCGCGTGTCGGCCTCGCGCAGCTTGGTCATGGCATCGCGCTCGTCGTCGGATAGGTTCGTGGGGACCTGCACCTTGATCTCGACGAGCAGCGCGCCTGTGCGGCCACGGTGCTTAACGTCGGGCGCACCCATCTCCTTAAAGCGGAACTTCTTGCCCGTCTGGGTGCCAGCGGGCACCTTCAGACGAACCGTCGCGCCGCCGGGCGTGGGCACATCCACCGTGCAGCCGAGCGCCGCCTCGTAGACCGAGACCGGTACCTCCATGGTCACGTCGGCGCCTTTGCGCTTGAACAGCGGGTGCTCCTCCACATGCGTGGTCACGACCAGGTCGCCGCGCTCGCCACCCGCAACGCCATACTCGCCGCGACGCTTGTAGCGTAGCTTGCCGCCATCGACCGCGCCCGCGGGCACCGAGACCGTGATGGTCTGCTGCTCGCCTGTCGAGGGAATGCGATAGGTGACCTTGTGCGTCACGCCGCGAAACGCGTCCTCGGCCGTTACGTCGACAGTCAGCGACAGGTCGCCGCCCTTGCGCGCGCGGCTGCGGCCCGCGCCGGCACCGGCAGCGCCCGCGGCCCCGGCAAAGCCCGAGCCCCAATCGCTGCCCCAGGCGCCGTTGCCGCTAAATATGCTGTCGAAGATGTCGCCCCAGCCGCTGGCGCCCGCGCCGGCACCGTAGCCGCCGCCATACGCGCCGCCCGCGCCCGGCATGCCGCCAAACATGAGCATCTGGTCGTACTCTTTGCGCTTCTTCTCGTCCGAAAGCGTCTCGTAGGCCTCGCTAATCTCCTTAAACTTGGCCTCGTCGCCGCCGGCATCGGGGTGATATTTTTGCGCGAGCTTGCGAAACGCGCTCTTGATCTCTTTGTCGGAGGCGCTCTTGGATACGCCCAGGATGTCATAGAAGGTTTTGCCTGCAGCCATCGTAGCTCCTCTCCTGTTTCATCCGCCGCCCAGCGGGCGGCGGCTCATGCTTTCATATGGCACTAGGCCAGAAAGGGCCCCGGGTGTTGCCCCGGGGCCCTTCTCAATTACTCCTCGGTGCTCTCGGCCGTATCGGCCGAAGCATCCTCGGGCGCCGCTTCGAGCTCCGATGCGGGGCGCTTCTCGCCACCGTAGGTCACCGTCACCATCGCGGAACGCAGGATGCGATCCGCCATGCGGTAGCCCTTCTGGTACACGTCGTTGACGGTCTCGTCGTACTGCGATGCGTCCTCGACGCGACCCACAGCCTGGTGCTCGAGCGGATCGAACGCCTCGCCCTTGGGGTCGATGGGCTCAACGCCCTCGTGCGCAAACACATCAAGCAGCTTGGCATGCACCGCATCGACGCCATCGACGAACTGCTTAAAATCGTCGGAAAGCTCCTGGCTACGGGCATGGTCGATTGCACGCTCGATATCGTCAACCACCGGAAGCAACGCAGTGACGAGCTTCTCGGTCGCGCGCTCGCGCTCGGCGATGCGCTCGTTGGCGGTGCGGCGACGGAAGTTCTCCCAGTCGGCCTGCAAACGGGCGGTGCGCTCGGTGGCGTCCTTCGCCTTGTCCTCGGCAGCCTTCTGAGCCTCTGCCGCAGCATCGAGCTCGCTGCGCACGTCGGCAAGCTCCTTTTGGGCCTGCTCGAACTTGAGCTTAAAGT
This sequence comes from uncultured Collinsella sp., assembly GCA_900550185.1. Lineage (GTDB taxonomy): Bacteria > Actinomycetota > Coriobacteriia > Coriobacteriales > Coriobacteriaceae > Collinsella. Next base: position 1,831 of record URRN01000154.1, read on the forward strand.
CGTTGTCGGCGGCTTCCTCACCGGCGCGGATAGCGGCTTCCACCATCTCGTCCTCGGTCATCGTCGCCTCCTTGTTGGAATCCTCTACCTGGTTCTCGGCAGCCTCGGCGGCCTCGGCCTCGTTGACCTCGGTATCGTCGACGGCCTCTACGGGAATCTTCACGTCCTTCTCCTCAGAGTCAACGGGGGCGGCGCCAGCGGCGGCCGCCTCCGTGCGAGCTTTACGGGCGGACATGATTACTTGTCCTCGTCGTCCACAACCTCGTAGTCGGCGTCGACAACGTCATCGTCGGCAGGCTGGGCACCGGCGGCGCCGTCGGTCTGCTGCTGAGCGTCGGCGTAGACAACCTGAGCCAGCTCGTAGGCTACGGACTGCAGGGATTCGCCAGCGGCCTTGATGGCCTCGACGTCAGAGCCCTCGAGCGCCTTCTTGGCGTCGGCGATAGCGGCCTCGGCCTTGGACTTCACATCGGCGGAAACCTTGTCGCCCAGCTCGTTGAGGGTCTGCTCGGTGGAGTAGCACAGGCTGTCGGTCTGGTTGCGGACCTCGACCTCCTCCTTCTGCTTCTTGTCCTCCTCGGCATGAGCCTCGGCGTCCTTGACCATACGATCGACTTCGTCGTCGGACAGAGCGGTAGAGCCGGAGATGGTGATCTGCTGCTCCTTGCCGGTGCCCTTGTCCTTAGCGGAGACCTTGACGATGCCGTTGGCGTCGATGTCGAAGGTAACCTCGATCTGCGGCACGCCGCGGCGAGCAGCCGGGATGCCGGTCAGCTGGAACTTACCGAGCGACTTGTTATCGCGAGCAAGCTCGCGCTCGCCCTGGAGCACGTTGATCTCGACGCTGGTCTGGTTGTCGGCAGCGGTGGAGTAGACCTCGGTCTTGGAGGTCGGGATCGTGGTGTTGCGGTCGATCATCTTGGTCATGATGCCGCCCATGGTCTCGACGCCCAGCGACAGCGGGGTAACGTCGAGCAGCAGGATGCCCTCGACGTCGCCGGTGAGCACGCCGCCCTGGACGGCAGCGCCGTCGGCAACGACCTCGTCGGGGTTCACGGACATGTTGGGCTGCTTGCCGGTCATGGTCTTGACGAGCTCCTGGACGGCGGGCATACGGGTGGAGCCGCCGACGAGGATGACCTCGGTCAGATCGGAGAGCTTAAGCTTGGCGTCGCGCAGGGCGTTGGTGACAGGCTGCTTGCAGCGCTCGAGCAGGTCGCGGGTGATCTTCTCGAACTCGGCGCGGGTCAGCGTGTAGTTGAGGTGCAGCGGGCCAGACTGGTTCATGGTGATGAACGGCAGGTTGATGGTGGACTGCTGGGCTGCGGAGAGCTCCTTCTTGGCGTTCTCGGCGGCCTCCTTCAGACGCTGCAGGGCCATGGGGTCCTGACGCAGGTCGACACCGTTCTCCTGCTGGAACTTATCGGCCATCCAGTCGATGACGCGCTGATCCCAGTCGTCGCCGCCCAGGTGGTTGTCGCCCGAGGTGGACAGAACCTCAAACACGCCGTCGGCGAGGTCGAGGATGGAGACGTCGAAGGTGCCGCCACCCAGGTCGAAGACCAGGATGCGCTGGTCGGTGCCCTGCTTGTCCAGGCCATAGGCCAGGGCAGCAGCGGTCGGCTCGTTGACGATACGCTTGACGTTGAGGCCGGCGATCTTACCGGCGTCCTTGGTGGCCTGACGCTGGGCGTCGTTGAAGTAGGCCGGGACGGTGATGACGGCGTCGGTGACGGTCTCGCCCAGATACTTCTCGGCGTCGGCCTTCATCTTTGCGAGCGTCATGGCGCTCACCTGCTCGGCGGTGTAATCCTTGCCCTCGATGTCGACGACGGCACGGCCACCCTGGCCCTCCTTGACCTCATACGGCACGGTCTTGATCTCGGAGGTGCACTCGGAGTACTTGCGGCCCATGAAGCGCTTGATGGAGAACACGGTGTTCTTGGGGTTGGTGACAGCCTGGTTCTTAGCGGCCTTACCCACGACGCGGTCGCCGTCAGCACGGAAGCCCACGACAGACGGGGTGGTACGGTCGCCCTCGGCGTTCACGATAATGGTCGGAGAACCGCCCTCGAGGACGGCCATAGCGGAGTTAGTAGTACCAAGGTCGATACCAAGAATCTTACTCATTAGAAATTCCCTCTCTCTTGTGCGTTCGCGCCGCCTCGATGATCTGTCGCGCGGCGCTTCGGCTTGTCTTTCAGGATGTAGTGTATCCCCTTATGGGTCGGAATATACAAAATCTAAGTCAATTCATATAAGATTTCTTATTGCTGAGAGTTTAGGTTCTCAAATGCGCAGGTAGATGCGCTGATTGAATTCTCGACAAATCTATCGAGATCTATGTAGAGATGGCTGAGGCTTGGGTCCGAGGGTGCCTGGGGCTGCCTTGCGGAAAGCTCGTCCCGGTTTGAGCGTGGATTCCGGGTCGCAGTTTCCGTCTGAAAGCTCAACCGGAAACCATATCCCGTTTTGAGAGCTGATACCGGGTCGCAGTTTCCGCTAGCGGGCCCAACCGGAAACTGCGACCCGTTTTTCGACCAAATAACGGGATGCCCTTTCCGCAAGCGCGCTCAATAGCTCAATATTTCAAGTCACCTTTAGCTAACATTTGCGCAGCTCAACGGCCCCACCTGCGCGTTTTTTAGTAAGCCGTGGCATACTCGGCGAACGGTATGAAGATGCCGGTCAGAGGGTATTGCAAACGGTCGCTCCCGTGGTATGTTTTTGCCCGAATCAAACCGACGCGCATCGCCTGTAGCGTCGGTCAACAGAGAGGAAACTACCATGGCTCATCCCGTAATTGATGCCGACGAGTGCATCGCTTGTGGCGTTTGCGTCGACTCCTGCCCCGCTGGCGTTCTGGAGCTCCAGGACGTCGCTACCGTCGCTGACGAGGACTCCTGCGTCGCCTGTGGTGCTTGCCAGGACGCTTGCCCCGCTGGCGCGATCACCGAGATCGTCGAGGAGTAACAACTCCCCCAC
>URRN01000155.1 GCA_900550185.1 uncultured Collinsella sp.
ACCGCAGGAAGCTTGGATACGCCTAGGCGCGGTCCAAGAAATCGTCCGCACCCCCTTCTTCCCGTTTTTCCATTGAAATACTTGGCATAGGCCGTCAGCGCGCACTGCATTGCCTTTGAAAGGTTGTCATATGGGTCATCAACCATCAAATGGAAGTGATTATCCATAAGGCACCAGGCCAACACCGCCACGTCATGGCACGCAAACCTGTCTGAGATGTCCGATAAGAAACGATAGCGGTCGGAATCATCTTCAAAAATGATCTGTTTGGAGTTGCCGCGGTCAAAGACGTGGTAATAGCCGGTGAGCGATATTTCGCGGGCGCATCGGGGCATGGTCTCTCCTTTCAAAGCCGTACAGGCAACACCTAAAAGGAGAGAAGAAACGCGAAATGCTGAGCCTGTGACCTATTTATATCCAATCAGCGACAAAAACAGGCCCAAAACGACAAAATCGCAAATCGATGTCTGTCCCAAATGAGTGAAACCACTCATTGTAAGTCTGTCCCCAATGAGCGGGGCGACGCAGCAGGCAGATTGTTTTAGTTAAAACGCTTCAGTATATTGAAGCGTTTTAGTATGCCTTTTACGGGAATCTTGCCGTTCGCCGAATAATTTCTTGCTATCATGCAAGTCGTAGGGTAAATCTCCGATCGCAAGGAGACACAAATGGTGAAAAAGTCACCGGAAAACACTACTCCCGCAATTGTGGACAACGTAGAGGCGCTTGAGGCTAAGCTCGCTCAGATGCGAGAGGCCCAGGCGCTTTTTGCTACGTACACGCAGGAGCAGGTCGACAAGATCTTCTATGAGGCCGCCATGGCCGCCAACAAGGCTCGTATCCCGTTGGCGAAGATGGCCATCGAGGAGACCGGCCGCGGCGTTCTTGAGGACAAGGTCATCAAGAACCACTACGCCGCAGAGTACATCTACAACGCTTACAAGAACACCAAGACCTGTGGCGTTCTGGAGCGCGACGAGGCTTACGGCATCACCAAGATCGCCGAGCCCATCGGCATCGTGGGCGCCGTCATCCCGACGACCAACCCCACTTCCACCGCGATCTTCAAGACGCTGATCAGCCTGAAGACCCGCAACGCCATCATCATCTCCCCGCACCCGGCAGCCGCCAAGTGCACCATCGCCGCCGCCAAGCTCGTGCTTGACGCCGCCGTCAAGGCCGGCGCCCCCGAGGGCATCATCGGCTGGGTCGATGTCCCCTCCATCGAGCTGACCAACATGGTCATGCGCGACGTCGACATCATCCTCGCCACCGGTGGCCCGGGCATGGTCAAGGCCGCTTACTCCTCGGGCAAGCCCGCCCTGGGCGTTGGCGCCGGTAACACCCCGGTCGTCATCGACGACACCGCCGACGTGCTGCTCGCCGTCAACTCCATCATCCACTCCAAGACCTTCGACAACGGCATGATCTGCGCTTCCGAGCAGTCCGTGACCGTCATCGACACCATCTATGACCAGGTTAAGGCCGAGTTCCAGAAGCGCGGCTGCTACTTCGTCAAGCAGGGTGCCGAGATGGAGGCCCTGCGTGCCGCCATGTTCAAGAACGGTGCCCTCGATCACCGCATCCCCGGCATGGCCGCCGCCAAGATCGCCGAGCTCGCCGGCATCGAGGTTCCCGCCAAGACCAAGATCCTGATCGCCGAGGTCACCTCCACCGACCCCGCCAAGGAGGAGTTCTCCCACGAGAAGCTCTCCCCGGTCCTGGCCATGTATCACGCCAAGGACTTCCAGGAGGCCGTCGACAAGGCCGAGCACCTGGTGCTCGCCGGTGGCCCGGGCCACACCGCCTCTCTGTACGTGCACCCCGCCCAGGCCGAGAAGATCAGCCTGTTCGAGCACGTCATGAAGGCCTGCCGTATCGTCATCAACACCCCGTCCTCGCACGGCGGCATCGGTGATCTGTACAACTTTGGCATGAAGCCGTCTCTGACCCTGGGCTGCGGCTCCTGGGGCGGCAACTCCGTCTCCGAGAACGTTGGGGTGAAGCACTTGATCAACGTTAAGACTGTGGCCGAGCGCCGTGAGAACATGCTGTGGTTCCGCGCTCCCGAGAAGGTCTACTTCAAGAAGGGTTCCACGCCCGTCGCTCTCGACGAGCTCGGTACCGTCATGGGCAAGAAGCGCGCCTTCATCGTCACCGACCAGTTCCTCTTCAAGAATGGCAACACCCGCGCCATCGAGGCCAAGCTCGACGAGATGGGCATCGCCCACGACTGCTTCTACGACGTCGAGCCCGATCCGTCGCTGCAGTGCGCACGTCGCGGCGCCAAGCAGATGGCTCTCTTTGAGCCGGACGTCATCATCGCCGTCGGCGGTGGCTCCGCTATGGACGCCGGCAAGATCATGTGGATGATGTACGAGCACCCCGAGTGCAAGTTTGAGGACATGGCCATGGACTTCATGGACATCCGCAAGCGTATCTTCACCTTCCCTGAGATGGGCAAGAAGGCCTACTTCGTCGCCGTCCCGACTTCTTCGGGTACCGGCTCCGAGTGCACGCCGTTCGCCATCATCACCGACAAGGAGACCGGCATCAAGTGGCCGCTCGCCGACTACGCGCTGCTCCCCAACATGGCTATCGTCGACGCCGACAACTGCATGACCGCCCCGCGCGGCCTGACCGCTGCCTCCGGCATCGACGTCATGACCCACGCCATCGAGTCCTACGTCTCCATCATGGCTTCCGACTACACCAAGGGCCTCTCCGAGCGCGCTGCTAAGCTCGTCTTCGAGAACCTGCCCTCCAGCTTCACGAACGGCGCCAAGGACCCGCATGCCCGCGAGGAGATGCACAACGCCTCTTGCATGGCCGGTATGGCCTTCGCCAACGCCTTCCTGGGCCTCAACCACTCCATGGCTCACAAGCTCGGCGCCTTCCATCACCTGCCTCACGGCCTCGCCAACGCCGTCATCCTGACCCGCGTTATGCGCTACAACGCCGCCGAGGCTCCCGTCAAGATGGGTACCTTCTCCCAGTATCCTTACCCCAACGCGCTGCACAACTACGCCGAGATGGCCAAGTACTGCGGCATCGAGGGCAAGGACGACAAGGAGGTCTTCGAGAACTTCATCACGAAGCTCGAGGAACTCAAGGACTTCATCGGCGTCAAGAAGACCATCGCCGACTACGGTGTTGACGAGCAGTACTTCCTCGACACCCTCGACGAGATGACCGAGCAGGCATTCAACGACCAGTGCACCGGCGCTAACCCGCGCTACCCGCTCATGAGCGAGATCAAGGAGCTCTACCTGGACGCCTACTACGGCCGCGAGCCTCAGGACTACGCCGTCTGCTAGTTTTAGCACGGTTTTTAACGGCGGGGGTGCACGGGTGTATCACACACCCCCGCCGTCGCTTCTATCGCATCGTTGAAAGGATGCAACCATGCTGCTACCCGATTCCAAGACCGAGCTCGTCCGCCGTGGCAACAAGGTCGTTTACGACCTGGGCGACAAGATCGTCAAGGTCTTTAACGAGACCAAGCCCGTCTCCGACGTGTTCAACGAGGCTTTGAATCTTGCCCGCATCAATGAGTGCGGCATCCGCAGCCCCAAGGCTCTCGAGGTTTCCCAGCTCGAGAACGCCAACGGCTGGGCGCTCGTGACCGAGAAGGTTCCGGGCACCACCCTTGCCGAGAAGATGACTGCTGAGCCCCAGCGCTTTGGTGAGTATCTCGAGATGTTCGTCGACCTCCAGATCGAGATCCACGGCTATACCTCCCCGCTGCTCAACCGTCAGCGCGACAAGTTCGCCCGCATGATCGACAGCCTTGATCAGCTCAATGCCACCACGCGCTACAACCTTCAGGAGCGTCTGGACGGCATGACCAAGGAGTTCAAGGTCTGCCACGGCGACTTCAACCCCTCCAACGTCATCGTCGGCGACGACGGCCAGCTGTACGTCTGCGACTGGGCACATGCCACCCAGGGCTCCCCTGCTGCCGACGTTGCCACCACTTACCTGCTCTTTGCCCTCAACAGCAAGGACCAGGCCGAGGCCTACCTGGAGCTCTACTGCGACCGCGCCGACATGCCCATGCAGGTCGTGCGTCAGTGGACGAGCATCGTCGCCGCTTCCGAGCTCGCTCGTAAGCGCAACGTGAACGATGAGTTCCTGAAGAACTGGATCGACGTCGTCGATTATCAGTAATATCTGAGCGATTTATTTCGCATCGGAAGCACATAGGAAAACCCCGCAGCTCGTTTGGGCTACGGGGTTTTCCTTTACCCGTCGAGCATATTCACGCAACAAAAAAGACTGCTCCGCATCTCGTCCTAAGAGAGATACGGAGCAGCCCTGCAATTACATCTACTAGCAGAAATGTCGATTAACGGCGCGCTGCCTTCACAAGCTCGGCGACCTTAGCGACGACCTCATCAATCGCCACATCCTCGCGCTCGCCCGTAGCACGGTCCTTGAGCTCAACGGTACCGTTCTTAAGGCCGCGCTTGCCCAGAATCACCTGATACGGGAAGCCCATAAGGTCATTGTCGGCAAACTTAAAGCCGGGACGCTCGTCACGGTCATCGACGACAACCTCGATACCCTCGGCACAAAGAGCCTCGACGATTTGCTCGCAGACGGTAGCGCACTCCCCCTTCTTGGGGTCGAGCGGAATAACAGCAACCTCGTACGGGGCAACGGAGACCGGCCAGACGATACCGTGCTCGTCGTTGTGCTGCTCCACGACGGCAGCGAGCGAGCGGGACACGCCCACGCCGTAGCAACCCATGATAAGCGGCTTCTCCTTGCCGTCCTCGTCCATAAAGG